>NZ_JBQFPV010000003.1:0-379520 GCF_056536565.1 Ruegeria sp. CK3
GTCGACGGTCTCGCCGCCAATGGCGAAGACGGCAATGCCGAGGTCGAAGCCAAGGTCAAAGCCGAAGTCGCAGACCTCTGCGCCCGCTTCCCGATCTATCCGAACCTGTAAAACCAAGGACCCTAAACCATGAGCTTTCACCCAATCGAACAGGCTCCGGCCCGTCTGAACCGCAGCGAATTGGCTGTCCCGGGTAGCCAGCCCGGCATGTTTGAAAAAGCGGCCAAGTCGGATGTGGATGTGATCTTCCTGGATCTGGAAGACGCCGTTGCCCCAGACGAAAAGGAACAGGCCCGCAATAACATCATCGAGGCCCTGAATGACATCGACTGGGGTAACAAGACCATGTCGGTTCGGATCAACGGGCTAGATACGCACTATATGTATCGCGACGTGGTGGATGTGGTCGAACAGGCCGGTCAGCGTCTGGACCTGATCATGATCCCCAAGGTCGGCACCGCCGCCGATGTCTATGCTGTCGACATGTTGGTCACCCAGATCGAGGACGCCAAGGGTTACAAAAAGCGGATCGGGTTCGAGCATATCATCGAAACCGCGCTTGGTATGCAGAATGTCAGCGAGATCGCTGCCGCATCGAAACGCAACGAAAGCCTGCATTTCGGGGTTGCCGACTATGCGGCCTCGACCCGTGCGCGGACAACAATCATTGGCGGTGTGAACCCGGACTACTCGGTCCTGACGGATGCGGATCCTGAGGGCGGCCGCATGACCCATTGGGGTGATATGTGGCACTACGCGCTTGCGCGTATGGTGGTCGCGGCACGTGCAAACGGGTTGCGCCCGATCGACGGCCCGTTCGGTGATTTTCAGGACCCCGCTGGCTATCGCGCGGCGGCCAAGCGCGCAGCTGTTCTGGGTTGTGAGGGCAAGTGGGCCATTCACCCCAGCCAGATTGCGCTGGCCAATGAGGTCATGTCGCCTTCGGATGCCGAGGTGGACAAGGCCAAGCGGATTCTCGTCGCGATGGCCGACGCTGAAGCGGCAGGCAAGGGCGCTGTCTCGCTGGACGGTCGCCTGATCGATTATGCATCGATCCGGCAGGCCGAGGTGCTGGTTGAAAAAGCAGGTCAGATCGCAGCCGCGTGATCTGCCAAGCGTTAGACGGAGCGGGCTGTCCCATCGGACGGCCCGTTTCGGTTTTGCGGGCGAAAGGCGCTGATCGGACGGCCGAATTCACGGGTGAACGACCGCCCCAGGGCCGACGCACAGGAAAACCCGCATCGCAGGGCGATCTGCTCGACACTCAGGCGTGTTTCCTGCGCCAGATAGCGCGCATGTTGCAGACGATAGAGCTTGTAGTATTTGCCGGTCGTCATTCCTAGCTCATCCGCAAACGCGCGGCTGAGGCTGCGCTCGGAGAGCGAGACGCGTTCGGCAAGCTCAAAGGTTGTCAGCGGAGTCTCGACGTTTTCGGCAATGACATTCAGCGCGTCCAGCAGTTTCGGCGACCCACGATCCTGCAATTGTTGAGAACCGCGCTTCAGCTCGGATTGGCGGGCAGGGTCGTAGATGAACATGTTCGATGCATCAAACGCGGCGGCTGGGCCAAACAGGTTCTGGATCAGGTCGAGCGTAAGTTCCAGCGCCGTGCTGGCCCCTCCGCAGGTCAGAAACGGTCCGGAATGGACAAACCGGGCGCTGGACACGTTCACTTTGGGAAAGCTTTCGCGAAAGGCATCAAACTCTTGCCAGTGGATCGTAGCTTGGTGCCCGTCCAGAACCCCGGCTTCGGCCAGAATCCAGGCCGCCGTATCCAAGGCCAGAACGCACTTGGCGGTCCGAACAGCCTGTCGGATCGCAACTAGAAGCTCTCTATTGATTTGCTGCCGGACGCGGTAACCGGCCACAATGACCAGCGTTCCGGTCGATTTTGCTGGGTCGAAGACCCGATTTGGAGAAACTTGTATTTCGCTCGAGCTTTCCACGGGTTCGCCGTTCAGGCTGGTGATCTCCCAACCCGGGCTGGCGTAGAGCGCGCGCATCTTGACGTCCCGCAACGGCTCCAGCGCGCTGGCCAGAACCATGTTGGAAAACCCGTCCAGCAACAGGAACTCGAAATGCTCATGAGGGGATGACGACAAAAGTATTCCTCCTGACGAGAAATGTATCGCCCGTTTAGGAGTTTTGAAAGTAGCGTTGCCGCATTCAGTCGCCTGCCAAGGCGCGATTCCTGCTGATCGAAGGACAAAGTTATGCCCCTTTCCATGAACCGCGAAGTTTTCATCACCTGTGCCATCACTGGATCGGGTGGGACGCAGGACAAGTCTCCGCATGTACCGCGCTCGCCCGAGCAGATTGCCAATTCGGCGATTGATGCGGCCAAGGCGGGGGCTGCCGTTGTGCATTGCCACGTGCGCGACCCGGAAACTGGTGTGCCGTCGCGCGATCTGGGCCTGTACCGAGAAGTGACAGACCGCATTCGCGATGCTGAAGTCGACGTGGTGCTGAACCTGACGGCCGGAATGGGCGGTGATATTGTGTTCGGCCCGACCGAGAGCCCGTTTCCGGTCAATGAAGCGGCCACTGACATGATCGGCGCGACGGAGCGGATGGCGCATATTGCCGAATGCCTGCCCGAGATATGCACGCTCGACTGTGGCACCATGAACTTTGCCGAGGCAGACTATGTGATGACCAACACGCCGGGCATGCTGCGGGCGATGGGTCAGATGATGACCGATCTTGGCGTAAAGCCCGAGATCGAAGCCTTCGACACCGGCCATCTTTGGTTCGCCAAGCAATTGGTGAAAGAGGGTATTCTGGAGCCCAACGCTCTGGTCCAACTGTGTATGGGTGTGCCGTGGGGTGCCCCCAATGACATCAACACCTTCATGGCGATGGTCAATGCGGTGCCCTCTGATTGGACATGGTCGGCCTTCTCGCTGGGTCGCGATCAGATGCCCTATGTTGCGCAATCGGTGCTGGCTGGTGGCAATGTCCGCGTTGGGCTTGAGGACAATCTGTTTCTGGAAAAAGGCGTTCTGGCCACCAACGCGCAACTGGTTGAACGGGCCGTGACGGTGATCGAGAACATGGGCGCCAAGATCATCGGCCCAGACGCCGTGCGCGAGAAACTGGGCCTGACCAAGCGCGCTCCTGTCGCAAAATGAGCAGGCGCGTTCTTGTAACCGCAGGCGCGGCTGGCATCGGCCGCGTCATTGCGGAGCAATTCATTCAAGACGGATCACGAGTAGCGGTCTGCGACGCAGACCCTGCCGCGGTTCAGAGCTTTGCTGAAGCGCATCCCGGCAGTATCGCCGTGGTTGCCGATGTCACCTCGGAAGCCGCCATGGACGCTTTCCTAAGTTCGGTTGAGGCCGAATGGGGCGGCATTGATGTGGTCTGCGCCAATGCCGGCACCGGCGGCCCCGCCGGGCCGATCGAAGATCTGGCTTATGACGCGTGGCAGCAATGCCTCGCCACCAACGTGCACGGTGCATATCTGACCTGCCGCTGGGCGGCGCGGGTCATGAAGGTGCAAAAAAGTGGCCTGATCGTCATGACCTCGTCCACCGCTGGGATCATGGGCTATCCGATGCGGTCGCCCTATGCGGCGGCTAAATGGGCCCTGATCGGTCTGACCAAAACCCTCGCGATGGAGCTTGGCCCTTTTGGCATCCGCGTCAACGCGATCTGCCCCGGTGCTGTTGAAGGCGACCGGATGGAGCGTGTGCTGGCCAACGAAGCCGCAGCCCATGGTCAGAGTATCGAAACCATGCGCGCCGCCTATGTGACTGGCGTGTCCATGAAAACATGGGTGACGGCGCAGGACGTGGCGAACAGCATTCATTTCCTTGCCTCGGAGGCGGGAACCAAAATCTCGGGGCAGGTTCTGTCCATTGATGGCCATACGGAGACACTTGCGCCATGACACAAAAAGCAACCATCATCGGCGGCGGCGTGATCGGCGGGGGCTGGGTTGCCCGCTTTCTGCTGAACGGCTGGAACGTTTCGGTCTTTGACCCGGACCCGGAAGCCGAGCGCAAAATCGGCGAAGTGCTTGCCAATGCCCGCCGCGCCTTGCCCGCCCTTTATGACAAGGCGCTGCCGGCCGAGGGTACTCTGACCTTTCATGACGATATGGGCGAGGCTTTGGCCAGTGCCGTATGGGTTCAGGAAAGCGTCCCCGAGCGGTTGGACCTCAAGCACAAGATCCACGCGCAGATCGACGAGTTGTCGCCTGCGGATGCGGTGATCGGGTCTTCGACCTCGGGGTTCAAACCCTCTGAACTGAACGAACACGGCGGTCGCGTTGTCGTCGCGCACCCATTCAACCCCGTCTACCTGCTACCGCTGGTCGAGCTGGTGGGAAATGCGAACACTTGCGCCAAGGCGTCGGATATCCTTCGGTCCATCGGGATGTATCCGCTGACTGTGCGCAAAGAGATTGATGCGCATATCGCCGACCGGTTCCTCGAGGCTGTCTGGCGCGAGGCGCTTTGGCTGGTCAAGGATGGCGTCGCCACGACTGAAGAAATCGACGAAGCGATCCGTATGGGGTTTGGTATCCGCTGGGCGCAGATGGGTCTGTTCGAAACCTACCGTGTCGCGGGTGGCGAAGCAGGGATGAAACACTTCATGGCGCAGTTCGGCCCGGCCCTGCAATGGCCGTGGACCAAGCTGATGGATGTGCCGGAATTTACCGATGAACTGGTCGACCTGATCGCCGGTCAATCGGATGCGCAATCCGGCCATATGTCGATCCGCGAATTGGAGCGTCTGCGCGACGACAACCTGATCGGGATGATGCGCGCGCTGAAGAAAACCGGCAGCGGCGCGGGCGGCGTTCTGAACGCGCACGAAGCGATGTTGCCTGACCCCGAAGGTGATGACCTGCCGATCACCGTGGATCGTGTCATCCCGCAAAGCTGGACAGACTATAACGGCCACATGAATGAGGCCCATTATATCGAGGTCTCGGCTCAGGCGACGGACAATTTCATGCTGATGATCGGCGCGGATGCGGACTATATCGCGGCGGGCAACAGCTACTTCACGGTTGAGAACTTCGTGCAGTACCATGCGGAATTGCATGCAGGGGATCGGCTGACCGTCACAACGCAGGTTCTGCGCGGTGAAGGCAAAAAAATGCACCTGTTCCACCGTCTGCACGGACCGGATGGAGAGGTCGCGGCCACCGTCGAAACCCTGTTGCTGCATATGGATCTGAACGCGCGCAAAACCTCTCTGCCTACCGAGGGAGTGGTCGCGAAACTGACCGCTTTTGCCGAAGATCACGCCAGGCTGCCAGCCCCTCAAGGGGCGGGCCGCCATGTGGGGCAACGGGGCTGATACCAACGCGTGCCGCCTCTGGTTTCATGAATCCAGGGGCGGCATCTACTGGCGGGTCGATCTGCAAAGATCCTGATCCGCCTTTTTTCCGCATGCGCGGCGGCGTTGTGCTATAATTTCCTCCAATTGTTGTTGTGTTTTGGAGGTAAATTATGATTTTTCGTTTAGTGGCAGCACTTTGTTTGACCTTCGCTTTGTCGACCGCGAATCCCCAGATTGCCAGGGCAGACGCGGGTGACTTTATCGGCGGCGCGGTCGTAGGAGGCGTGGTTGGCTACGCGATCGGCAAAGATCAGCAAAAGAAGAAAGCGCAGCGCTCGACCACCCGGACATATCGGTCGGGCATCCCATCCACCTCGCAAGGGGCGCAGACGCAAACGGCGCTCAACTATTTTGGCTACAATGCAGGGCGTGTTGATGGTCAGGTGGGTGCCGGCACGCGAGCTGCAATCCAACGGTATCAGGCGTCCATGGGATACCCGGTCAACGGGTATGATTTCCAACCCTATCAGCGTGATTTCCTGATGCAGGCCTATTACTGGGGCACGAGTGGCGGTCAGGCCAGCACTCAGCTCTCCGGTCAGCCTTTGTTGATGGCCTATCGTCGGCAAGTCCAAACGGGCACGGCTGTGGCCGCTGCTCCGCAACCGGCGCCACAACCTGTGGCACCTGTGACTGCAACGGCGGCACCTGCCGAACCGGCACCCGAACCGGAAGCGACCGATACTGCCTCCGCAGCCCTGCCAAGCTTGTTTGCGGGCGGTACCGGTGGCCCGTCTCTGGCCAACCGTTGTAGTGCGGTGATGCTGCAAACTTCGACCAATGGCGGCTACACGACGCTGGCGAATATGTCGGACCCAGATTTCGCCCTGAGCGAGCAGTTTTGTCTGGCGCGCAGCTACGCCATGGCGAGGGGTGAGGATCTGATGCAGGACATTCAGGGCCTGACACCGGATCAAGTAGCGGCGCAATGCGAGTCCTACGGTGAGATGCTAGCGCCACAGGTTGTATCGCTGTCGCTGACGTCGAAAGCCGATGCCGAAACGCAGATGCGCAAGCTGGCTCTGGATTCCGGCCTCAGCCCCGAAGACCTTGCCGCGACCAGCAAGGTCTGTCTCGCGATGGGCTACCGTCAGGATAATATGGACAGCGCCGTGGGCTCGGCCCTGATGCTGGTTGCCATGGGTGAACCTGCCTACGGAGAGCTGATCGGCCACCACCTGCGCGAAGGCTTCGGCGTGCAAGAGCGTCGCGATCTGGCAATGCAGTGGTATGACGCAAGCCTGTCCGCGCTGGATGCCGGATCTCAGGCTGTGTTCCTGCCATCACAATCGGATCGCCCGGAATTGCTACGTGCGGCGATGACAAAGACACAGTAGGTCTGGCTGACCTGTTCCGCGGGCGCAAGGATCGCCCGCGGTTTTTTCCAGCGCTGCGATAGCAGGAACTATGATCGAGTGCCGCTCAGTCCAGCGCAAACTAGCGATGTATGTTTAATTCTTGGCGTCGCGCGCTTCTGAATGCATCAAGATACAATGCCCGTGCGCAAACACCTCAAAGGCGTGCTGTTTGGCATTGGCGGCCAGCGAAATACCCGCTTATTCCGCCAGGCAATGCGGTGGGCGAGAATACGTCGATCAGGATCGGACAAATCCCGGCGCCAAGGGTGTGTCACTGATCCGCAATCAACCCCTTTCCCGTGATGCTTGTCTATGGTTGGTCCACGTTCAAAATCCGGGGGGCATGTACATGAGTTCGGACAAGCAAGGCTGCGGCAACGCCTGCGATTGCGCCGAACAGATGCGCCTCCCACGAGATGCCGGGCTGACCGGGCAGAACGCCCCAAAGGATTGATCCGTAAAGCACCCCAACCACCATGGCCACGGCAAGGGTCACGGGCGACCGATCAACCAATCCCCGCGCGACCAGAAAGCCGAACCACCCGAACACCAGACCGGATGCGCCGATATGGATGGCTGTGTTTCCGAACAGCCAGACCAGCGCTCCGCCCAAAGCGATGATGACGGCGTTCACGACCAACAATGCCCGTGTTGCTGTAGCCGCCAGCAAGGCCCCCATCAGGATCAGCGGAGGCGTGTTAGAAATGAGATGCGGAAAGCTGGCATGCAGAAGTGGCATGCCAAAGATACCGTCCAACCCGGCGATCTGCCTTGGGATCAGCCCGAACGCGAGGTTCAGGCGGTACCCAACCGTCCAGTTGAGAACCTGTATCGCCCAAAGCACCGCTATGAAGAGCGCCAGGACCTTGAACCGCGAAAAAACAACACGTTTACCGTTTTTATCAATCATCTGAAATAGATAATCGTGGCAGTGACAACGATCAATACGCCTTGCAGGATGGTCGGATCAGAGTGTGGGCGCTGACGCGCTCAGGTGGTAAAGACCTCGAAATGGATCTGGTTTTCCCCGACCCCTAACGCTTCAAGGCCGGATTTCAAGTCGGTCATGAAATCCAACGGACCGCAGAGCAAATACTGAGCGTTGAGACCGGTGTTCAATGCAATCAGCTCCTGCGCCGTGATCCGGCCCTTGATGTCAAAATCCTGCCCCTCTACCTCCTGGGCGACAGGTGCACTGTAGTAGGTCCGTTTTCGTGCGGTCGGGCTGGTGGCAATCAGGTGGTCAACTTCGCCGCGCAGCGCGTGAAACCGTCCGTTGCGCGCGGCGTGTATAAACCAAACCGGACGGTCAGGGTGCTGCGCCACAATCTGATGCAGCATTGCGATCATCGGGGTCACGCCAACGCCGGCGCTGACGAGGACAAGGGGGGTGTCGCCGGACGGGATCAGGAAATCTCCGGCCGGCGGTTTGGCCTCGATCACGTTGCCCACTTGCGCCACGTCGTGCAGAAAGCGGGAGGCAGCACCATTCGGTTCGCGTTTCACAGTGATCCTGTAGTGGTCCTCAGCGGGGTTGCCGGACAGGGTGTATGTCCGCCGCAGCTTGGTGTCATGCGTCGGAACGCTGAGCACAATCGGCAGGTGCTGCCCGGCCTCAAAAGCGGCAAGCGGACCTCCATTTGCGGGTCGCAAGTGAAATGAGGTGATCCCCTCGGCCTCGGCAATCTTGTCCGTAACGACCAGCTGTCTCGATGGGGTCGGCTCAGCCGACCATCTCAGAGCCAGCGCGTTTGGTCGGTCAATCACGGCGTCGACCTGTACGTCGATCATGCGCAGAATGTTGGGGTCACGCGCCTCGGCCGGAGCCCAGTCGATCTCGGCCCGCCCGGACAGATGCAGCAGTCCTCCGGTCGCGAAATCGACGAATAGCAGCCCGATGCGGGGGTTCTCTAACAGATTGCCTATCGTATTGAAGAAATTGTTGCCGGAATAGTCGGGAATACGCAGACGGTTTGGAGCGACCACGCGAACAAATCCGGGTGTCCCTCCGCGATGAGAGGCATCAAACCCGTTCGAAGCCGCCTGTTGCGGACCATGCCGACCGGACCCGATGAACAGGGTATCCGAGGCGCTGATACGGGCCATCTGCGCGGGGTAGAGGTGGTCAGAGACTACCGCCTCTGCCGGTTTATTGGTGGCCACCCGCCGCCAGTCGCGTTCATTGATGTACTGAGGGCAGTTGCCGAAGCTCTGGCGAACGTCGATTGCGAAACCGGTGTCGGCTGGACGGGTCCGACCGCTGAACCGATTGCGTCGGCGCGTCGCCAGCTCGATGCCGACAACGCCGATATCAGCCCCTTTTCTCAGGCTTTCTGCCAACGGATCACGCAGGTCGATCACGGTATCTACGGTCAATTTGCGGGGATCAGGCGAATGAACGAACCCGTCCTCGCCTTCAATGATTGTCGCCCATACGCGGCCCACTGCATCGCTGGACGCAGCCACCAGAAACGGCTGCGCCTGATAGAAGGCGCGATGCTGGTCCGGCAAGTGGTCGCGAATGTACGGAGCGGCCCTGCGGGCTATGTCGCCCGCACCCGCCCGCATCTGCGCCGCCAGTTCGCCCGCGTGAAACGGAGTATCCGTGCCAGACATCGTCTTACCTCCTTGGTGTGTGTTTAAAGGCCCAGATCGCTCAGCCCCGGATGGTCGCCCGGGCGACGGCCCAGAGGCCAGTGGAACTTGCGATCATCCTCTGTGATCGGCAATTCGTTGATGCTGGCGTACCGGTTGGCCATGTAGCCGTTTTCGTCGAATTCCCAGTTCTCGTTGCCGTAGGCCCGGAACCAGTTTCCGCTGTCATCACGGTATTCATAGGCGTATCGCACCGCGATGCGGTTGCCGTCATAGGCCCAGAGCTCCTTGATCAGGCGATAGTCCAGTTCCTTGTTCCATTTGCGGGTCAGAAACGCCTCGATCTCGGCGCGGCCAACGGGGAATTCGGCCCGGTTGCGCCATTTGCTGTCCGGCGTGTAAGCCAGCGCGACCTTGGCCGGGTTGCGGCCATTCCAGCCGTCTTCCGCCAGGCGAACCTTTTCAATGGCGGTTTCTAGGGTGAACGGCGGCAGAGGGTGGCGAGGTTCTTCGGGTGTCATTGCAAGTCTCCGATGGGGTGTCTGGCGCAGACGTTCAGGCGACGAGGCCCACGGCCGTGGCTGGCATCGGCTCGAACCCATCCAGCGCCTCGAACCGGGCGATCCATGCCCGCACATTCGGATATGGGTCGAGCGAGACGTTCCCCTCAGGCGCGTGGGCGGTGTAGGAGTAGGCGGCCACATCTGCGATGGTCGGTCGGTCGCCAACCAGCCAGTCGCGGCCTTCCAATCCCTGTTCAAGCTTTTGCATTGCCTTGGCTGCGGTCGCGGCCGCGAAATCGACGTCCAGAGGTGCTCCGAACACCGTGATCAACCGCGCCGCGGCGGATCCGAATGCGATCTCACCCGCGGCGAGGGTCAGCCAGCGCTGCACCGCCGCTTCGCCTACCGCATCGCTCGGCACCCAGTCAGGCGCGTATTGCCGGGCCAGGTACACGAGGATCGCGTTGGAATCCGAGACCACAACATCGCCATCCTCAAGCACCGGGACTTGCCCGTTGGGGTTCATCGCCAGAAACTCGGGCGATTTGTGTTCGCCTGCAACGAGATCGACGAAAACGGCCTCATGGGCGATACCGGCCAGCTTGGCAAAGACCAGAGCGCGGTGCGCGTGGCCGGATTTCGGGAAGTGGTGGATACGTACTGCGTTCGACATTTTTCAGCTCCTGTCATGTGCGGATTTGCTTCTGCGGCTATAGATACAGCTTGCCATAATGGGCGATAATGCGCAGTTTTAGGGGAACATTAAGCCCTAGGAGGGCGCAATAACATGGACAAGATAGACCGAATGCGCGCCTTTGCGCTGGTAGCGCAGAATGCCTCGTTCACATTGGCGGCCCAGCGGATGGGGCGGTCGTCGCGATTGGTCAGCAAATATGTGGCCGATCTGGAGGAGGCGCTGGGCGTTCAGCTTCTGAACCGAACCACCCGCAGCGTATCCCTGACGGATGCGGGGGCGACCTACCTGGCGATGTGCGAACCGCTTCTGGACGGGTTTGACGAAA
Source organism: Ruegeria sp. CK3 (assembly GCF_056536565.1). Classification (NCBI taxonomy): domain Bacteria; kingdom Pseudomonadati; phylum Pseudomonadota; class Alphaproteobacteria; order Rhodobacterales; family Roseobacteraceae; genus Ruegeria; species Ruegeria sp. CK3. Next base: position 10,834 of record NZ_JBQFPV010000003.1, read on the forward strand.
TGGAGGAGGCGGTGCGCAATGCGCAGACCTCTTTGCGCGGGGTGATACGGATTTCCGCGCCGACAGGGTTCGGCTCACTCCGGCTGGCCCCGTCGCTGGCGGCTTTTGTCGAAAAGCACGCTGAGGTCGAAATTGACCTCAACCTTTCAGACCGCCGGGTGTCGATCATCGAAGAAGGTCTGGATTTGGCGATCCGGATCGGGCCGACACGGGACAGTTCGCTTAAGATGCGCCGGCTGGGGCCGATGCCGCTGATTGTGTGTGCGTCTCCAGCCTATCTCGAACGTGCAGGCGCGCCTGCGTATCCAAGTGCCCTTGCCACGCATGAGTGCATCCTGGACGGCAACATGAGCGACCCTGCGGTCTGGCGGTTTGATGTCGATGGCAACGAGGTGGCGGTGCACGTCAATGGTCGCCTTCAGGCCAATGCGCCTGCAGCCTCGGCGCGGTTAGCCGCTGCAGGAGTGGCTATCGCCAGATGCCCGGCCTACACTGTGGCGGAAGCGCTCACGTCCGGGGAATTGGTCGAGCTATTCGCCGAACACCGTGTCACACCTTACGTCGTGGCGGCACTTTTCCCGCAAAACCGCAGGCTGACCACGCGGGTCCGCGCGTTGATCGACCATCTGGCAAGCGATGACCTGATCTGCAACGCCGGGGCGTAGTGCCCAAGACCCATGACGCGTAGACCCTTGACCAATCCCTTGCCCCTTGTTTTCGTAGGGTCGAGCGCTGGGCGACCCTCACTGCACTAAGGGGACGCTCGCAGCCGTGGAAGGGATGGTATGGTAGAAATCGAACGTTGGCTGATCAAGCACGGACTGGCCAAATACGCCAGCGCCTTCGCCGACAATGAGATTGAGCTGGGCGACCTGACAGAGCTGACCGACGAAGACCTTGTGACCATTGGCCTGCCTCTTGGGCCACGGCGGCGGTTCATGAAGGCGGTACGCGCAACCACTGACGGCACCCCCCGACCTCAAAACACGGCGCTGGGCGCGTCGATTGTGGCCGAACGCCGTCAGCTGACGGTTATGTTCATTGATCTGGTTGGCTCGACCGAGATTTCGCAGCGGGTCGATCCCGAGGATCTGGCCGAGGTTCTACGGCTGTTCAAAGAGACCTGCGCGGCGTCCGTCGCGGATTTCGACGGTCAGATTGCAAGCTATTACGGCGACGGGATCATGGTGTTCTTCGGGTTTCCGCTGGCCCATGAAGAAGACCCCGAGCGTGCCATCCGCGCCGGGTTGCGTATCATCCGTGAAGTGCCTGAGATCCGCACTCACGCAAAACTCCAGGTGCGGATCGGGATCGCCACCGGTCTGGTCGTGGTTGGCGATTTACGCGGTGAGAAGATGTTCGAAGACGGCACCGCGATGGGTGAGACACCCAATCTGGCCGCCCGTCTTCAGGCGATGGCGGAACCCGGCACCATGATCGTGTCGCCTCGGACCCATCAGTTGGCCGGTGGGGCCTTCGACTATGTGCTGCAAGGGTCTTTTAAACTGAAGGGGTTCACGAAAGAAGTTGAGGCTTGGCAAGTGACCGGCGCGCGCGATACGGACAGCCGTTTCAGACGTGTTGAGGGTGCAGCACTGGGCCCTCTGATCGGTCGCGCGACAGAATATGAGACGCTCAGCGACAAGTGGAAGCTGGCCAGTGAGGGCGAAGGTCAAATCGTGCTGGTGTCCGGAGAGCCGGGGATCGGGAAATCGCGACTGATCGAGGAGTTGCGGCAGAAAGCCCCCGAAGGCGCGCATGAGCAAATCCGACTGCAGTGTTCGCCGTACCATTTTGCCAGTTCGTTTTATCCGATCATCCGGCGGCTTCACCATGTTGCCGATCTGAGGTCTGAACACTCGGATGAGGCAAAACTGGACAAGATATCATCGGTTTTGAAAGACCCCTCGGATCAGGTCCTGCGATTGGCCGCGTCGCTTTTGTCGGTCCCGTTCGAGGATCGGTTGGGGCCGCTGACCCTGACACCGCAGCAGATCATGGATCAGACAAATGAGATGTTGCTGGACCATTTGCTGGCCGATGTATCCGAAAAGCCGGTTTTGCTGTTGTTTGAGGACGCGCATTGGCTCGACCCGACGACAAAGGCCCTGATGGATCGGCTTGTGGACCGTCTTAGGGATCTTCCGGTGATGGTCGTGATGACCTTCCGGCCGGAATTTGACCCAGGTTGGGCGTTGCAATCCAATCTGACCAAAGTGGTCCTCAGGCAGCTTGATTTTCAGGACGTTAAACGCATCGCAAATGAGGTCGCGCAAGGCCAGGACATCCCCGACGCCATGTACGAACTGGTGGCGGCCCGATCCGACGGCGTGCCGCTTTACGTGGAAGAGGTGACGAAGGATCTGTTGGAAGCAGGCGATATGCCCGATGCTCCAATCGCCCGCGCCAGCGGAGGGGCCTCTGCGGCAAGCTCGGTTCCCAGTGCCTTGCAAGATGCGTTGATGGCACGTTTGGACCGCCTGAGCTCGGCCAAGGAAGTGGCGCAAATCGGGGCTGTGATCGGGCCTCAATTCTCGTACCCGTTGATCTCGAAAGTGTCGCGTTTTAGCGATACCGTGTTGCGGTCCGGTTTGGACCTGTTGGTTGAGGCTGGCATCGTCACGACCTCAGGAGATGACGAGTTGCAGACCTTCAACTATCGCCACGCCCTGATCCGCGACACCGCCTATAACAGTCTTCTGAAAACCGAACGCCGGGTTCTGCACGAACGGGTGGCCAAAACGCTGGACCAGAAAACCTCAGCGGTCGAGGATGCAGGCCCGGAAGTCCTGGCCCATCACTACACCCTTGCAGGTATGGTGGATGAGGCGATCGACTGTCGCTATCTGGCCGGTCAGCGCGCGGTCAAACGCTCGGCCAATACCGAGGCGAATACGCAGCTGTCCCTGGCGCTTGATCTGCTGGGCGACCAAACGACCAGTGTTGAGCGTGACAAGAGAGAGATCGAGATACAGACCCTGCGCGCAGGGGTTCTGCGCTCGACGGCAGGTATCGCGGCGGATGAGACCGGTTCGACCTATGCCCGGATACGGGACTTGTGCGAACGCATGGAAGAGACAGAGAACCTGTTCCCGGTGCTCAACGGCCTCTATTCCTTTCACTTGGTTCGGGGTGAGTATGATTTGGCGCGGGTCGTGGCGCGGCAACTTCTGGACTTGGCGGACACATCAGGCGAAACGCAACATCAAATGGTGGCCCATCGGGCGATGGGCGCGGTGCTGTTTCATATCGGAGAGCTGGACCCCGCCCACGCGCATCTCGAACAGGCGTTGGCGCTGTACCGCCCCGACCGCGATGCGCATCTGGCCTATGTCTATGGATCCGACCACGCGGCCATAACCTCTTGCTTCCTGAGCCTCGCAACCTGGATGCGCGGTGAGCCGGACAAGGCGCTGGAGATCCAGACACAGGCGGTTGAGGTTGCCCGCGACCTTGAACATGCCCATAGCGTGGCGCAGGCTCTGACTTACCTGTGTATGCTGCATCTTCTGCGCCGCGATCCGGACGCTGTGTCCCGGGAGATGGAGCAACTGGAAGAGCTGTCGAACAAGCACGCGTTCACCTTCATGACCCTGACAGCCAATGTCTGGAGAAGCTGGGTCAATGCCTACGCATCTCCTGGCCCGGACACCATCAAGGATCTCAAAAGGGCGACCGATGCTTGGTGGGCCAGCGGAGCGGGAAATCACAAACCGTTCTTCATGACACTGATTGCCGAAGTCACACTTGCCATGGGCGACCATGAAGGCGCTCTGACCGCATTGGCGGAAGCGCGTGAACATCAGCGATTGACCAACGAGGGGTGGGCACAGGCAGAAACCGACCGGGTTTTTGCGCTGGCGAAATCCTCAACCAGTCCAGCCGAGGCGGAATTCCGACAGGCTTTGTCCCGCGCAAAGGACCAGAAGGCGCGGATGTTTGCCCTCCATACGGCCATAGATTTCGCCCGAACCTGCGAGCGGTTTCACTGCGCGACGATTGCAAACTCAGAGCTTCAGGCGGCGGCTGAAGCGATCTCGGGCGGGGACCAAACGGTTGAGATGCGCCTCGCTCGTGAATTGTTGGCTGGGGTGGAAAGGGCCTAGGCGCGCATCCGTACGTGTTCAGGATCATAGGGTGAGGCAAGGATGACCTGCGCGTCGACTAGATCCCCATACATGTCAATCTGAACGTTGGTCCCTTCGCCCGCCAGCGCTGGATCAATGAACGCGTAGGCCAGGTTCCGCCCGACCCGATGACCCCAGTCGCCCGAGGTGACGGTGCCAACCACAGTGTTGCCATGCATCAACGAAGCCCCGCCATGAGCGGGTGCGTGGGTGGCGTCGATCTGCAGCGTCACGAGTTGCTTGCGCTTGCCGCTGGCGCGACGTTCCAACAGGGCCTCCTTGCCGATGAATTCGCCCTTATTCAGGTTTACGAACCGATCCAAACCGGTCTCATATGGGTCGAATTCCGTGAGGATGTCGGATTTCCAATGCAGAAATCCCTTCTCCATCCGCATGGATTCCACCGCGCGTGCGCCGAACAGCTTCATGCCATGGGCCTCACCCGCCGCCCGCAGGGCCAGATAAGCCGCGTAGAGTGAGGCGTTGGGCAAGTGGATTTCATAGGCCAACTCGCCTGAGAAGCTGACACCCATGACCGTGGCCGGGGCAAACCCGACGAAACATTCACGCACGGACAGCCAGGGGAAGGCCGTCGTCGACCAGTCGCCCCGGGCGCAGGCCGACAGAACATCGCGCGCTTTGGGGCCAGCCAGAACCAGAATGGTCTGATCATTGGTCAGGGATCGGATCTGAACATCCTCATCCTCGCGAATGTGCTGGGTCAGCCAGTCCATGTCGTGATATTCGCTGGCCGCAGCCGAGCCGTACCACACCCGCTCTGGCCCTCGATCCGAGGCCAGCAGGTTTGCCACGGTGGCTTCGGCCTTGACCATGCCGTGGTCGTTCAGAAGATAACCCAGACCCACGCGGCCGTCGCGCTTGGTGACCGTGCCGCAGAACATACGATCGAGGAAACTGTGGCGATCGGTGCCGGTGATCTCGAACCGGTTGAAGCCGTTGACTTCGCACAGGCCAACATTTTCCTGCACGTTCTTCACGTCTTCTGCGACGATTTCGAACGCCTCATCGAAGTTGAAGGTGAGTGTGGGGTGAAAATCGGGCGATGGCTTGATGTAGTCCATCCGCTCCCACCCGTTCACGACGGTAAACTCGGCCCCTTCTGCCGCCAAGATGGGCGTCAGCGGGGTTGTCTTGGCCAGTCGTCCGGCGGGGCGATGTTCATGCGGGAAGTGGAACCGGAATTCGTTCTGATAGTCCTCGATAGCCTTCAGTGAAGTCAGTTCCACATTCGTATGACCGGTGAACCGTCGAGGATCTAGGCACCATGTGTCATAACATGCCTCCCCATGGACAATCTGTTGCGCCAGCAGCCAGCCGTGGCCGCCGCCTTCGCCCAACCCCGCGCGCAGGCCGATGATACAGAAGGCGTTGCGCTTGCCAGGGATCGGCCCGACCAGAGGCGCTCCGTCGATTGTATAGGTGATCGGCCCGTTCACGATGGACCGAATGCCGGTTTCTTCCAATGCTGGCATACGCTCAAACGCTCCGGCAAGAACGTCCATGACACGCTCCAGATCGTCGGGACAGAGGGCATTCACGAAGTTCGGATCAATCCCGTCCATGCCCCAGGTTTTGCAGTCCTGTTCATAGAACCCGACCAGCAGCCCGCCCTTTTCCTGTCGGCAGTAATAATCACTGATTGGGCAGCGCAGCAGCGGCATCCGGTGACCGGCTTCGGCAATGCCGGGAATATCTTCGGTCAGGAAATACTGATGCTCCATCGAGGCGACGGGATGGTGAACCCCCATCATCGCACCCACTTCGTTCACGCGGTAGCCACAGGCATTGACGACGATACCACAATCAATGTCGCCATGTTCTGTATGGACGGTCCAGGTGTCATCCTTGTGTTGGGTCAGCGCGATGACCGGAGTATTGCGGTACACCTCAGCCCCGGCCTTGCGAGCGTGATAGGCCAGCGCCTGACACAGCTGGGCCGGGTCGATGTCACCGTCCAGAGGGTCCCACAATCCACCCAGCAGGTTTGTGGTTGAAATCAGAGGGTGACGGCGGGCGCATTCCTCGGCGTCGATCACCTCAAAATGCACCCCCATCCCACGCGCCATTGAGGCGAAGTGGCGGTAACCCTGCATCTGCGCTTCGGTATTGGCCAGTCGGATACCGCCATCGGCGTGGTGGTAGTTGATCGGATATTCGGGGTTTTCGGAGAGTTCTTTGTACAGGTTGATCGAATGCGTCTTCAGCCCGACCATGGTCTGGTTCATGCCGAAATTCGTCACCTGCGCCGCCGAGTGCCACGTGGTACCGCTGGTCAGCTCGTTCCGCTCGACCAGAACCACGTCGCTCCAGCCTTCCTGTGTCAGGTTGTAGAGTGTTGAGCATCCGGCAATGCCGCCGCCGATGACAACAACTTTGGTACGGGATTTCATGACGGTTGAGCCTCCGGAGTTTGCTTGCCCTGCATACGAAGTCCGTTTGTCACCATGTGCAATTGGAGAGTGGTATAATGAGACGTTATCAAAATTAGAAATCTATTTTTTCGAAGTAAAAGAGATGATCTTGCGCCACGGGCAACAATTCCTCTTGCTTCATGTCACAAACCCCCCGTTTCAAAGGACTGGGAATGGCTGGACAGCGTAGCAAGCGAGGTGGGCGCGAAGGGCGTCTGGCACAACGGGCAGCCAAGCCCGTTTTTGATCCATGCCCGCCGGGTCAGATCGGTGGGATGTACAAGCCGCTCAGCGAAGCCGACCTGCGCCGCATCTATGATACTGCCCTCGATTTGCTTGAGAAACTGGGTATCGGAGAGGTGCCGGACAGATTGCGAAACGATCTGTCGGCCGTGGGAGCCGTAGACAACGGCAAGGGGCGCGTTCTGTTCCCGCCCGAGCTTGTCGAAGAGGCGATTGATCAAGCCGCAAAGACTTTCACCTTACATGGCCGCGATCCCAAGAGGTCGATCGAGGTTGGTGGCAATAAAGTGTATTTCGGAACCGGTGGGGCCGCGGTGCAGACGCTTGATATGGAAAGCGCGCTCTATCGGCCTTCGACACTGAAGGACCTGCACGACTTTACACGGCTACAGGACACGTTGGCCAATATCAGTTGGTTCACACGTTGCTGCGTGGCGACCGATGTGCCGGACAATTTCGATCTGGATGTGAACACCGTTTTCGCGCTGCTCAAGAACACCACCAAACCGACGGCGACGTCGTTCACGCTGGCCAAATACGTCGCTCCTATAGTCGAGATGCTGGACATCGCCGCAGGAGGACCCGGAGAATTTGCCAAACGCCCGTTCATGAAGGCGCATATCAGCCCGATGATATCGCCCATGCGTTATGGCGAAGATGCGGTGGATGTCACCTACGAGTGCATCAAACACAACATTCCGATCTCATGCATCACAGCGGCGCAGGCCGGAGCGACGGCGCCTGCGACCTTTGCGGGGTTTCTGGCGCAATCTCTGGCGGAAACCTTGGCGGCCCTATTGATGGTCCACGCGATCCAACCTGGTTTTCCGATGGTGTTCTCGAACTGGCCTCTGGTCATCGACCTGCGCACCGGGGCATTCTCCGGCGGCAGCGGAGAGACCGCGGTATTGAATGCCGCGTCCGCGCAGCTGTCCAATTGGCTTGGTTTGCCCTCGGGCGTGGCCTGTTCAATGACCGACGCCAAGGCCATAGACGCACAATATGGGATGGAGAAAGGCATAACCTCCATGGCAGCAGCCTTGGCGGGTGGGAACTTGATCTACGAAAGCTCCGGCATGACCGCATCGTTGTTGGGGGCCAGTTTTGAGGCTTTCGTGCTGGATGATGAGATGCACTCCAACACCTATCGCGCCTTGCGCGGGGTCGAGGTGACGGACGAGAACCTCGGGTTCGATGCGATTTGCGATGCCGTTCTGGGCGATGGGCACTTCTTGGGTGGCCAGCACACTCATGCGGCGATGGAGCGGGACTACTTCTACCCCACAATTGCTGACCGCGCAGAGCCGCGCACATGGGCCGAAAATGGCGCGCAAGATGCATGGGGTAGGGCAAGGGCCCGCGCGGGCGAGATTCTTCGCGACCACAAGCCTTCTTACCTGACGCCCGAACAGGATGAGGCTATCCGGTCTCGGTTCAATATTCTGATCTGATCATTCCACCAGTTTGAAGCTATCCGCCAGCCAAGGCGATTTCTCATATTGCGCAGTCAAAGCGTGATCTCGGATCAGTGCGCGCAGCTTGCCATCTATCAGGTCCAACACGGACCGCGAACAATCGGGTGTAGAGACAATCGCAAGCGTGCGGGCAAAGCTTTTGCCCGGAAACTTGTGCATGCTGAGATTTGGGTGAAACCTTTTGGCACGCGAGAACAGCAAAGGGGTGGTGATGGTCCAGCCTGCACCTGCGGCGACCATCGCCATCAAGGTCTGGTTGTTGCTGCATTCGAAATTTGACTGCGGTGAACGGCCCAGCCGCCGCATTTGGGACTCGATCTGCCGGGCGATGATCAGATTGCCGGAAAACCGCAAGAACGGAAGTTTGGTGCGCCCTTCGACAATGTCCGAAAGGGATTTCTCGCTAAACCGAGGGAGAACCACCACAAACGGGTCTCGTAGCAACGGGCGATCCTGTAGGTCCCGCAGCCGATCCTCCGGGGTGGTCGTGATCCCCAGATCAAGATGCCGGTTGCGCAGCATCTCGACAATAGCGTGGCTGGAATCGGTGTGGTACATGAAATCGCAGCTCGGCATATGGCCCGAAAGAAAGACGGCCAGTTCCGGGATGATATCGCTGTCGAAATCTTCGATCGTGCCAATCCTGAGGTAACTCGCCTCGGCTATATTTCCGGCAGATGCTTCGGCCTTGGCCTTGCGGATGGCATAGAGCGCGTCACTGATATTGCGCAGAAAGACCTGCCCTTTTGGCGTCAGAACCATCGGCCTTCGCGCGTGGTTGAACAGCTCCACCCCAAGGTGGTCTTCGAGATTGCGCAGATGATGCGAGACTGTGCTGATGGTCAGGCCGGTTTCTTCGGCTGCGGCCTGAAGCGATCCTTTCTGGGCACAGATCTGAAACAACTCCAAGCCTTTTAGGTTCAAGTCCTTGTTGGCGTTAGGGCGGGGCATGGGTCCTCGGCACGTCTTTCAAACAAAATTTCTACTATGTCTTGAAACTATTGTTTGCAGTCTATCAAATCAATGAGCGCGCGTGCCCGACGCCTGAACAAGCACTGCTGCCTCGTGTTGCAGATGACACAACACCGTGAGGACGTAGTATTCCTTTTTTCTTTCGCCCTATCGTTCTTTAGTCGTACCGCAAGACAATGGAACGATCCCGTAAATGCCGTGCAAACTCGTAATGAGACTAACAAGGATGGAAAACGGCCGCTCTTTTCCTGTCAGTCAATATCCACGACATCTGAGAAGTACGTCGTGCCAACCGTAAACAGCCCCGAGGCCAACCATGCTTGATGCCCGTATCCGCCCTCTGATCGATCCGCCGCTAAACGCGATTGGGCGGGGTTTGGCGGCGCGCGGTGTCTCGGCTGATCTTGTGACTTTGGCGGGGCTGGGCTTCGGCCTGTTTGCAGCTGGGACGATCGTGCTGGGATTGCCGGCTCTGGCCGTCCTGTTCATCCTCTTGTCGCGTCTGGCGGATGGGCTGGATGGGGCAATCGCGCGCGCTGGGCGCAAGACCGACTTTGGCGGCTACCTAGATATCACCTGTGATTTTCTGTTCTACGGCGCGATTCCAATGGCGTTTGTCTGGGCGGACCCGTCGGCAAATGCCCTGGCCGGAGCGTGGTTGCTGGTCAGCTTCTACTTCAACGGTGCGACCTTCCTGGGCTATGCGATCCTCGCCGAAAAACGCGGGCTGGAGTCGCAGAAACACGGTGCAAAGTCGCTCTACTTCACTGGTGGCCTTCTGGAAGGCACTGAAACCATTGCCTTCTTCATCACAATCTGCCTGCTGCCCGCTTGGTTTAGCCCCATGGCATGGGCGTTTGGCGCGGTTTGCTTTGTCACCGCCATTTCGCGCATCCTGTTGGCGCGGCAGGTCTTCACTCACTCGGAATAAACGCTAGGAAAACCCATGAAACATCTATTTGCTGCCCTCTGCGCGGCGCTGGCCGGAACTGCATGGGCAGAACCTGATCCCGCAAACTGGCAGGGCGTTCTGGATGAGGCCAACGGTCAGACCGTCTATTGGAACGCATGGGGTGGCTCGACCACGATCAATGACTTCATCGAATGGGTCGGAACCCGCGTCGAAGAGGAACATGGCGTCAAGCTTGAGCATGTGAAACTCACCGATACCGCTGACGCGGTCAGCCGGGTGATTGCCGAGAAGTCCGCCGGTCAGGACACGGACGGTGCGATTGATCTGATCTGGATCAACGGCGCCAATTTCAGTGCCATGAAAGAGGCCGATCTTCTGTTCGGTCCCTTTGCTGAGGCTCTGCCCAACTGGCGGTTCTTAGATGTGGACGGCAAGACCGTCACTACCGATTTCACCGTCCCGACCGAAGGGTTTGAAAGCCCTTGGGCCATGGCGCAGGTCGTGTTCATCTATGACAGCCAGGTTCTGCCCGAACCGCCTAAATCCGCCGAGGCAATACGCGAATGGGCGGCGGCGAACCCGGGTCGGTTCACGTTCCCTCAGCCGCCTGACTTTCTGGGTACGACGTTCCTGAAACAGATGCTGATCGAATTGGTCGAGGACCCGGCCGTCCTGCAACAGCCCGCCGGCGACGACTATGCGCAGGTGACGGCGCCATTGTGGGACTGGCTGCAGGATGTAACTCCGGACCTCTGGCGTGCTGGTCGCGCCTATCCGCAAACCGGGCCAAGCCAACTGCAGCTGATCAATGATGGAGAGGTCGACATGGCGATTAGTTTCTCTCCGGGTGAGGCGACAACTGCCATCGCCAACCAACAACTGCCTGAAAGCGCGCGGACTTTCGTTCTGGAGGATGGAACGCTGGGCAATGCCAGCTTTGTTGCGATCCCCTACAATGCCTCGGCCAAGGCGGGTGCCATGGTCGTTGCTGATTTCCTGATGAGCCCCGAGGCGCAACTGCGCGCGCAGGACCCGGACGTATTGGGCTTTAGCACCGTGCTGGACATGGCCGCTCTGCCCGCTGACGATCGCGCCGGGTTCGACGCGTTGGAGCTGGGCGTGGCAACCCTGTCGCCCGCCAAACTTGGCCAAGCCTTGCCCGAGCCGCATCCCAGTTGGATGACCCGGATCGAAGCGGATTGGGCCGAGCGTTACGGCGTTGGCAACTGACCTCAGCCCCGGCAAACGATGGGGGCTGGCACCGACGCTGACCATAGCGTTGCTGCTGGGTCCCATCGCCGCTGGGCTTTTGGGTACGATTCTCCCGGCCTTCGGAGGCATGCGCCCGGACGGACAAAACGGGTTCTCATTTGATCCATGGACGCGCCTCTGGGCCGAGCCCGGCGTTGGCCAAGCCCTCTGGCTGTCGTTCAAAACCGGTTTCCTTTCGACGCTTGGAGCGCTGATCGGGTGTTTTCTGCTGATCGCAGGTTGGCAGGGCACGCGCGCGTTTTCGCGGATTGAGACGCTGCTGTCGCCCCTTTTGTCTGTACCCCATGCGGCGGCCGCGCTGGGGCTGGCGTTCCTGATTGCGCCATCGGGGTGGATTGCGCGGTTTTTCTCGCCCGGTTTGACGGGATGGACCCGCCCTCCGGACGTGTTGATCCTGCAAGACCCCGGCGGGTGGTCTTTGATTGCGGGGCTGATGATTAAAGAGCTGCCGTTCCTGTTGCTGATGTCACTGGCCGCGCTGCCTCAGATCAAATCGGCTGAGCGGATGCGCGTGACGCAGGCGCTTGGCTACGGTAGGGTCCGAGGGTGGTTTCTGGCCGTGATGCCCGCGCTTTACACGCAGATTCGGCTGCCGATCTATGCGGTCTTAGCTTACGCGATGTCGAATGTGGATGTTGCGATGGTATTGGGACCTTCGCGCCCGCCGACTCTGTCCATGTTCATCCTGCGCTGGATGACGGACCCCGATCTGGCTCTGCGCGCGCCCGCTGCTGCGGCCGCCTTGGTTCAGTTGGGGCTGGTGGCCACAGCCATCATGGTCTGGCGGGGTGGTGAAAGAGCCGTGGCCGAGCTGATCAACCGTGGTGTTGAAAGCGGAACGCGCGGCATAGGCTTGCGCGACACCACCCTCAGAACCCTTGGTCTCGTGGTGTCACTCACGGCGGGGATCGCGGTGTTTGGCGGGCTGATCGGCCAGTTCATCTGGTCCTTCGCCGGACGTTGGAGGTTTCCCGACGCGTTACCGAGCAGCTTCAGTCTGATGTCCTGGGAGCGCCACGGCCCGGACGCGGTTGAGGTCACCTTGGTCACCTTGGCGCTGGCGTTTGCCACCGCACTGGTCGCTCTGGTCCTGGTGATCGGCTGCCTGAACGCAGAACTCCGCACCCGGCGCAAGTTGAACAAGACAGGTATGGTGATCCTGTACCTACCGCTCATCCTGCCTCAGATCGCTTTCCTGCCGGGCCTGCAGATCCTGATGATCCAGATCGGAGCGGCGCAGGGCATCCTTCCCGTGATCCTGACCCACTTGGTCTTCGTTCTGCCCTACGTATTTCTGGCCTTGGCAGGCCCTTACCGCGCGCTCGACCGTCGCTATGCCACGATTGGCGCCGCTATGGGGCTGGGACCGGTCGGAGTGCTTTGGCGTATCCGGCTGCCAATGTTGCTGGCTCCGATCTTGACGGCGCTTGCGGTGGGGATGGCGGTGTCAGTCGGCCAATATCTGGCCACTCTTCTGGCCTCGGGCGGGCGGCTGAACACGTTGACAACTGAAGCGTTGGCCCTGTTTTCAGGCGGCGATCGCCGTGCGATAGGGGTCTGGACCATCGCGCTGGCGTTCACGGCATGGCTGCCGTTCCTGCTGGCCTTGATGATCCCCAGAATTGTTTATCGCAACAAAAGCGGACTGCGCCATGATTGAAAACGGCCTCTCTTTGGATCAGCTTTCGATCTCTCACGCCGAGGGCAGAGGGCTGGTGCAGCTATCAGCTGACATCGCGCCCGGAGAGGTTCTGAGCCTGATGGGGCCGTCCGGGGTTGGAAAGTCTACCGTTCTTGCGGCAATCACCGGAACTTTGTCGCCCGCCTTTCGTCTTGAGGGGCGCATCACGTTGAACGGGCGGGTTCTGAATGCCTTGCCACCCCAGAAGCGGCGCGTTGGGATCCTGTTTCAGGACCATCTGTTGTTTCCACACCTGTCTGTTGGTCAGAATGTCGGCTTTGGCCTGCCGCCCCGTACCCCGGACCGGGCCGCGCGCATTCAGGCCGCCCTGTCCGAGATCGGGTTGGATGGGTTTGAAGCTCGTGATCCCGAGACCCTATCCGGAGGTCAGCGCGCCCGAGTGGCCCTGATGCGGATGCTTCTGGCGGAGCCCGATGTGTTGCTTTTGGATGAGCCTTTCTCGCGCCTCGATGTCGGCCTCAGGGACAGAATGCGGGACCTCGTCTTTACCCGAGCCCGCGCGGCGCGGCTGCCGGTTTTGTTGGTGACGCATGACATCGCCGATGCCGATGCCGCAGGAGGCAGTGTTGTGACTCTGCCTGAAAAGCGGTGTTCGTCGAGATGATCAGCTTTGCCTAGTTCGTCAATCCGGACAGGTACTTGATCGCCGTCAAGCTGGGCAGGAACGTGTACGCGCCACCGCGTGTATGGATCAGGCGGGGAATACCGTGCAGGCGGATCGTGCCGCCATCGGGCAGGCTGAGGTCGAACCAGCTGGTTTCCGGCGTGTTGGCCCCTAGCAGAGGGTCATTGGCTCCTGTTATCGTTGGGTCGTGCAGGCCGAGGTTGATCCAGTCGCACATCACCGCTTCAAACTGTGCGCCGATATTGGCGCCGATGAAGCTGCCTAGCAGGCCGCGCTCAGCCGTGTCGGGGTTTTGGGGGTCGAAGTCTGGACCGTAGGACATGCCGCGCCGCACCAGTCGTCGCGTATAATTGGCGATGCGCTGTACGATCCGACCGCCGCGCGGGTTGCCTCTCCGCAGATGCGATCCGGCAGGACAGCGGGAATGGGCGTTGTAGTTGAAATTGGTCAGCGAGACCTCATGCTCAGGCCATTGCGCGTCCGGTGACAGCTCGTATGGAACGCCGTTGCGCCAGCGCCCGCACATCTGGGCCGCGACAACCTCTCGCAGAGCGCCGTGGATGTCCAGGCCTTCGCCGATGCGTTCCAGATTGTTCGGATCGACCAATTTATCGCGATCCGGGTGACCCATCAGATCATCGGCGGCTTTGTCCAGATAAGCCTCGAAACCGGCCGCATCCTGCGCCAGAACTCGGAACGCATTGAACGACCCGTTGAAACCAAGCGCATTGGGCGAGGGGACGCGGAACACCACGCCCTCTTGGCGTGTGGGATAACCCAGCAGGGCGGTGCCCAGCGGGTCAATCGGTTCATCGACACCGGCTTGCTCGGGGTCATAGACCTGCTCGAACCGGGGCTGGGAAATGCCATCGACATAGCCGAAAAACACCTTGCTATCGGCCAGATTGCGGCCGTCGCGTTTACCCAGAATGGTGAAGGCCGCGCCAACCTGTTTCTCTACCAGGTCTAGGTGATCCTGAACGTCGGAATAGACCGACGCCATGATGTGAACCCGGTCAGGTTGATCAAACGGAGCCGGCCAGTGATCCGGTGCGCTGGTGCCGAAATCGCCCAGTTTCATCGCGCGTTTCGTCATGCCCTGCACGAATTCGCTGGGGAAGGTTTTCAGATCCTCGGACGCGGTGCCAAGGGCGCGCAGCCCGGCATAGGTCAGGCCGATGTTGAAACAGAAGGGCGGCTTGACCTCCCACAACACACCTCGGGTGATTTCGGGGACGGTTTCACTGCCGCCATCGACGGCGGTCGCCAGAAACTGACGGGCCGCGGTGCGGTCGGTGACTTCAAGAAACAGATGGCGCACCAGATCGCGGCGATAACCGCGCAGGATGTTGCCCTGAATGTCGGCGAGATCGAGTTTTGCAGTCACCAGCCTTGTCCAAATTTTTGGCGCACTTGCGCGGCGGAAACGCCCGGATAGGCGCGATAACCGCCCCCCAGCGACAGGTTAGGGTTCGCGTAGAGTTGCAGAACAAACGCACGCGGGAGGGTTTCCAGCCGATGCGGCGGCTGGTTCGGAGGCAGCCCTTTGGCCTCATCCTGAAGGCCGAACAGGTCGGTCGGGAAATCGGGGGCCTGAAACAGGTCGTGCTCATGGACCCAGTCGATGAACTCTTCGACGTTGTGCTCGGTCGGGATTAGGTGTTCCGCCCCGTCCACCAGCGAGATGACGTCGTTGAACACACTGCCGATGGTGGTGATGAAATCCCGAATGTAGTTGCTGAAATCGCCATCATAGACCGAAATCATGCATATCTTGTCGTCGATCAGTAGAAATCGGGCGAAATGCACCGTTCCGACATTGTCGAGCCCTGCAAATATCTCTTCGACATTTTGCGCGATGGCTAGTGCAGCATGGGCACGTCCGGCGGGCGAGGGGTCTTTCAGCGGCATGATCAGATTCATCATGCGCTGCACGTTCTCGCTGGGTTGCGGTGAGGGGCGCGGGCCACCGGGCAGTTTAGGCTTGGGGTCGCGCCAGTGCCAATAGGGCACAACGATGTAGCGTGACAGGAACTTGAACCATCCCCGATCCGGCAGGGTGTTGACGTAGCGATTGAACCAACTGTTCTGACGAGTCATGACCTTACCCCTTCGAGAACGGGCAAGGGGACCCGCCGCGCCAAGCGCTTGAGATTTTGTACGAGTCGATGCGCATTTTCAGCACCGGATCATCCGAGGCCTCAATCCCGGGGGTCAGCAAACCAGGATTGAAGCTGAGCTTCTCAGACTGTTCTATCTGGTCCTCAGGCACAGCGTTTAGCGTGAGAACGCCCATCATGATCCGTTTGCGATGAGGTGGCCAGGGGCGCGAGGAGTTGTTGAAATCGTCTCCGACCTCACCGATTGTCATCATCAGAGAGAACCGCGCAGGTTCTTTAGCAAGACGCTCCCTAAGTTCACCCTGCAGATAGTCATCCACGGGGGTCTCATCCGGGTCGGTGTTCAGCACGCCTGCGATGGGTTGCCACGAAAACCGCACCCAGCGGCGCACGCCTTCGGCTCCGGTCACGATGAATGTATGGCAGGCGTGATAGGCCGCCCGCGCGTAGCTGGTCGGCGCTCCGATCTGGGCGGCTTGTAACACACCAAGCTGAGAATAGGCGTTCCGGTCGGCAAACCAGATGGCGCCTTCGTCCGGGCTGATCGTCTCGCCCGGATAGGGGTCGCGTTCAGGCAGCATTAGTTGAAGGTAGCTCCAGATTTTCTGCCAGGGGGTCTGACCATTGTAGAGCTTGGGCTTGGCGGCCTCGGCGAAATCCAGAAACGTCTCGGGCGTCGGCGTGAAGAATTCGGGCAGGTTCATAGCGATCAGGTCGGTATCGGACCCGTCCGACAGGTGAAACCGCACCGCCAGCCCCCGGACATCGGACCAGCCGTCATGCACCACGGCGCAGCCCGATCCGTTCGAAAACCGAACAATCACATCCGTCTTTTCATTGGTGAAGTGATCCGCGGCGCAGAAATTCCGGGCGATGGGTGTGGGCTTGAAATAGCCGGTCGCACTGATCCCGATTGTGTGAACGGGGCGCAGGGCCAGATCACCATCAGGACGATGCAGAACTTCTACCAGCTTCTCGGCAAGGCCGGGATCGCTCATGACTTGACCACCTGTTAACTGAAGTTACCCCAAAAATGTGGCGTTAACCATAGACACTGGTCGGGCAAAGGCAACAGGAAGATTACATAAAACCCGGCGAAGCCACTGTTTGATCAAGCAAAACTGAGGTCGGCTACCATTTGTTCAGCATATCTTTGGCATGGGTCCAGTATTCACTTTGCCGGCAGGTGTAGAATGCC
The DNA here is from genome assembly GCF_056536565.1 of Ruegeria sp. CK3. Classification (NCBI taxonomy): domain Bacteria; kingdom Pseudomonadati; phylum Pseudomonadota; class Alphaproteobacteria; order Rhodobacterales; family Roseobacteraceae; genus Ruegeria; species Ruegeria sp. CK3. The sequence continues at coordinate 27,913 of NZ_JBQFPV010000003.1, forward strand.
TTCTCCATCAGATCGTAGGATTCAGGTCGGTGTGTCGCCAGCCCCACGACCTTGGGTAGCGAAGGGTTCAGGCGCACCATCCGCTCTTTCAGCACAAGATGGGCCATCCAATGCTGGTTCTCAGCCGATGTGGTCAGCAGCAGTTCGATCAAAGCCCCCCGAGGCGCGCCCGACGTGATGCCGAACCATTTCAACAGGCCCCAGTCGTCGGGGTTCTTGATCATCTCCTCCGAGATATCTGTGGGCTGTTGCCCGGTGCCGATCGACAGAGCCTCGATATGTGCCAAACCCTCGGCTCGGCCTGCCGCGATGGCCACGTTGATGCCGTTCATCACCGGGTTGTTGGCAAAGGCCCCGCCATCAGCGAAATAGCCATAGTCCACCCCGTCCGAAATGATCTGATGCGGCGGGAAATAGGATGGCGCGGCCGAGCTTGCCATGGCGACGTCCAGCAGGCCGACATCGCTCATATCCAGCCATTTTTCGTAGCCCAGCGTCTGGTTGGTGATAGTAAACGGCGACCACCCTACCTTGTCGCTGCGATGAAGGCATACGGTGTTGACCGCCAGAACCAGATCCGGCGAAAGAGAATTGACTTTGCGGTCTCCCACGAGACTGCGCCCGATCTCCTCCAGCCCGGTGGCATTGTATTGCGAGGCGGTGATGCCCGGGCCGCCGCCGAGTTTGAACCGCCGCAGCACCTCATCCAGTGCCTTGTCCAGAAAGCTGTGTTCGTTTTCACGAAAAATCTTGTCGGCATCTTCGCGGTAATGCGCGGCAAGCTCGCCGATGAGCTGACCCATATCTTTGCCTTGCGTCCGGCCATCCGCAAGCGCCACGGCGATCAGCCCACCAGTCGAGGTCCCCGCGAACCCGTCCGCCTTGTCCAGAACGCCGGTCTCCTCCTGCAAGCTTTGCAGGATCAAGCAGGTCAGGTAGCCCCTGATCCCCCCGCCATCGCAGGACACAAGTTTGAATACCATTCGATGCGCCTCATCGCTTTTTAGTTGTAGGAGGTTTTAGGATAATTGGGCTGGGAAAAGCCAGCCGTTTTGCGACCCGTTGAGGCTTATCCCGCATAGCAAATTGGAAAAAGCCTTGCGAAAACCTGTATTTGTCAGCACAGTTCGCCGCGAAAAGGACGGGCTTGGCCCGTAATGGCCGACCCCACCGGGGCCACGGCGCAATCAGGGAGTTGAGGCTATGGCGTTGGAACTACATGAGATGTGCAGCGGGCTGGGCTTTCCAGAAGGTCCGGTTGCGATGAATGATGGCTCGGTCCTGTTCGTGGATATCAAAGAGCAGACCCTCGTGCGCCTGTCCGTCGATGGCACCGTCAGTGTGGTGGCCGAAATCCCCGGCGGCCCGAATGGCGTGGCAATTGGACCGGATGGCGCTGCCTATGTCTGCAACAATGGCGGTGTCTACAGTTTCGTGCCCTACGGACCCGACGATATCACCGTTCCCGCACCCATTCGCCCGCATTACAAGGGTGGGTCGGTGCATCGGGTCGATCTTGAGACCGGAGAGGTCACGATGCTGTTTGACTCCTACGAGGGGAAACGGCTCATCGCGCCCGACGATCTGGTCTTCGACAAGGATGGCGGGTTCTGGTTCACGGACACCGGGATCGAGGACGCGGAATCTACGCGCTATGGCGGGCTGTACTATGCCACGATCGACGGCAAGACACTTATCAAGGCTGCTACGATCCCGATGCCCAACGGGGTCGGGCTGTCGCCGGATGGCGGCACCGTCTACGTCTCGGACACGGTGTTTGGGCGGCTTTGGGCGATGAAGATCACGGGCAAGGGCCAGGTCGAGCCCGGCCCGATTCCGGGGATGCCGGGGCAGGTGGTTCAGACCTTGCCGGGGTACCAATGGCTCGACAGTCTCAAGGTCGAGGCCGATGGCCGGGTCTGCGTGGCGACGATTTTCAACGGCGGGATCACGGTGTTCAGCCCCGATGGATCAACGGAACATGTCGCCATCCCTGATCTTTTCACGACCAATATGTGTTTCGGCGGTGAGGACATGCAGGATATCTGGATCACCGCCTCCAGCACGGGCAAAATCTACAAGGCCAGATGGCCGCGTCCGGGGTTGAAGCTGGAGTTTACGGCTTGATTTAAGGACCGTCGGTTTTGCGCGGTCGAGATCAGCATATGCTTGAGCCACGGCCGATAACGGAGGATGTGTCGCAGGTGTAATCCGTCGACAAAGAAACAGAAGGACAAGGCCTTGGCCGGACTGCCGAGGCTTAGTCTGCAGGCGTGGGTGTGATAAGCCAGGTAATAACGCTGCGGTCCAGTTGTCGATAGCCAATGTCGAAGACCGCCCCTGCCGTGACCGTTTTATTCAACGATTTAGTCAACCGCAGCCTCAGGACGGTTTCGCTGGGCGCGCAGTGTAGTTCTGCATGGTCAAAACCAAAGAACTGTTGAACCGCAGGGAACAGGGCTTTGTAGAGTGTCTCTTTGGCCGAGAATACAAGCGTTGCCGTCAACGCCTGCGCGTCGCTTTCCCGGATCAGTCGGGTTTCCTCGGGCTGCAAAGCGACCTTGAAAATCGCATCCAGTGAGGATCCTTCTGCGATGTCCTCTATATCGACGCCAACCAAGGTGCCGGGCTGATCGGTGATAATCGCCGCACAGCGCCCCTTTGAATGCGTGATCGAACCTGCGACGCCTGCGGGCCAGATCGGTTCGCGGTTGGATCCTGTTGCGATCTGCGTCGACGCATGCCCCGTCGACGCCAAAGCGGCCATGGCCACGGCACGGCCTGCCAGATACTCGGAATTTCGCTTTGCAACGGCCCTGTCCAAACGATCCGGGCGGTCGACGTCCAACGTCGTGAAAAGGCCATCTTCAAAACGAGATTGATCAAACCTGGCGATCACAGCAGTCGCTGTTGCAGACCAGATGTCCATGGTCCGCACGTCCATCAGGAACCCGTCGGAGAGCGTTTCAAGGGAAGAGAGGTGTTGGGCGGACTGTGTCATGGCCCCCTTGGCTTCCCTCAAGCGTCGCGCCACGTCAATCCGGATTTTCAAATCGTATGACATCTGCGCAGTGGGGCAGCTTGAATTGTGGAGAGATGTGGGGAACCATCTGAGGCCGACAGCTAAAACCTACGGCCCGCCCATAGGGTTGGGGGGCTTAGCGCCCCTCATGCCCTCAGAACGCGTAGGCGCGTGCCAGACTAAGACCGGATATGGATCATGCGTCTGAAAGTGGGGAGATATCGGCTTTTGTCCACACGCAGTCGTGGTCGGAAAGCGGTGTGCCAGTGGCCGAGATTGAACTCAGCACGCCTTTGTCTACGGGCGTGAAACCCCGCCCTGCTATCCAATCCAGTTTCATCTTTCGATCGGGGTGTGGCGTTATCAGACTGGGGCGGGTCGTGTCGCCCGCGGCCGTAAACTCCCACGAATAGCCCTGATCTTCGGCCAGTGCGAACAAGGTTTCACGGCGCCAGTCGAAATCGGGAGGAAGGTGGTTGCCGGTGTTCAGATCTCCGCCGATCAGAACGGGCATGTCGGGGGCGAAGGCATCGATCTCCTTTAGCAGAAGTTCGAACTGAACTTGCCGGTGTTCAGCGGCGGAATTGCTTTCCAGATGGGTAGAGACTACGCAGATCGGCCCCTGTTCGGTAGGCACCACGGCGGCAATGGCCATACGCCCGCCGACCCGGGGTTGTTCAGGGTCGGCAGCGCCGCTTTCGGGGGTGAACCAGTGGCCGTGGTCGTCCAACCGGATCAACGTCGTGCGTTCAAACGGGACCGAGGACAGGACGGCGTTGCCATGCCAGCCAGCTGTGTTGAAATCATCGGTGCAAAAGGCGCGCTCTGTCGGGCCGCCCAGGTCAAGCTCATGAAACTCGACGCCAAAGGCGTAGGTCATGCCAAGGGCACGAGCGACCTCTTCGGTGGTGTGGCGTTGTGCGGTGCGGGCCATGCCGCAATCGACCTCGGACAAGAGAACGATATCCGGCGCAATCGGGGCCAGATGCGCAGCGGTTTCCTCGGGAAATAGGCAGCGTTCAACATTCCAGGCAGCGACGGTGATCTGCGCCGGCAGTTGGGCCGCCTTGGCCTCGCCGCCCAATTGCAGCGCGTTCATTGCTGGCAAAGATGCCATCAGCGACCGATGAGCCGTCGTTGTGCGTGGGGCGGCCAAGATTTCAGCCCGCTGGTCAGATGTGACAGCGGGCAAAACCGCGACAGTTTGTGTGATCAAAGGACTTTTCCCGTTTCCACGTCGAACAGGCGTAGGGCGTCGTGTTTCAGGGTGATGCGGGTCTCGCCCGTGTGCACGCTATGGTCCTTGCCGACCATGACGGTAAACGGCTGATCCGCAAGCGTGCCGTGCAGCAGACGATGCGCGCCAAGTTCTTCGAGGATGTCGACCTGGAACGAGACGGATCCGTTCTCATCCAGTTCGACATCCTCGGGACGTACACCCATTGTCACCGGGCCGCTGACGGCCTGTGGCGCGGGCATCAGCCCGTCATAGCCGTTGAGGCGCACCTGTCCGTCCGACGCTTCAGCCTCGATAAGGTTCATGGGTGGGGCACCCATGAACGAGGCGACGAAGGTAGAAGCCGGATTGTGGTAGATCTCGGAGGGGGTACCGATCTGCTCAATCCGGCCTGCGTTCAAAACGATGATCCTGTCGGCCATCGTCATCGCCTCGACCTGGTCATGGGTTACGTAAACTGCCGTCGTGCCAAGGCGACGCTGCAGGGCTTTGATCTCGATCCGCATCTGGTTGCGCAGCTTTGCATCGAGGTTCGAAAGAGGTTCATCAAAGAGGAACAAGGCGGGGTCGCGCACCACCGCGCGCCCCATGGCGACGCGCTGGCGTTGACCACCGGACAATTGCGCCGGTTTGCGGTCCAGATATTCAGTCAGGTTCAGCATTTTGGCGGCGTCTTCGACCTTGGCTGCGATCTCGGTGGCAGGCGTGCCTCGGTTTTTCAGCCCATAGCCGATGTTCTTGCGCACCGTCATATGCGGGTACAAAGCGTAGTTCTGGAACACCATCGCGATGTCCCGATCTGCAGGGTCCACATCATTGACCACCCTGTCGCCGATTTTCAACGTTCCTTCGGTGATATCCTCCAACCCCGCGATCATGCGCAACAACGTGGATTTGCCGCAGCCCGAAGGGCCGACCAGAACAACGAACTCGCCGTCCTGAATGGTGAAGCTAGTGGTCTGAACGGCCTTGAAGCCGTTTGGATAGACCTTGCGGATGCCCTCTAATGATACCTGAGCCATGCGCGTATTCCTTATTTGTCGGATTCTGTGAGGCCCTTGACGAACCAATTCTGGAAGAAGATGACGATCGCCACCGGCGGGATCATCGCAACAATGGCCAGCGCCAACGCTTGTCCATGCTCGGGGATCTGACTGTCGGTGTAGGTCAGCACGATCTGTTTTATGCCCCGGACCAGCGTGAAGAAGCTTTCATCCGTCGTGATCAGCGTTGGCCACAGGTACTGGTTCCAGCCAAAGACAAACATGATGATGAAGATCGCTGCAATCATTGTGCGGCTGAGCGGGACGAGGATGTCGATAAAGAACTTCCACGGCCCTGCGCCGTCGATCCGGGCGGCCTCGGCCAATTCTTCGGGGACGGACATGAAGAATTGCCGGAAGAAGAACGTGCCAGTGGCAGACGCGATCAGGGGAACGATCAGACCGGTATAGGTGTTGGTCAGGCCCAGTTTCTGGATCGCTTCGTAGGAGGGCAGGATGCGGACCTCGAGCGGCAGCAAAAGGGTGGTGAAGATCACCCAGAAAGCCAGCGTTGCAAAGCGCAAACGGAAATAGACGATAGCATAGGCGGCCATCATCGAGATGATGATCTTGCCCACGGCAAAGCCTATGCCCAGAATGAACGAGTTCATTAGCATCAAGGTGCCGTCAACGGTCTGCGTGAATCCGCCTTTTTCAAACATGGCGGCGTTGAAGTTCTTGCCCAGGTCGTCGCCTAGGCCCAGTTGGATGCCTTCGCGGTGAATGGTGACCGCATCGTGGCTGGCCGTGGTAAGCGCCAGCAGAGGCGGCAGGATCATCAGCAAGGACCCAAGGATGAGGACAAAGTGATCTCCGATCGTTTCCCAGCGGATTCTGCGGGGTTTACGGGTCACGGCGGGCGTGTTGAGTGTGGTGTCGGCCATGATATCCTCCCTCAGGTATAGTGAATCCGGCGTTCCACCAGCCGGAACTGGAAGACGGTCAGGATCAGAACAAGGGCCATCAACACAACGGATTGCGCGGATGATCCGCCAAGGTCGTTGCCGCGGAAGCCATCCAGATACACCTTGTAGACAAGGGTCATCGGGTTGTTGCCCGGCTCACCCTTCATCAGCGCATCGATGATGCCGAACGTGTCGAACAGGGCATAGGTGATGTTGATGATCAGCAGGAAAAACGCGGTCGGGGCCAGCAGAGGAAAGGTCACGTCCCAGAACCGCCGCGTGGATGAGCGGTTATCGATCATGGCCGCCTCGCGAACTGAACGAGGGATGGATTGCAGGCCCGACAGGAAGAAGATGAAATTGACCGGGATCTGTTTCCACACCGCGACGATGATCATTGCCGTTGCGGTGGCATTGTAGTCAACGCCCAGCTTGAACTCCCAGCCGAACAGTCCGAAGAACTTGGTCATGGGGCCGGTACTTTGATCAAAGAACAAAATGCCAAGGAAGCCTGCTACCGGGGGTGCGATCGCGTAGACCCACATCAGCAGGGTGCGATAGGATCTCGCCCCTCGGATCACCTTGTCGGCCTTGACGGCCAGCAACAGCGCGATGGCCAGCGAAAAGAAGGTGACCAGAATGGAAAAGACAACCGTAAACCACGCGATGCGTTTGTACTGATCATTGCCCAGCAATGAGGTGTAATTGTCCGCCCCCACAAAGGTCGATCCGAACCCGAACGGGTCCTGCAGAAAGAACGACGATTGCAGCGCCCATCCAGCGGGCCAGTAGAAGAAAATGGCGATGATCATGAGCTGCGGCAGCAGCAGCGCCACAGGAAGCCAGATAGTGTCGAAGCCCGCGCGTTTCATTGTTAGTCCAGTTGCAAAATGGGGGATGGCCGCGCCCAAAGGCGCGACCATCTTGGGGGTGATCCCAGAACCTTAGCCCTGAGTCTTGGCGAAGCGTGCCAGCAATTCGTTGGCTTCGGCTTCGATGTTCTGGAACGCGCTTTCCACGTCGGTCTCACCGGTCAGGATACGGCCATACTCGCGGTTCATTATGTCGCGGATCTGAACGTAGAAGCCCATGCGGTAGCCCTTGGTGTTGTCACCGGCCTTGGCTTGCAGCTGGTTTACGCCAACTTCGGCGGCAGGATAGCGCTCATAGTGGCCGTCTGCCTTGGCGGCTTCATAAGCGGCCTCGGTGATCGGGACATAACCGGTTTCCTGGTGCCAGAAATACTGGGTCTCAGGTGCGGTCAGGAAGCGGAAGAACTCGGCAGTTGCCTTGTTTTCCTCGTCCGACTTGCCCGACATCGCGAACAGCGCTGCGCCACCGATGAAGGTTTGGGTCGGCTCAGCTGTGACGGCTTCCCAATAGGGCAGCTCAACCGCGCTGAATTCAAAGCCCAGGTCTTTCTGCAGCAACCCGCCGAAGGAACCCGACGAACCCAGCCACATCGCAACTTTACCTTCTTCGAACGGTTTTGCGTTGTCACCCCAACCGGTGCCATACCATTCGAACATGCCGTTGTCTTTCCACTCGGTCACGGCGGTGAAGTGTGCCTTGATCGCGTCGTTGTTGACCAGTATCTCGGTGTCCATGCCGTCATAGCCGTTGTTGTTGGTCGCAAACGGCAGGTTGTGGCGCGACATGAAGTTCTCGGTGAAGATCCAGGGCAGGTGTGACTGGCTGAGCGGGATGTAGCCTGCCTCTTTCAGCGCCGGAGCGGTGGTCGACTGGAACTCTTCCCAAGTCTTCGGGGGGGTCACGCCCGCTGCTTCCAGAGCGTCGACATTGTAGTACAGGATCGGGGTCGACGAGTTGAACGGCATCCCGATCATCTTGCCATCGCTGTCGGCATAGAAATAACGCACGCCTGCGATGTAATCGTTGATGTCGAATTCGACGCCGTTTTCAGCCAGCAGGTCCTGAACCGGAACGGTCGCGCCTTTGGCAGCGATCACGGTGGCGGCGCCTGCGTCAAACACCTGCATGATGTTAGGTTGCTCGCCTGCGCGGAAGGCAGCGATCCCGGCGGTCAGCGTTTCTTCGTAGCTGCCCTTGTAGATCGGAGTGATTGTGTATTCGTCCTGCGACTCGTTGAATTTCTCGGCAACCTTGTTGACGGTTTCCCCCAGCTGCCCGCCATGGGCATGCCACCAAGTGATTTCGGTTTCTGCAAAAGCTGCGGTCGCGGTGAACGCGAGCGCGGCAGCTGTTGCGCAAAACTTCAGATTGTTCATTTCGATCCTCCGGTTCGGTGTCGGCCCTTTGCAGCAAAAAGACCGTTGGCATTATGTGCCAGTTTTCATGCAGGCTCCCCTGCGGCGTTTTTCGCGCGCAGCCTCCGACCCGCATCAGTGGAATACGTCCGCAAACTGCACACGTGACCACATACTGTTAACGTATGACAGTTCGATGAAAGATTTCTAGCAATATTGACAAATTAAACAAAAAAGATGGACAGCTTAGGCGTGGTTGATGACAGCAAAAAACAACTGGACAGACCGCGCCGCGTTACGGCGCAGGCGGTTGCCGATGCGGCGGGCGTGTCCCGCTCGGCCGTGTCCCGTGCGTTTACGCCCGGGGCTTACCTTGATGCTGAAAAACGTATAAAAATCATGCATATGGCTGACCGTATGGGGTATCAACCCAACGCGTTGGCGGCAGGGTTGAAGGGGGGGCGATCGCACCTCGTGGCGGTCTTTGTCGGCAACAAACGCAGTACCTACGACTCAGAGTTTGTGAACCGGTTGGTCGGGCAGTTGAACGCTCTGAACAAGTGGCCGATTCTGATTGATGGCAGTGGCGAGAGCGCGGAATCAGCTATGGATCAGGTTTTGCGCTATCCGCTGGATGCTCTGATTCTGCGCGGGGGCAGCATGCCCGGCGCGCTTGTGGAGCAATGCAGCAAATTCGGGGTCCCAATGATCTCGTCGGGCCGGATCGTGGATGCGGCGGGGATCGACAATGTGTGCTGCAAGAATGCAGAGGGGATGACCCTCGCGACCCGTGTTCTGTTGGACAAAGGCCGCACCCGGTTTGGGTTCATTGCGGGCGCTGCCGAGTTCGGATCTTCAGATGATCGCAGGGCCGGGGTGATCAACACTTTGGCGGCGGCAGGATTGTCCCTGATCGCGGAAGAGGTCGGAGATTTCACGGTTGGGTCTGGTTATAATGCAGCGCAGAAACTGCTGCGGGATAACAGCCTCGATGCGCTGATCTGTGCCAATGATGCCAGCGCGATCGGGGCGTTGACCGCTGCGCGAGAGCTGGGCGTGGACGTGCCCGAAACACTCTCGATTGTGGGCTTTGACGATATAGAAATGGCCGGGTGGCCCGCGTTCAATCTCAGCACGATCAACAATCCAATCGACCTGTCGGTCGAACATGTGATCACCTTGCTGGAAAAACGTCTGGCTGAACCGGCAAAGGCCAGTGAGACCCTGCTGATCGAGCCATTCTTCGTTCCGCGCGGTACCCACTGACGCTGATACGGCTTGAGGAGCCCGAAATCGAGAAGGGTTTTTCGGCGCCGCGCTGTATGACAGTATTCTTCACACCGCCGATTGCCCGCTCTTGCAGACAGAGAGAGGTCTCGATACCCAGGCAGGGGCCTGTGTCAGACCTCTTTGATCGACGTCTCTGACAGTCTTTCAACCAAGCTCTGCTCAATCTCTTCCAGAACGCCGCGTACTCGTTTTTGCAGGGCGTGTTCCAAAGAACAGGTTGGCGCCTCATCTTCAAGGCCGCTGGCGACAACGCGCTCGTCCAGCGCAAGGTAGACGTCGGCCAGCGTGATTTCGCTCGGCCCGCGGGCCAGACGCCATCCCCCGGCATGGCCTTTCTCTGACGTCAGCAGACCGGCGGCGCGCAATTTTCCCAAAACGCGACGCACAACAACCGGGTTGGTTCCAGCATGGTCCGCAATTTCGGTTGAGGTGCGCACACGGTCCGGTTCTCCGGCCATATGGCTGAGCGTATGCAGGGCAAGTGACAGGCGGCTATTGCGCTTCATATGAGGGGGTTCTCCTAACCTGCCGGTAACGTAACTTTGGCTGTTGCATTAATCTAGTAACTATGAAAGTTACAAGAACCGCATCCAGAGCTATGGAGACTCATATGTCAGATACGCGCCTTCCCGTCACGGTGCTTTCCGGATTTCTTGGGGCTGGCAAGACCACTTTGCTGAACCGGGTTCTCAACAACCGCGAAGGTCGCCGTGTCGCGGTGATCGTGAACGATATGTCCGAGGTGAATATCGACGCCGACCTCGTGCGCGCCGATACCGAGCTGAGCCGGACGGACGAGACGCTGGTTGAAATGTCGAATGGCTGTATCTGCTGCACCCTACGCGATGACCTTTTGGATGAGGTCCGCCGACTGGCGGCCGAGGGGCGCTTTGACTATCTGCTGATTGAATCGACGGGTATTTCCGAACCTCTGCCGGTGGCTGCGACCTTTGATTTCCGTGATGAGTATGGTGAAAGCCTGTCCGATGTGGCGCGTCTGGACACGATGGTGACGGTTGTCGATGCGGTAAACCTGCTCGGGGATTTCTCCTCGCATGACTTCCTGCAGGATCGCGGTGAGACCATGGGCGAGGAAGACGAACGCACTCTCGTCCATTTGCTGACCGATCAGATCGAGTTCGCCGATGTCGTGATCCTGAACAAGGTCGACGATGCCGGGCCGGAAAAGGTCGACGCGGCCCGCAAGATCATCCGCAGCCTTAATGCGGATGCCGAGATCGTCGAGGTCAATCACTCCGCTGTGGCGGCTGAGAAAATCCTCGATACCGGGCTGTTTGACTTCGAAAAAGCCCATGAGCATCCGATGTGGGCCAAGGAGCTGTATGGCTTTGCTGACCACGTGCCGGAGACTGAAGAATATGGTGTTGCGTCTTATGTCTACCGGGCGCGTCTGCCCTTCGTGCCCGAGCGTATCCTTGAGCTTCTGAACGGCGATCTGCCGGGTGTAATCCGGGCCAAGGGGCATTTCTGGACTTCGACCCGTCCCGATTGGGTGGCCGAGTTTTCGCAGGCTGGGGCGCTCTCCAGCGTGCAGCCTTTGGGCACGTGGTGGGCCTCGGTGCCGGAAGAGCGGCGGCCAACCCATGACAGTGCCCGTGCCTATATACAGGCCCATTGGCAAGAACCATGGGGAGACCGCCGGCAAGAGATCGTGTTCATCGGGGCGGGGATCGACTGGCCAGCCCTCAGGGCGCGATTGGATGCCTGCCTCGTACCTGCCGTTGCTGCCTTGGGTCCCGACAATTTGCCGGACTATCCCGACCCATTCCCGATTTGGCGTCGAGCTGAGGCGGCAGCATGAGCATTGTACGCCAAACCGTGATCGGTGCGGCCGTTGGGGTTGGCGTTGCGGATACGCCCGAGGCGCTGAGCGCCTTTCTCAACCCCGGTTGCGCTGCCGCACTTTGGCGGCGTCAAACTCCCCCCAGTGTTCAAAGCTGGCTGAATGATCTTGACCCCGAAGACCTGCCGAAGGGGAGGGTGATCCTTCCGTTGGGCAAGGTGGCCGAAACAGTCAGCCATCTCTGCGGCATGTCCGGTTTGCCGGCGTGCCCCGAGCGGGACTGGTTGGAGGCAGACATCACCTTGCTTGCAGAGGTGTTCTCAGACCTCGTCTCGGCCCGATATTTGCGGTTGCGGCTGGATGTTGTCACAACCAACGCCTGCCGTAAGTTCCATATAGACGCCATCACGGCACGACTGGTCTGCACCTATCGCGGCACCGGCACGCAATACGGCATTTCGCGCGATGGCGCGGAGCCGCAACGTGTTTTTACGGTGCAAACCGGGTCTCCGATCCTGTTGCGTGGAACACGTTGGCCGGAAACACCGCGGTCGGGTCTTATGCACCGTTCCCCTCCGATCGAAGGAACCGGCGAGACCCGGCTTGTTCTGGTGCTGGACCCCATCACAGACCCGGACGAGGCCGCATGACCGGAAATCTGGGGCAAAGCAGTTTGCGGCGCAGGAAGCGCGCGGGCGATCCCATGGCCGTCTTTGACAGCTTGCCCGCCCCGTTGCGGCAGTGGTTGTCGCAAGCGGCCCTGCCATGGTCGCCCGTCTCGGCGCGCCGGATTTGGGTCAAAGCTCTGGCCAAAGGTCTTACGCCGGAAGAAACGTTGCTATCGCTGAATCGGGCCGAGGCGAGTACACTGGCACGTGACAAGGTGATGGCCCTGCCGCGCCCTAAAGGCACCAACGCTCTGGGGTCGCTTTGACTTGAAACTGTTACGCTTAGCCGTCACCATCCGATCATTGTTGATTGATGAATTACGGAGGGCGCAATGGCCTATAAGCTGATTAAGGGCGAGTTTCATATTTTCTATCCCGACATTCCAAAGCAGGGCCCGGAACCTGACGGAGATACTCTGAAATTCAAGCCAGATGACCCGTCGCTGGTTCAGGACCTTTGGCGTTCGGGTCAGCCCCGGCCCGGCTTCAATGGGCGCGGGATGATCAATCTGCGGTTTGAAGGGCTGGATGCGCTCGAAACTCATTTCCGCAGCGCACATCAGAACAAACCACTCGCGGAGGCGTCGCGCGATTTTCTGTTGGATTGGGCCGGGTTCGGAGACGTGGTGTTCTGGGATGACAAGCCCAACAAGGTGAAGCAAGTCGAAAATAACCCGGTTCGCGGTTACATCCTGACCAATGGTCTGGACGGCCACGGCCGGATTGTGGCCTTTGTCTACTCGGGTGATGCACCTGAACCGGACGGTGAGGTATTCAAACTGATGCCAGAGCGGGTGGATCAGAGCTTCAACGCGCGCAGCCTGGAGGCGGGTCAGTCCTATCCGCTGTTCTACCTGACGCTGCCGATCTCACTTGCCCGGCATCTCGGAGGGATTGCGGATCAGGCCCGCGCGACTGGAAATGGACTGTATCCCGATGATGCTTCTGCCCCCGGTCAAGACTTCGAGGTAACCCCTGCGAACTATCAGGATCTGGCAATCTGGCCCAAGCTTTTCCGTCGCTTGCATGACTATTTCGCAGATGAATTCGATGATTTGACCGGGTTCGATACCTGGTTGCGCGCGGACCCGAGGGACCGGGACGATCGCATGCTTCTGCCCGAAGACTATGACGCCCATTTCCATAATGTGGTCGAGGTGACCTCGCCCACGTCGATGAGGCTGACAGTCGACCCCAAGGATATCGTGATCCTGCCGGACGATTTCACCATGCCCGACACCGGCCTGCCGTCACAGTAGCGCCAGGTCTAAAGCTCCGCCGAAGGTGCCGGGCCGCGCCAGTCCAGACTGAGATCATGGCGCAGACTATGTGGGAAGGGGATCATCCGATTGGTATCCTCGTCCCACAGCCTCCATTTCAGGCAACTGAGCGCGTCTCGGATGTCGATTGCCGCGCTGTTCCAGTTCTGCGCGATTGAGGCGTTGCAGGTCTTGAGGTGATAGCAAGGGATTTTGGCGTTCAGGTGATGCAGGTCGTGGAAGCCGAAATTCAGCAGCACAAAATCCACAACCGGCCCCAGTCGGAGTGAACTCGCACCGTGCAGAGCGGCTGCATGGGCAGTTTTGTCGCCCGACTGCCGCCAATAGGTTTCTTCGAAGTTGTGCCCGACATAGACGACAAATATTCCAAAACTGCCTGCAAGAAGGCTTCCAAGGATCAGGGCGTAAAAACTCCACCAGCCAAGAAATGTAATGATCAGGCCCCAGAAGGTGAACATGGCGATATTCTGCAAAAGAACATCCCGGACGCTGACGCGTCGCGTGTTTCGGGGCCAGCGGTATTGGACGAAGTAGATCAGGACCGGGCCGATCAAGAACAAGGTGATGGGGTGCCGGTAGGCGCGGTAGAACAGCTTCTTGGAGAGGGGCGCGGTCTCATATTCGCGCCGGGTCATCACATAAACCTCGTGAGCGTCCCGGTGATCCAGATTGCCTAGATGCTGGTGATGCAGGTTGTGATTATACCTCAGAACGCTATGGGCGATCCCGGAAAAGAGGCACAGGAGGTTTCCAAGCAGATCATTCCACGTGCGGTTTGTGAAAAAGCTGTAGTGCCCACAATCATGCTGAATGGAGTAGAGCCTAAGTATACCGGCTCCAAACAGAAACGAACCTAAGGTCAGGGAAAGCCATGCTCCGGGAAAAAGGGCAGGGATAGCAAGCCCTGCAGCGACGACGCCCGCGCTGATCGCCAGCGCTTTGAAGGCCATCCTGTCTTCTGGTTTTGTGAATTCCCTTGGAACCTTGATCGAACTCATTACCGTCACTGAAAATGATTGAGACTATGAAAACGCTTAGCGTCCCCAATCGTTAGCACGGCTTTGGATTTCCGCCAAATGCGTTGCGGTTCCCGGCTCAGGCGTCGGTTTGGGACAACTCCAGAAACATGTAGGGCTGAATGTTCTCGAATGGCCAAAGGCGAACAACCTGCGTGAGGCCCAGTTTTTTAGCCCCGCGCCCGATCGCGTTGAACACGCCGATATGTTCCTGAAATACCGGATCATCGTTGAATCTGTCGATCATGCGGTCGGTGATCTCAGACCGCACGCGCAGGCGCAGGCTTGACCCTTTTAGGTGGCGTTTGATCTGGGCAAGACGAACGAAGTTGAGGCTGTTCCACAACCCATGAACTTCGTAGGTGTCCTCAACCCATGTAATCCGCTTTCGAAACAGTCGCCCTGTCAGGGTCTTTGAGCTAAGCGCGGGGATGTTGAAATGCGGCTCATACGGGAAGCCGTAATTGGGGCACAAGATCAGGCAGCGGCCCTGTGGGCCCAGAAATCGCGGCAGAGTATCCAGGAAATGACGCCAATCCGGCAAATGCTCCAGCACGTTGACCATGTAGATCAGGTCATAGGGCTGCGGCGGAGTGAAGGCCTCATAGGTACTGCGTTGGATGTCTCCGCCCAGTTTGGCGGCGTGATCCAGAACATGCTCCATCGGTGCGAAGCCTTCGGCGAAAGGCTCAATGGCGTCCAGCGAAATGTTAGGGTTCCGCTGGCGCAGCATGGTCAGCAGGATACCTGCCCCGCAGCCGATCTCTAGCGCCCGCGCGCCGGGGGGCAGGGCGCAGATTTCAGGGTCGAGATTCTGGAAATGAAACCGTGCCGCGCTGAGCCAGATGTCTTTCAGGGGAAAGTCGAACCGCGCGAAATCCTCAAGAATGTCGTCGACCGAAAAAAGGCTTTCTTGAGGGCTGACCGAATGCATACTGATCCCAAGACGAGTGGTTTGAAGGATTGATATAACAATGTGTTGGAGCGGGCCAGCGTCCTATACCATCGCTGCCGTCGGGGTGATCGCTACCGTCAAGGCCATACGACAAGGCGAGAGCCCGTTGCTCTGGTCTCCGCTGGTGTATTTCACCGCGATTGAGGTGCTGCAGGGCTATTCCTATTCCGTCGAAGGGCAATGCGCATTGCCCCAAAATCAGGTCGCCGCGTTGCTGGCCTATATACATATCGCCTTTCAGCCGCTGTTTACCGGCATTCTCGCGTTGTATTTCATCCCAAAGGATGTGCGCGGTATGATAGCTCCCGTGGTCTTAGGTCTTGGCGCAGTGACTGGAGCGTATCTGTTGCTGCAAATTTATCCGTTCGAGTGGGCAGGCCCGTGCCGACCGGGTCGTCTTTTGTGCAGCGATCATCTGTGTGTGAAGGCGGAAAGCTGGCACATAGGGTGGCATTTGCCACTGAATGATCTGGGTGAAAGCCTGCCTGCAACGATTTTTGGGCAGCAATATGATCTGAACTTCCCGGTCTATTTTACGGTGATGTTTCTGCTGCCCGCCGCTCTGGGCGCATGGAAAGTCTCGGGGTTTCAACTGCTTATCGGGCCCACGCTGGCCTGGGCCTCAACCGATAGCCCTACGGAAATGCCTGCGATCTGGTGTCTGTTCTCGCTGGGCATTGTCATGATGATCGTGTTCACGCCGCTCAAATCGGCGCTGCAAGCAAGATCATGGCCTTTGTGGACTGTGCTGCGCTGGGTGAACGGGACCAATAAAAAACCACTCTAATACCCTAACAAACCGTTCACCCGCGCATCACTTTCTTTACCTCGTGCCTAACCTGCGAACCGCAGTTCCGTTCTGGTCGGAGACCCGGTTCCCCCTCAAGCCGGTGGGAGGCAAGAAATTCTATGAAGGCGACTACTTCTCGGCGTCACCCTCCAATTGATACAGAACCCAATCGTCACTCAGGCCTTTCAGCTGTTTGGGTCCAATTTCCTGAAACTCCAGCCCCAGACCCAAAACCAGATCGCGCACGGTGCTGGAAACCCATGTCTGTCCACCGGGTGTCAGGCTGAGAACACGGGCCGCGATTGCGATTGCGATGCCTGTCACATCGTTGGTGGTGCGCAAGCACTCGCCACAATGAATACCGGCCCGGAGTTTTAGGCCAAGCGCGTCTGCCGTGGCCCGAAAGGCCTTGGCGCAGGCAATGGCGGCGCTGGGGCGGGGAAAGATCGCCAACATGCCGTCACCCATGAGTTTCACGAGTGTCCCTTCGTGTTCTGCAACAGTCTCAAGCGCTGCCGCATCCAGAGCGTCCATGATATCGCGCCACTCGGCATCGCCTAGACGCGCGACGATCTCGGTCGAGTTTACCACATCGGTCATCATGATTGTGACCAACAGGCTTTTGTTTTCACCATCAGCCTCGTATTCGGCGATATTGTCCTCGAACGTTTGGTCGATCAATGCGCTCGGCTGAGGGTGGATGATCGTCGGGCGAACCGGGAAGGTCTTTACGACCACCGGTTCGTTACTCTCCATATCAACGACTGCCAGAGTGCTATGCTTGCTGCATGGCGCTGGAAGTTCAGACAGTTCGGGATCGTCGATGGGCTCAATAATTTCAAAAGATGTATTCAACATAACTGCACCAACAAATCGGGACGTTGAAACAGAGATTAAAATCAAATTGTCACCAAACCGCGATGCAGATGTTAACCAGATGTTAACGGGCCGGGTTCTTACGCACGCTAGGCTTGTGTCCGTGGCTGAACATATTCCAAAAAGAGTGTGGGGATGGTTTGGACGTAAACACTCACACGTGCCAAGCTGTGTTTAGAAACAGACAGGTAGGACCACAGAGTTGAAGAAGCTGAACGTATTGTTGGTAGAGGACGACCCGTCATTGCTTGCTCTGACGTCCGCGCTCCTTCGGCCGCATTACAATGTTCTTCAGGCGTCCAATGTTGCGGATGCGCGCACAACGCTTGCGTCTCAATCGGTGGATATCGCGCTGCTAGACCTCGGGTTGCCGGATGAGGACGGTCTGGTGCTGGCGCGTTCGATGCGGGCGAAATCGGCGCACCCTCCGATCATCTTCGTGTCGTCCCGCAATAGCGCCAGCGACAAGATCAGCGGGTTGGACATCGGGGGTGACGACTATCTGACCAAGCCGTTTGACCCGGATGAGCTTTTGTCCCGGATCAATGCGGTCCTCAGGCGCACAAACCCGCAGGCTCAGATGCCTCGGCAGGATTCCAGAGTCCGGCTGGGCGAGATCGAGATTGATCTGGACAGTCGACAGGTCTGGAACGCCCAGCACGAGGTCATACCCGTCACACGGGCCGAGTTCGACGTGCTGATGGCCATCGTCAACGCGAACGGTCGGGTGCTGTCCCGGTCGGTACTGCTGGATGCAGTTGCCCTGTCGCCGGACCATGACGCCGGAGAGCGCACGATTGATGCTCTGGTTGCCAAGATCCGCAGGAAGCTGTCGGATGGCGGCGATGGTCCCAAGATCATAGTGACGGTCCACGGGGTCGGCTATCGCCTCGGGGTGACGCGACAGTGAAACCCCGCGCTTTCATATATGACGAACCGATCAACGCGGTCACCCAGAACTTTCTGGATAAGAAGTTTGAGGCCCAATACCGCGATTGGTACTTCGAATCCACACGTGGGCAATTCCGCACAGCGCTGCTGTTTGGTGCGTCTTTCTACGTCGTCTTTGCCTTTCTTGAAGTTTTTGTTCTCCATTCCCGCAGCTTCTCGGGTCAGGATCTGGCTGTTTGGGGCGCACGGCTGTTCATCATCTCGTTTATCTTCGGGCTGTTCTTTTTCTCTCACAAACTTCCGGCGCGCACATTGCCCGTGATCATCTCCACCGGCTGGTCGATGATGTATCTTGCCATTTGGGCCGCCTTTGCTTTTTCCGGGGATCATGAATCCAAGGATTTCTTGTATCGTTTTGCGCTTATTAGCCTTGCGGGCACCGTGTTCCTGCCCTTTGTCTTTTCCCACTCGGCAGCGTTGCAACTTTTGCTGTTCGTACCGGTCTCGTACTATCTGGTGTTCGACAAAACGAGCTTGAGCAGCGGTATTGATACCTGGATTGGCCCCTCCTTCGTTTTGGCTTCCACTGTTCTGATCGGTCTCTATGCCAAGTTCTTTTCCGAGCGCACACTGCGAGCGAATTTCGTGCAGAGTGTTTATCTGGAAAAGGCGCGCAACGATGCGGAAAAGGCGAATGAGGCGAAATCCCAGTTTCTGGCAACCGCAAGTCATGAGCTGCGCACGCCGCTGAATGGCATCGTGGGCAATATCCGCCTGATCAAATTGACCCCGCAGGATCCCGAGTCTCTGGACCAGAGACTGGATGAGATTGAACGCTCGAGCCTTGCGATGCGCAATCTGATCGACGATGTCCTCAACATCGCGCGTCTTGAGGAAAAGCCCGAAGATCGCGAGTTCCGCACCTTCAACCTGTCCGAAGTTCTGCAAGACCTCGAGGCCGTCTTGCGCCCGCTGGCTCGGTCGAAGAACGTACAGTTGATCATCCCGCAGTTTGACGATGGCGTTTATCTCAGCGGCAATAGCGGCCACCTGAGGCACATTCTGCTGAATCTTCTGGGCAATGCGGTGAAGTTCACGAATGAAGGCTCGGTTACGTTGTCTTTTGAGCAATCAAAGCAGTCGGTGGCCTTTACGGTCAGCGATACTGGGATTGGCGTGCCCGAACATCAGGTGTCAGATATTTTCGAGCCCTTCACGCAGGCCTCGAACATCGACTCACGCAAAACAGGCGGGACCGGTCTGGGGCTTTCGATTGTACGTGGGTTGGTCTCAACGCTGAATGGGCAGGTGTCAGTCAAAAGCAATCTAGGCGAGGGGACAGTGTTCCGGGTCGAAGTGCCTTTCCACGCGGCCCCAGCCCCAAGCCCGCAATCCGAGATGGCAGGTTTTGCAGCCACTGTCGGGACGAAGCAAAACGTTTTGATCATCGAGGACGATCCGACCAGCATGGAGATCCTCAAAAGCCTTCTGGAGAGGGATGGCCACACGGTCACCGCAGCGACCAACGGCAAAGAGGCGATTACCCGCTTCCGTCCAAATGACACCGATTGCATTTTGACCGATATCCGACTGCCCGACACGACCGGCGTTCAACTGGCGCGCGACCTGAAGCGGATCGCCAAGGAAATGGGATTGGACAAACCGATCACGACAATTGCGGTGACGGCCAATGTGATGCCGGAAGATCTGGATGAATATACGAACGCTGGCTTTGACGCGGTGGTCTCCAAACCTTTGGATGAGCGGGTGCTCTATGGCGCCATGCGGGCCTCACTCGGGCAGCCGTCGCCTGAGATATCCTACATCCCTAACAAAGATGACACCAAGGAGCGCTTGCGGAAATTCCTGAGCAATGAAGAGTTGGAAGAGGTTTTCCTGACATTCCGAGAGTCGCTCGAAGACTGCTATGTCGAGCTTAAGAAAGCTCAGGGCCAAGGCGACAGGGACCGGATCGAGTTCCTCGTTCACCGGGTCTATGGCAGTGTGTCCAGTTTTGGTGAAACGGAATTGGCCGCCAAGGCACAATCGGTCGAGGGGCTTTTGCGCAGCGGGGCCGAGAACTACGGCGCTGAGCTGGACAAGCTAATTCAATCCTGCGGGGTCGTCATTCAGGGCCTTAAACGACAGGCCTCGTGATGTGGTTTGTCAAAGCGCGGCCTGCGCCCGTTCGATCATCACCACTGATGCCGGGTCGCCACCACGCAGGGTGTCGGCAGATTTGAACGCGTTGATGGCCTGGGCAAATCGCCCGGCCCGGAAATGCGTCAGGCCAGTTTCGTAGGCCGCGATCCAGGCGGGCGGTTCAGGCGTGTCGCCGGCCATTGCGATCAGTTCAAAGACGACCAATTCCTCGGACCGGCCCACGATCTCCATCGTGTCCAATTCACGGGCAATGATCGCGTCGCCCGCTTCGCGCCGGGTTTCGGGGCCGATCAGGATTGCGGTGCCGTAGGTTTTGTTGACGCCTTCCAACCGGCTGGCGACGTTTACCACGTCGCCAATGGCGGTGTAGTTCAGGCGATGCTCGGACCCGATATTGCCGACCAGCGCTTCGCCGCTGTTCAGCCCGATCCGAACATGCAGGGCCTCGTCCGACTGGCTTTTCAGGGCTGAGTTTTCAATGTCTTCCACCAGTTCCAAAGCCGCGCGGCAGGCGTGTTCCGCGTGGTTCGGATTCTGCCTTGGCGCACCCCAGAAGGCCATCACCGCGTCGCCGATGAACTTGTCGAGCGTCCCATCATGGCGTTCGATCGTAGAGGAGGCCGCGTTGAAGAACGGCTCCATTAGTTCCACGACCTTTGGGCCGTGTTTCTCGGCCAGACCGGTGAAGCCAGACACATCGCAAAACAGGACCGAGATTTGTTTGGTCTCGCCACCGGGTTGCGATTTCACACCTGCGGCGACCAGCATTTTCACCAGATCGGTCGGTACATATTTCCGAAAGGCCGACAGCCCGGCCGCCATGCTCGCCGTCGCAGCAGAGAGGTTCTCAAGTTCAACCAAACGTGAGGGACGACGTGAGACCTGCTCGACATCGAACCGCTCAATCCGGCTGAGGTCTTCAGCGACGCGTGACAACGGGTTGGCAACGACCCGGCGCACCAGCCAGATCGCGGCGATGGTCGCCAAGGCCACCACACCCAGAAGGATGTAAACCAGATTTATCAGCGTCCGGTCGATCCCGGACAGAAAGGCCGATTCCGGGATGACGGTCGCCACACGCCAGCCATAGAACCCCAGTGGCGTCAAAGCGACCGCATAGGCTACGTCGTCGTACACGACCCGTTTTGTCAGGGTGCCCGCAACGACCTCGTCTGCTTCGGCCAGCAGTTTCTGGCCCGAGAGTTTCGCTACTTCGTACAGCTCTCCCTCACCCATGCGGGCCGGGGTGATTTCGTCCGCGTTGGGATCGGGCACGGCAATGACCTTGCCATCGGCGCTTAGGATAAAGGCCGCGCCGAACTCGCCGGGGCGCAGGGACCCCAGAAAGCGGGACAGGCGGTCGGTATCAATGGCAACCGACAGCACGCCTTGCCGCTGGCGGCGTACGTCGATTGGGCCGGAATAGGCAAACACCGTCTTGTCGCTGTTTGGCAGATCGCGCACTTCGATCCAATCTGGCGTGTCGCGGTCGATGAAGTTGTCATACCAGGGGTGTTCGCGCGGGTCGTAATCTGTCTCGGTAAAGCTGCGTTCTTCGAACTGGATGTCGCCAGGGATGAAGATATAGCGGTCTCTGCGCAGCTTCCTGTCGTGAATGTTCTCGTCGATCTCGATCATCTCAAGCCCGCTATCCCCCAGCCGGTGGGCCGCAAAGAAATTACCATCGGGCCAGCCGAAGGTGATCCACGAGATATTTGGTTGAGATTGCAGCTGAGACAGAAACACAAATTCGCGTTTGTCGGCCTGACGTGTCTCGATCACGTTTTGAATGAAGATCGTCCGGACAGCAGCCCAGGCAGCCTCGGCGGATCTGAGGGTCAGGCCAACTTCAATCCGGACTGTGTTCGAGATCTGGCTGTTGATCTCGGCGGCCAGCATCTGACTGTTGTCCCGCGCCGTTGTCCACCACAGAGAATGCACAATGAAGGTTGACACGCCGATGGACAAAGCGACGAGCATTGACACAGCGATCCCAACAGTGACACGCATTGAAGCTCCACGGCGGCCCATAGTGACTGGCGCTGCGATGCGGACAGTCAGGTTCGAGGCCAAGTCTAGGTGCTGCAACCGTCAGTTGCCAGTTGGTTTCAATCTGCGCGCTAACTTGTGTAGTTTGCGAGAGAAACGCTTGGACAGAAAAACCGGCAGATCGACGAGCGGGTCAATCTGCCGGTGTTTTTGGTATTTTAGGTCAGCTACGACCTTTCCATGGAACCAGCACGTTCTCGGCTTTGCGCATCAGGATATCAATGCCGTAGCCGATAATGCCGATCAGCACGATGCCCATGATCACGATGTCGGTCAGCTGGAATTTCGAGGCCGCGATGATCATCATACCAGCCCCTTTCTGCGCCGCGACCAGCTCCGCCGCAACAACCGTGCCCCAGCAGACGCCCATCGCGACTCGCGCACCCGTGAAGATCTCGGGCAGAGAGTTCGGGACGATCACATGACGCATGATCTGCCATTTGGATGCACCCAGCGAATAGGCCGCGTGGATCTTGGAGATATTCACCCCCGAAACCCCCGCACGGGCGGCAATGGTCATGATCCAAAGGGCGGCAAGGAACAGCAGAACGATCTTGCCGGTCTCCCAGATTCCGAACCAGATGATGACCAGCGGGATCAGCGCCAGCGGAGGGACAGGTCGCATGAACTCGACAATCGGGTCGAACCAACCGCGGAACCAGCCCGACAAGCCCATCGCATAACCCAGCGGAATACCCACGATGGCCCCGGCGATGAAGCCTGCGATTACTCGCAGCAACGACCAGCCTAAATGCTGCCAAAGCGAGAAGTTCTGATAGCCTTCATTGGCGATCTCGAAGAAACGCGCGACGACCGTTTCCGGCGCAGGTAGCCAGATCGGGTTCATTTGCAAACCCTGCGCTGGAGTAAAACTGATGGCGCCCTTCCCGGTCAGCGATACAGTGCCGTCGCCAACATTGACTTTTGCGTCAGGACCGATCGGATTGCCATTGATCGCGATGATCTTTGCGCCATCTGCGCGTTTGGCGTCGTCGTTCTTGTCAAACAAGATGGTCGAGGACCGCCCGGTTGGCGCAGCAAATGCATCGTCTTTGGCGAAGCCCGTACCGGGATCAACCTCGAAGTCTTCTGCGTCTTCTCCGAAGGGTGGGACGCGGATGAAGACGGTGGCGTCATCAGTCGTGCCGTCTGCATTCTCGACCGTGTAGGTGAATTGGGTTTCGCCCACAAATGGCCCCGGAACATGTAGCGGGATCAGTTTCGATCCTGTGAATGCCGCCCAGATTACGAAGATAACCAGAATCGAGATGATCGAGGCTGCGCGATCCGCGCGCACAGCGCTTTCATCGCCAAAGGTCACGGTTTTTAGGCTGGTAAAGTCCTGACGGCTTTGCAGACCCTTGCGCAGCAGATGAACGATCAAAAACGCGCCGCCGAACAGGCCGATATAAAACAGAAGTACGATCATGATGCTTGCTCCGTCCGGCCCATGATTTCTTCTTCCATTTCCCAGATCATCGACAGGATTTCATCTCGGGTTTCGGCGAAACCTTCGGATTTTTTGACATCGCGAAGGTCGGCGTTCACGCCGCGTTCCGCGAAAGGCAGGTTGTATTCCTTGTGAATGCGCCCCGGACGCGGGGCCATCACGATCAGGCGTTCACCCAGCAACAGGGCTTCTTCGACCGAGTGGGTGATCAGGATGATGGTCTTGCCCGTCTCTTTCCAGAGTTTCAGGACCAGCCCCTGCATTTTTTCCCGGGTCAGCGCGTCCAGCGCACCCAAAGGCTCATCCATTAGGATCACGTCCGGCTCATTCGCCAGACACCGGGCCAGGGCCACGCGCTGCTGCATACCGCCCGACAGCTCATAAACGGCCTTTTCCTTGAAGTCCTGAAGGCCGACTACCTCAAGAAGATGGTCCGAGATCTTATCGCGCTCTTCCTTGGGCATGCCCTTCATGCGCGGGCCGAATTCCACGTTTTCGCGCACGTTCATCCATTCGAACAAGGCGCCTTTCTGAAACACCATGCCGCGTTCCGCGTCTGGCCCTTCGACCACGTGGCCATTTAGCTCGACCCGGCCCGAGGTGGGCGCAAGGAAGCCCGCGACGATGTTCAGCAACGTTGTTTTGCCGCATCCCGAGGGCCCGAGGACCGAGACCAACTCACCTTCTTTAAGGCTGAGCGTGACGTCCTGAAGGGCTTGCACAGAGGTACCGTTGGGCAAGTCAAAGCGCATGGACAAATCAATGATGTCCAGTTCAGGCATTCCGTTTCCTTCCTGCTGTTGTTTCCGAAGGCCAGCCGGATGACCGGCCCCCGGAATATGTATGTTGTATTAGTTGGACGCGGCCGCCAGCGGCGCGCTGTTTACAGCGCCCTCATAGGAGTCCAGCGCCGAGTCGATGCTGCCCGCATCCACAAAGACGTTGGCAACGCCGCCCATGAACTCATGCGCGCCACCACCCAGCCATTTGTCAGACAGCTGCTCTTCGGCAGACGGGAAGGTGAAGGTCGCGATGGTCGCCTCGGCATCGGCCAGGTCCATACCTGCATCCTTTGCGATCACGGCCAGCATCTCGTCCTTGGACTCACCTGCGTTCCACTGCGCGTTTGCGTCAGCAGTCACTTTGAGGAACTTGGACAGCAGTTCCGGCTCTTCTTCAATGAACGCAGTCGGTGCGCTTGTGACGTCGAACACCAGAATGCCAAGCTCTTCCTTCTCAGCTCCGGTCAGCAATACGTTGCCATGTTCAGTCATACGACGTAGCGCGCCGCCCCAGCCGCAGACCATGTCCAGGTTGCCCTGAGCAAAGGCTGCCGCGCCATCGGCGGGTGCCATGTCGACGATCTCGAGCGAGCTGGTATCCACACCGAAATGAGCCATCTGGGACAGGAATCCGTAGTGCGCGGCTGTGCCAATCGGAACACCGACTTTCTTGCCGTTCAACTCGCCGGCGTTGGTCTTGTCGATTTCCAGCGCTTCGGCCACGACGCAGTTGTCGTTGTCCGAATAGCTAACCGCAACATCGACGGCCTGCAGGTCCTGACCAGCTGAAGTGGCCACAACGAACGGCGGAACGCCTTGGCTTACAGCGATCTGAACGTCGCCGGATGCCATAGCAGCCGACATCGCAGTCCCGGTGTCGAAGGACACCCAGTTGATCTTGACGCCCATCTCTTCTTCATAGGTGCCATTGGCCTTGGCGTATTGGAACGGCATCGGCCATTCGAGGAAATAGGCGACGGTGATTTCATCCGCAGCCGCTGCTTGTGATGCCGAAAACGCGGCAAGACCTGCGCAGGCCGTTGAGAGCAGATACTTTTTGATCATTGGTTTATGTTCTCCCTGTTGTGATGATCATTTTTTTATATGGCCCGACTTTTTGTCGGACCGATACCTGAGACAATAGACCCAAGATGGTGAAACAGCGAAACAAATTGTGCTGCAGCGCTGTAAATACCGGGGGCAGAGCTGCGAAATTGGGCGCGAAGGCGCGCAAAATCCATTTGGCGGCTCTGCCGGGAATTGCTGTTTGTTTTCAACGTTGTCTCATGTTGAACCGTCCCCGTACGCGGTTGTGCCAAAGACGTCTGGTCGAGCGGGATTGCTCTGGTGCCTGTTGCGGGAATCGACACCTCTGATCGCTGTTTCAAAGCGGGCTTCATAGTAGATCCCGTTCCTCCAGCACCTTGCGCGCCACGCGGAAACACTCCAGCGATTGAGGAACACCGCAATAGATTCCGACCACGTGAATGATCGACTGAATTTCCTCTTTGGTGACGCCATTGTTCAGGGCGCCGTTGCAGTGGATTTCCCATTCGTGCATTTTGCCCAACGCACCCAGCATGGCGAGGTTCATCATCGAGCGCGTTTTGGCGTCAATTATGTCGTCGCCCCAGCCAAAGCCCCAGCACCAGGCAGTCATGGCCTCCTGAAACGGGCGAGTAAAGTCATCGGCCGCCGCAAGGTTCTTTTCCACATATTCTGCGCCCAGGGTCGATTTGCGTTGCTTTAGCCCGATTTCGAACAGGGTGTCATCCATAGGTCTTCCTCGTGATTATGCGACCCGTTGACTATTGGTCAGCCAATCCGGCAGACGGGTCTCCTGCCAGATGGGACTTGCCTTTATATCCAAATCCAAAAACAATGAGTCGCAGGTCAACCCGCGCAGTGGCAGGTTCTACCGTACGGAATCCAAAAGCGTTTCAGGTCAGTCGGGTGTGTCTACGCCGTCCCGCATCCATTGTTGCAGCCGGGCGATGGAATGTTCGCTCATCACGCCGCATTTGGGATCCAGAACCAGTGGGCCGGGCACATAGCCCTTGGACTTGAGGCCGCGGTACACGGATTCGACCAGGCGAATATCCTCGGCCACTGTGGTCTCGCGATCCTGTACAGCCAGCCCCCGGATCACATCGCTTTCATGGCCGCCTTCCGTATACCAGCCCCGCCAGACGGTACATGTGTCCACGGTTTCGGCGCGCCAGTGATAGGTATTTAGCACATTCCCCGGATAGCACTGGAATGAGAACATGGGCCACAGGAACCACGACTGATAGTCGCCGGCATGGGGCACCGACAGGTCGATCGGATAGGTCATTTTGTCTAGCGCTTGACACTCGGTCGTATGGCGCAGCACGTAGCCCCCTTGTTCGTCAGGCCGGATGTCATAGGTTTCCGGCTTCACCACGCCCTCCGCAAAGGTGGGGTGGTTCGATGGGCAGTGGTAGCACTCCGAGTAATTCTCGACGGAGACCTTCCAGTTGCAATCCTCCGGAATCTCGACCCATTCCAGCGGCGCGAGGTCATCTATATGGGGTACGAATTCGGCGATCTCTTCGCGCACGCCGGGATACCAGTCGTCCATCGGGGCGGCATCTTTGTCGAGATTGACGAAGATGAAGCCCAGAAAAATCTCGGTACGAACCTCGGTCAGGCAGATTTTTTCCCGTTCAAAGCCGGGGACCGATTTGATGTTAGGCCCTGCGCGCAGCCCGCCAGTCAGTTCATACGTCCATTGGTGATAGGGGCAGACCACAACCCGAGTATTGCCGGTTCCGGTCACCATCTCATGCGCGCGGTGTTGGCACACATTGTAGAAGGTGCGGACCACCTCATCCCTGCCGCGAATGGCAAACAGGTTCTGCCCGGCAATCTGAAAGGCGAAGTAGTCGCCCACATTTGGGATATCGGCCGCGTGTCCTGCGAATTGCCATGTCCGCGCCAGCAGCCCGTTCATCTCATCTTCGAAGACAGCGGGATCGGTGTAGTAGCGGGCCTCGAGCGAGTGGGTGAGCGGCTTGGTCATGATGGATCCTCAACTTGGAAACCGAGGGGCTTGCCTTTGGTAGCGTTCATTTGTGTCGTTATGTGTTGACCGTGGTACATTTGTTTGATTATCAAATCCACAGAAATCTGCGACTCTGGAACAGGAATCCTGCGATGTCCAAGAAAGAACTGCCCGAACGCGCAAAGGTCGTCATTGTTGGCGGCGGGGTCATGGGCTGTGGCCTGGCCTACCACCTTGGCCACGAAGGATGGGGAGAGGAGACCATCCTACTGGAAAAGGCCGAGCTGACCAGCGGCTCGACTTGGCACGCGGCGGGTCAGATCACTCATTCCACAAGCTCTTATGGGCTGGGCAAGATGGTCGACTACAATATCGGCCTCTATTCGAAAACGCTGGAAGAAGAGACCGGTCAGGCCGTCACGTGGCATGGTTGCGGCTCGTTCCGGCTGGCCTATACCGAGGATGAGATGGACTGGCTGCGCCACACGCTGTCCGTCGGTCGCGCCCTCGGCTTCAATATTGAGCTGGTGGGGCCCGAGTTTATTGCCGAAAAGCACCCGTTCTACAATCTCGATGGAGTCCTAGGCGCGCTGTATACGCCCGATGATGGCCATGTTGACCCTTCGAACGTGACCATGGCCATGGCGGCGGGTGCTCGGCAGAAAGGCGTGAAGATCTTCCGACATTGCCGCGCGACCAACATCACGCAGACTGATGCAGGCGAATGGGTGGTCGAGACCGAACAGGGTACGATCACCTGCGAACATGTGGTCAACGCAGGCGGCACCTATGCGCGGCAGATGGGCGAATGGTCCGATCTGCAGCTGCCCATGACCTCGATGACACACCACTATTTTGTCACCGAGAACGTGCCTGAATTTCAGGATCTGGACACGGAACTGCCGGTGATCCGCGATGACAAGATGGTGTCGGGCTATATCCGGATGGAGCAGAAGAAGGGCCTGATCGGGATTTATGAGAAAGAAAACTCGAATTCTGTCTGGCATGATGAATGTCCTTGGGAGTACGAGAACTGGCTGTTTGAGGCCGACTATGACCGCGTGATGCCGTGGCTGGAAAACTCGCTGGAGCGGATGCCTATCTTTGCCGAACTGGGTATTACCCGCGAGGTGCATGGCGCGATCAGCCATCCGCCCGATGGCAACCCTATGGTTGGCCCTGCACCGGGCGTTAAGAATTACTGGTGCTGCTGCGGCACGCAGATCGGCATTGGCTGGGGTCCGGGTTTGACCCGCGAACTGGCGAAATGGATGGTTCACGGGGCCGCCGATATCAACATGCGCGACTATGACCCGCGCCGCTTTGGCAGCTACGCCAAGAAAGACTGGCAAGTCGTCAAGGCGCATGAAGACTATAAGCTGCGCCACGAGATCCCCTTTCCGCATTTCAACCGTCTTGAGGGACGTCCGATCAAGCCGTCTCCGCTATATGAGATCCTCAAGGAAAAAGGCGCGGTTTATGAGGAGGTCTTCGGCCACGAACGCCCCCGTTGGTTCGCCAGAAATGGCGTGGAACAGCGCGACCACTACTCGTTCCGCCGTAACGAGGTCTTCGACATGGTTGCACTGGAATGTCAGGCCGTGCGTGAGCGCGTGGGGATCATGGACGTGACCGCCTTCACCAAGGTTGAGGCCTCGGGGCCGGACGCCTATGCGCTGCTGGACCGCCTGACCGCGAACAAGATGCCGCAAAAAGATGGCTCGATCACGCTCACGCACTTTTTGAACCGAAGGGGACGGATCGAGCTTGAGACCACGATCGTGCGCATGGCCGAAGATCGCTACTATCTGGTCTGCGCCGCGTTCTTTGAGCAACGCCTTGTGGATCACCTGAACCAGAACCTCGCGGGAGAGACCGTCTCCGTCAAAACGCTCTCCGAAGATTGGTCGGCTTTGTCCCTGAACGGGCCAAAATCCCGCGAGGTGCTGGCCAAATGCACCGATGCCGACCTGTCCAATGCCGGTTTCCGGTGGCTGTCGGCGCAGGAAATCACCATCGCCGGGCACAAGGTCTGGGCCTTCCGCATGTCCTATGCGGGTGAATTGGGCTGGGAATTCCACATGCCGGATGAAGCTTGCGTTGACGTCTACAACGCGCTTTGGGCCGCGGGTGAGGCATTTGGGATCGAGAACTACGGCTCGTTCGCGATGAACAGCTTGCGGATGGAGAAAGCCTTCCCTGGCGCTGGTGAGCTGACCAATGAGGTCACTTTGCCCGAGGCGAATGTGGGCCGATTCTTCAAGCTGGACAAAGAGTATCTGGGGGTTGAGGCCACGCGGGCCAGCGCCGCACAGGCCCAAGCCGGTCAAATGCCTTGGGTCTGCGCTTATCTGGAAATCGAGCCGGACGGCATCGAAGATGGTCATGGGGGTGAGGCAATCCGCATCGACGGCGAGGTCGTAGGCGCGACGGCTTCGGTTGCCTATGGTCATAGCGTCGGCAAGATCCTCGCCTTTGCTTTCGTCAAGCCACATGTGAATGTCCCCGGCACTGAGGTCGAGGTCGTGATCGCCGGCAGCCCACGCAAGGGGCGCATCCTTGGCGAAGCGGCCTATGATCCGAAGTCCGAGCGTCCCAGAACAGACGCTCCAGCCGCAGTTCCGGCATAAATGCGAAGGGGGCAGGGCGCGCGCACCTGCCCTTCAACAAGCTCTGGGCCAAAAGGAAGTCTAAGTTGAAGATCACTCGCATTGCCGTTTGGGAAGTCCCGCTGACCAGCCATGAAACCTACTACATGGCGGATGGGAAAACCTGCGACACCACGACGTCCGTTGTTCTGCGGCTCGATACGGATACAGGTTTGCAGGGCTGGGGGGAGGTCTGCCCGATCCCTCATTATCTGCCGGCTTATGCCAAAGGTGTCGTTCCAGCTGTGACCGAGTTGGTGCCGGTATTGATCGGGGCCGATCCCGTTGGGCCCGAGGCTTTGATGGAGAAACTGAACGCATACCTTCCGGGCCACGGATATGCGAAATCGGCCATTGATACGGCGCTTTGGGATCTGACGGCGCAGGCTGCCGGTCTGCCTTTGTACAAACTGTTGGGCGGGCGTCAGGTCAAGGACATACCGCTCTATCACTCGATCACGTGTGTCGCCCCGGATGAGATGGCCCGGATGGCGCGCGATGCTTTTGACAAAGGTATGCGCCAGTTTCAGGTAAAGCTGGGTGCCGATGCAGACTGGCAAACGGATGTCGAGCGATTGGCCAAAGTGCGTGAGGCCGTTGGCCTCGGCCCGCTGGTCTATGGCGATTGGAACTGCGGCAGCGATGCTTTGACAGCGATCCGCGTGGGGCGTGCGGCGTCCCATCTGGATGTGATGCTGGAACAACCCTGCGCGACGCTGGAAGAATGCGCCAATGTTCAGCGCTCAACCGGTCTGCCCATGAAGATCGACGAGAACGCGTTAGATATTGCCTCGGTCATTCAGGCGCATCAGTTGGGCTGTATGCAGGCCGTTGCGTTGAAACTGTCCAAGATGAGCGGCCTGTCCGCGATGCGTCAGATCCGCGACCTGTGTCTGACCCTGGGCACGCAGATGTGTATCGAGGATACGTGGGGCAGCGACATCACCACGGCTGCGCTGTTGCATCTGGCTGCCTCGACCCCTGCGCGCGGGATCATGAACACCTGTGACCTCAGCCACTATGTCGGCCCCCGCCTTGCGCCGGATGGGCCCGTGCGCGAAAACGGCCGTATTGCTCCGCCCGAAGGGGTTGGGCTTGGGGTGACCCCCGATACCGAAGTCTTGGGTCAGCCCGTTGCGATCCTTGACTAAGCTGTCTACGCCAGTTGTCCGGTTTCTATCTGCAACGCGCTTGAGATCGCAATATCCTGAGCCGCCAACCCGGTCAGATCTGCGATGGTGATCTGATCGGTCGATTGCCGACCGGGATGCGCGCCCGACAGGATATTCCCGAGTGTGGTGACATCGGCCTCGGTCAGGCGGCCGGTCTTGGCAAGGGTCTGGAACTCACCATGATCCAGACATTGATCCAGTGAATCGCAGACCAGCAGATCGGCACGGGCGATCAGATCGGTCTCAAGCTCCTGTTTGCCCGGGCAGTCGGCTCCGATGGCTGAGATATGTGTGCCCGGTTGCACCCAGTCGTTTGCGATCAGAAAGCTCTGCGCAGGTGTTGTCGTGATGATGGCTTGCGCCGTTTTGCAGGCCGAGGGCAGGTCATCGGCGCGTTCAGCCTTTAGCCCCATTGAGATCAGGTCTTCGGCTGTCGCCTTGGCCTGATCCGGGGACCGCCCCCAGATTTGGAAAGACAGACGGCGATCCGGGATCAACTGTTGCAGACACTTTGCCTGATGGCGGGCCTGCAAGCCGGTGCCGACGATCAGCACATGCTCAAACCCCTCAACCGCAAGCGCCTGCGTTGCCAAAGCCCCGCCAATGCCAGTGCGGATATCGGTCAGCCAGCCCTCGTCCTGCAAAAAGGCCACCGGCGCACCGGTTTTGGCCGAAAAGACAAGGTTCATGCCGTTCGAGCTGGGCAAGCCTTTGGAGGGATTGTCGTAAAACCCGGTCGCGATCTTGATGACAAAGATATCGTCATCTTCGATATGGCCGGATTTGACGTGACAATCCCCTGCGGCCTCGGGGAAGCCCAGATAGGTGACGGGCGGGGTCTGAACCCGTCCCTGCGCCACGGCGGTATAGGCCGCGCGGATCGCATCGACGGCCTTGGGGAAGTCGAAACGATCCTGAATCTGCGCCTTGTCCAGCTGGATCATCCATGTCCCTCTCAGGTGGCGCTGTGACGGACCAGAAAGCCCGAGAATTTCTCAAGACCCGCTACCAGATCCGCCGTGGGATTGGTGTAACCCAGACGCAGCCAGCCCTCCATGTCCATGGCGCTGCCGGGGGTCAGCATCACGCCGTCCTCTTTCAGCAAGGTCACGCACAGTTCACGAGAGGACATGGGCAGATCGTATTTAAGCAGCGCGGTGGTGCCTGATTTCGGCTTGACCCATGAGATCAGAGGCTCCTGCGCGATCCAGTCTTCGACGATCTGCAGGTTCTCACGGGTGATTCGCTGGGCGCGATCCAGAATTTTGTCGCGATTTTCCAGCGCCATGGCGGCCAGCAGCTCATCGACCTGACCGACCGAGATGGTGTTGTAATCACGGTGGATCATCACGTCATGCAGCATATCCTTGGGCCCCGCGATCCAGCCAACGCGCAGTCCGGCCAGAGAATAGGCTTTGGACATCCCCGCTGTGCTGATCCCCTTTTCGTAGAGATCAGCGACCGCCGCCGTGAAGCCATCCTCTGTCTGATCGGTACCGCGATAGACCTCATCACACAGCAGCCACGCACCGACGCTGCGCGCGATCTCGACGATTTGTTCCAGCATCTCGCGATCCATCAGCGCGCCCGTTGGATTGTTGGGGTTGTTGATCGCGATCAGGCGCGTGTCGGGGCGGACCATGGCGCGCAATTCATCCAGATCGGGCAGGAACGCGTTTTCGGGCTTCAGGTGCAGTAACTCGATCTCGGCCCCAATGCTTTCGGGGATCGAGTAGTGCTGCTGATAGGTCGGGATCACCGAAATCACGTGATCCCCGCGCGCCACGAGGGTCTGATGCACCAGCGAGTTCGCCCCGATAGTGCCATGCGTGGTCAGGATGTTTTCGCGTGTCTGGTTTTCGTATAGGCTGCAAATCGCGTCGCGCAACCGGTCCGAGCCTTCGATCGCGCCATAGGTCATCTTCATCGCTGACAGGTCGTTCAGGATGCTGTTGTGCTGCCCGGCCATCTCGAACAGTTCACCCAGAGTGATGGATTCCACGCAGGTTTCCGCGAGGTTGAGGTCGCATTTCGTCTCGAACTCATTCATCCACATTTCGACGCCGAAAGGTTTGATGTCCATGGGTCTTTCCTCCTGCTTTCAGTTACGCCGAAGCCGCGTCATAGACGGCGCGGGCCATGAAGATGTCCTCTAGCCCCAACCCGATTGAGCGGAAGAAGACCGGTGTGTCGCCCGACGGCGTCTCGCAGGCCTCAACCTGCAATTCGGCCAGATCACCACGAATGTTGTCGGGTTGCCAACCGACCTCGGCCGCCAGTTTCATTTCTCCGGCCGAACCGGGCGTGGTGGCGCGATAGTCGCAATAGACCTCGGCCGTGTTCAGGAACGCCGGGTCGACCTCATGCGCGTTGGCGACATTGGTGCTGATTGAGGTGACCAATGTTCCAGCGGCGACTGACGCGGTGTCGAACACGGGCGTACCGGACGAGGTGCAGAGCATGACGACATCCGCGCCCTGACCGGCGGCTTCCGCGCTGTCAGCCAGTTGGACGCGGCTGTCTGTCGCCTGCCACTGCGCTGCAAGCTCGGCGTTTTGCGCAAGGTTGGGGGAATAGACGCGAATGACGCCCCAGTCACGCAGGGCCAGAACATGCTTCAGATGTGCTTGCGCCACCTTGCCGGAGCCGATGATCGACAGAACCTTGGCCTCGGGGCGGGCGAGGTGGTCGACGGCCAAAGCGGTCGTGGCCGCGGTGCGTTCGGTCGTCAGCTCACCGGAATCGCACAGCATAAGGGGCTGGCCGGTTTCCATCGACATCAGAACTGTCCACGCAGTAATCACGGGTTTGCCAGGGCGCACCAAATAGGGCGAGAGTTTGGCGCCAAACAGATCGGCCCCGGTGCTTGCCCCCAGATAGGTGATGAAATCGCCCTTGTCTTCGGGGAACAGCGTCAGGGTTTGGGACGGTTGCACGGCTTGCCCGCGCCCAAGCTCGGTAAACAGCGCGCGCATCGCGGCCAGCGCGTCAACTGAGGGCAAAAGCGCGGCAACGTCTGAGGCGTTCAGCACGATTGCGGATTTGGAGGTGTCGGTCATGACGGAGTCCTTGGTCCTTCGGTGCGGGGCAATCCCCGGTGCTTTTTAACGGGAGGGATGCGGGCAGGAAATGCCCGATCATCCCGGCGGGGGTCAGATCCCGGTGTCATTGAGCACCGACAGAAACGTCGGCAGGCCAATATTGCGGCCACTCATGACCACGATTGCCCGTTTGGGGGCCATTTCGCGGACCTCAGGGCTAAGCGCTGCGATCACAGAGGTGATCGAGCCGCCCTCGACAATCATACCTTCGCTATCGGCAAACCGGGCTATTTCAGGCACCAGCGCGTCCTCGGGGATCAGAACGGCGCGATCCATGAAATCGCGAATGATCGGAAAGGTATAGCGATTACGCAGGCCGATTGCCCCGGTGATGCTGCTGGCGAGGCTTGGGAATTCCTCGACATGAACCGGTTTGCCCGCCTCAAGACTGCGCACCATGCCCGGTTCGACCTCCATCGACGACCCGACAACGGAGATCTTGGGTGAGATCGACTTGGTGGCCAGCGCAATGCCGGACAAAAGACCGCCCCCGGACAAAGGCGCGATGATCATGTCCG
The DNA here is from genome assembly GCF_056536565.1 of Ruegeria sp. CK3. NCBI lineage: Bacteria > Pseudomonadati > Pseudomonadota > Alphaproteobacteria > Rhodobacterales > Roseobacteraceae > Ruegeria > Ruegeria sp. CK3. Next base: position 62,826 of record NZ_JBQFPV010000003.1, read on the forward strand.
CATCAGGCAAGTCGGTCAGCGCTTCTAGCGCGATCGTGCCTTGCCCCGCGATGACGTTCAGATCGTCAAACGGATCGGCCCAGGTATAGCCGTGCTGCTCCATCAGCCGATCCGCGTGATCCTGCGCCTCGTCCTGGGTGTCGCCATGCACGATCACCTCAGCCCCAAGGTCGCGCATTGCCTGACGTTTGTTTTTCGGACAGAGCGAGCAGACGACCACACGCGCCGTGATCCCCAGACGTTTGGACAGATAGGCGACGGCCCTGCCGTGATTGCCGCTGGAGACGGCAATGATCCCGCGCGCGCGTTCCTCGGCGGTCAGTTGCAGAATACGGTTTGAGGCCCCCCTCAGTTTGAAGCTGCCCGTGGTTTGCAGGTTCTCCAGCTTCAACCAGACTTCAAAACCCGCGCGCTCCGACAGGGCCTCAGAAAACACCAGTGGTGTCTTGCGCACGATGGGCGCGATCCGCTGCGCGGTGCGCATGATCTCTTGCAGCGAGACATAGCTGTCGGGGGTCGTCATGTCAGGGGTCCTGCCGTTGCGTTCGATGCCTTTGGGACACCATGTCAGAAACCGGGCGCGAGAAAATCCATTTTTTTGTGAAGTGAACTTATGGCGGTGCAAAAGTGACGGCGTTCAGGTTTGAGTTTCCGCCAGCGCGGCCAGAAACAGATCGACGCGTTTGTCCCCGTGGCCCTTGCGGGAGACCAGCTGAATATCTGTGTCATAGGCAAAGACCTGCGGTAGAATTGATTTCAGCTCACCTCGCTCGATCCATGGCTCGCAGGCGTGGCGGGGCAGGTAGCCGAGGTAAAGGCCGCTAAGGACCATCGCTAGCATCGCCTCCATTGTGGCCGCAGTTGCCGTGCTGGTGAAAGGCCCGGGTGCCTGATGCCGGTCGCGATCATCAAAGCTGCGTTTGGAAAATCGCGCTTTGGTCACTGCCTCTTCGATTTCGTCGGGATCCTGGAGATCATAGATCGGATTCAACCACCCGCAGCACAACAGCTGCTGTTCGACATAGACTGTTTCGCCGCGAAGCGAGGGGGACAATTCCTGAAACGGCCCGACGGCGATGTTGAGTTCATTGTTCAGCAAGGCGCGCTCCATTTGAGGGGCGCTCATTATGGTGATGTTCAGCGAAATCTCCGGCGCTTGCGCGGCAAACCTCTGGATCACCTTGTAGATCGGACACGAGAGATTGGTCAGAATCGCATCGTCCATCGCGATGTTGAATTGACCCTGCATGTCGCTCGTATAGGCCTGAACCGACCTGTTGAAGGACCCGATCGCAACGCTGAGCGAGCGGAGTTCCTGATACACAAGAAGCCCCCCTTCGGTCAGCTGAAACCCACCGCGTCCGCGGTCACACAGGCGAAAGCCCAGCCGCGTTTCCAGGTTCGAGATTGCGGCGCTGACGGCAGACAAGCTCATGTTCAGCCCATATTGTGCGGGGGATAGCCCTCCGGCCTCGACGACATGGGCAAACACCTGCAAAAGCTTCATGTCCGCATCTTGCAAACGCAGTTGAACAGCGGACGTTCCGCCCTGATCAGCCGTGCGCAAGTCTTGGGTCTTGTCGTTCAATTGATCCGCTCGTCACTGATCCGGTTGCAACACTATCTTTAATTTAGGACGAACAAGAGGTGCAACTCTCAGAGCGTGTGGAACCCGGAATAGCTGAAACGCCAAAACCCCAAGAGCCGCAAAGGGGCCTTCCACTTTAAGTACAGGGCGCAGGGTCCAGCATCACAACCTGTGACCCAACACCTAGGGTCAGGATGCGAGTCCTAAAAATGACTGTCGCTACGAGGGCAGTTGTGGAAAGGAAGACTTTGGCGACGATCATAGCGTGTCGCCACGCGCATCCAATCCCTGAACCTACCAAACATGATCTTACAACACTGCTTGGCAGTGCATCGCGCAGTGATGTCCCGAAAGGGGATCACCATGGTTTATTCCTTGCCATGTTCGACAGCTGGGTCGACCATCATTTGGGAAAAGTGCTTTCCTCGCTCCTACGTTTCCATCGACTGTAGAGCGTCTTGTGCCGCCCGTAGACCTCGAGCGCGTCTCGCCATCGTGTCCCACTATGATTGATGAAGAAAATCTCGCTCAGCACTTGTCCATCATCTCCATCATCGATCCGTGGCCTGCCGTGCGGCTTCGGGAAGAAAGGGGAAAGCTCGGCCATCTACTCGTGGCTCAGCCAGAACAGATCGTTCGTGCCATCGCTCCATTTTCCAAGACGTGCAAGATGCAACGTGTCGAAAACCAATGCATCCTGACTCTATGGCCTGACTTGTGTTCCTTTAATTCGGATAAGGCTCCCAAGACCGCCCGCACACACGCCAACCAGTATTGCAATCACGAGCTCAAGAGCTTCGATTTGAGCAAATTTAAAGCCGGCAAAGACCAGTGTTTCGAACACGCCGACAAGCCCGCCCAGCGCCGCGCCCAACCAAATTTGTCTGGTCATCATTCCCAGCGCAAGCCCAAGAATGCCGGGCAGGCTGAGGATGTTTCCACCGATTGTTCCAAGTATATCTAACATCTCTGCCCCCTTCTCAATCGGCGCTGGTGTTGAGGAAGGACTGGATGTCATTGCCAGACACCGCCGCTTGTTTGTGCAGCGGTTTGCCGTCAACCGCTTCGGCTATGTCCTGGTAGGTCTCAAGATATCCCGGCGGCAGGCTGTGAGCGATGCCCTGGTGGCAGTCGATACAGGTCATCCCTGTGTCAATCGCACGCTGGTGCTCGCTAGCGGCGCGTGTCTCCTGCAAGGTAAAGTCCATATAGTCGAAGTTGTGACAGTTCCGGCATTCGCGGCTGTCGGACTCTTTCATCTTCTTCCAAACGGCCGAGGCCATTGCCAGACGGTGATCCTCGTATTTCTCGGGGGTGCTGATTGTGCCTGCGAGTTCGTGATAGACATCTTTCACGGCCATGATCTTGGCTTTGATCTTGTGGTTCCACTCATCCGGCACGTGACAATCCGAACAGATCGCGCGCACGCCCGAGTGGTTGTTGTAGTGGATCGTCTCGCGGTATTCACCCAGGTTGGTTTCCATCGTATGGCAGGAAACGCAGAACTCTTCGGTATTGGTCAGTTCAAGCGTCCAGTGAAAGCCACCCCAGAACAGGATACCCCCAAGAAAACCGGCCAAGATCAAAAACCCCGAACTGAACAAAACAGCCGGTGTCCAGAACGCGTTCCACAAGCGACCGATCCAGCCGCGTTTTTCAGGAGAGTCTGCCATCTTGGTGCTCCTTTCAGTCATACGTTGGATTAGTTGCTGTGGGATGGTTCAAACAGGTTATCGACCAAGGTAGGCGCATTTACCTGCGGCACGTGGCATTGGTTGCAGAAATACCGGGTCCCTGCGATGTGATCCAACTCATTGCCGTCGCGATCGAGATAGTGGGTCATCGACAAGGTGGGCGCGTTGCGTTCGCCCGCAACGGTCCAGTCATGGCAGGAAAGGCACTGGTTGGTTCGCGTGTCGATCTGGTATTGTTCGATCGAGTGTGGGATCAGCGGCGGCTGTTGCCGGTAGTTCCGCACAATACGTCCTTCCATCGTTTTGTGGACTTGATCTAGCGGGACCGTTTCATCCACTTCGCCGCCTCGCAGGGTCTCAACCTGGGCGGATTGCGCAAGGGCGAACCCGCTGAGGAGTACGACTGGGATCAGGGCGGCGACGCCTGTCAGGATTGGCTTGTTCATCTGTGCACTCCCTTAGATAGGTCTGGCCGTGCGCGCATCGGGCGCGGGAACGGGATCGAAAGGCGCGACGACCTTGTCGTCGAACCGGTGAGTAAACTTGAAGACATCCACCGCACATACATCGATGCAGCGGCCGCAATTTGAGCAATCGGGCGACAGGATCAGCGGCGTCGCATCCGGTTTGCCTTTCAGAGCTGGCGAGATGACCTGGTTCTCCGGGCAGACGGCATAGCAATCCATGCAGTCATTGCAGGCGGTCCGGTTGGCGGCGCTGACACGAAGCAGGCTTTTGCTGCCGATCAAGCCATAGAAGGCGCCGACGGGGCAGATATGGCCACACCAACCGTGACGGGCGACGACCAGATCAAAGATGAAGATCGCAGCGATCAGCGCCCAGACAAAGCCCGCGCCGAAAATCAGCCCGCGATGCAGCATGGTGATCGGATTGACCAACTCCCACGCAATGACGCCAGTCAGGCCCGAGACGATCAGGACCGTCGCCAGTATCCACAGACGGGTGTTGCGTTTGGGTTGCCAGCCTTTAGGCAGGTCCAGCTTGCGGTGCAACCAGTTGGCGGCATCAGTCACCGGGTTGATCGGACAGAGCCACGAACAATAGACGCGCCCGCCGATCAGCGCATAGGCGACCAGAACGATGATCCCGCCGATCAAGGCGGTCAGTTCCGGCCAGTGCCCGGCCACAAAGCTTTGCAGCAGCACAAAGGGATCGGTCAGGGGCAGAACGCCAAGGGTCAGCGACCCCGCCAACGTCCCCTGCACGATCCAGAGACCGAACCAAGGCCCCAACAGAAACAGTGCCAAAAAGAACAGTTGGCTTGTCCGACGCAGCAGCAGGAACTTATGCGCACCGATCCAGCCTTTGGCCTCAATAGCCTCCTGACCAACGGGAATATGAGTGTGCGCGCTCATTGGCCTGCCCCCGGTAGGTCATAGGAGGGCGAAAAGCCGCCCGGCGCGGCCAGATTGTCAGTACCCTGCCCCGGCAGGCGGTCGGGCAAGTCGATCAATCCGTCCACAAGCGGACCGCCGTGGCTTTCTTTTTCTTCCCAGCCCTTGCGATAGTGATCCGCGCTGCTGCCGCGCGCCAATCGGGCGGGCAGTACTTTGATCGCAGCTTCGGGTAGAACACAGCTTTTCTCGCACATACCGCAGCCGGTGCAGCGATCGGCATGGACGGTGGGAATGAACATCGCATGGTGGCCTGAACGCGCGTTGTGCGCGGTTTCCAGCGTGATTGCCTCGTCAATAATGGGGCAGACGCGGTAACAGACATCGCAGCGCAGGCCGAGGAAGTTCAGGCAGTTTTCCTGATCGACCAGAACCGCAACGCCCATTTTGGCGTCGTCGATATTGTCCAAACCCGGGTCCAGCGCGCCGGTGGGACAAGCGGTGACACAGGGGATGTCATCGCACATCTCGCAGGGCACATCGCGAGCGGTGAAATAGGGCGTGCCGGTTGCAACGGCATCGACCCCAAGCTCAGCCAGTTTCAGGGTATCGTAAGGACAGTCCCGCACGCAAAGCCCGCAGCGGATACAAGCCGACAGGAAATCTTTCTCAGACAATGCGCCGGGCGGGCGCAAGGCTTCCGCCGGAAGCGCGCGGGCATCGCGCGCCAACCAGGCCAGCAATGACCCGGCGACTACGCAGCCACCTGCCGCGCGCGCCGAATCCTGCAGGAAGCGACGCCGTTGCGGCGAGATAGGAGTACCGGTCAGGGACATGGGGACAACCTTTGCGATCCTTCCCGGTTACGCACGCTCGACCTTGCAGGCGCATTTCTTGAAGTCGGTCTCTTTCGACAGCGGGCAGGTTGCGTCCAGCGTCAACTTGTTGGTCAGTTGATGCTCATCGAACCAGGGCATGAAGACCAGACCGCGCGGCACCTTGTTGCGCCCACGAGTCTCGACCCGGCTGGTGACCTCACCGCGGCGGGTGGACAGAACGATCTCTTGTCCACGGCGCAGACCCCGATCTTCGGCATCCTGCGGGTGCATGTAGACGACCGCGTTCGGATAGGCGCGGTGCAGCTCCGGCACCCGGCGGGTCATCGAGCCCGAGTGCCAGTGCTCCAGCACGCGGCCCGTGGACAGCCACAGATCATATTCTTCATCGGGTTCTTCGGCGGCGGGTTCGTAGGGGGCAAAGATGATACTCGCTTTGCCATCGGGCTTGCCATAGAACTTCACGCCCGCGCCTTCGGGCACGTAGGGGTCATAGCCTTCGCGGAAACGATAGAGCGTTTCCTTGCCGTCCACGACAGGCCAGCGCATACCGCGCGCCTCGTGGTACATTTCGAACGGTGCCAGATCGTGCGCATGACCGCGCCCGAAATTGGCATATTCTTCGAACAGACCTTTCTGGACATAGTAACCGAAATGTTCCGCATCGTCGTTGTGGAAGCCTTCGGCCGTCTCAGACAGCGGGAACTGGTCGATCTTGCCGTTGGCATAGAGCACATCATACATGGTCTTGCCGCGATGCTCGGGCATGGTGGCCAGCAATTCTTCGCCCCAAACCTCTTCCACCGTGAAGCGTTTGGAGAATTCCATAAGCTGCCAGAGGTCCGATTTCGCCTCACCCGGCGCTTGCACCTGTTGCCGCCAGAACTGAGTGCGGCGCTCGGCATTGCCATAGGCGCCTTCCTTTTCGACCCACATGGCGGTGGGCAGGATCAGGTCGGCAGACACGGCTGTGACCGTAGGATAGGGGTCGGACACGGTGATAAAGTTTTCCGGGTTGCGATAGCCGGGAAAGCCTTCTTCGTTGATATTGGGCGCGGCCTGCATGTTGTTGTTGCACTGCACCCAATAGGCGTTCAGGTCACCATCTTTCAGCTTGCGGTGCTGCAGAACAGCGTGGAATCCGGGTTTGTCCGGGATGGTGCCAGCAGGAATGTTCCACGCGGTCTCACAAATCTCACGGTGCTTATCGTTCGTAACCACCATGTCGGCGGGCAGACGGTGGGCAAAGGTGCCAACCTCCCGTGCGGTGCCACAGGCCGACGGCTGACCGGTCAGCGAGAACGGCGAGTTGCCCGGTTCGGAAATCTTCCCGACCAGCAGGTGCACGTTGTACATCAGCGAGTTCACCCAAGACCCGCGTGTGTGCTGGTTGAAGCCCATGGTCCATAGGCTCATGACCTTGCGGTTTGGGTCGGCATATTGCTGGGCCAGACGCTCAAGCTGTTCGGCGGGCACACCCGACAGCTCGGATGTGTATTCCAGCGTGTATTTCGAAACCGCCTCGGCATATTCCTCAAAGCTGATCGGTTCCATCTTGCCGCCATTTGGGTTCTCGGCCGCTTCCTGCAGCGGATGGTTGTCGCGCAGGCCATACCCGATATCGGTGACGGTTTTGGTGATGTTGACGTGGTTCTGGACGAAGTCCTCGTTCACCGCGCCATTCTGAATGATGTAATTGGCGATATAGTTCAGGATCGCCAGATCGGTCTGAGGCGCGAACACCATCCCATTGTCGGCCAGCTCGAAAGAGCGATGTTCGAAAGTGGAGAGCACATGCACCTCGGAACCCGGTTTGGTCAGGCGCGTGTCGGTAAGGCGCGACCACAGGATCGGGTGCATCTCCGCCATGTTCGAGCCCCACAAAACGAAGGTGTCAGCGTGCTCAAAGTCGTCATAGCAACCCATCGGCTCATCAATGCCGAAGGTCCGCATAAAGCCTACAACCGCTGATGCCATGCAATGACGCGCGTTGGGGTCAATGTTGTTCGAGCGGAATCCGGCCTTCATCATCTTGGCAGCGGCATAGCCTTCCCAGACGGTCCACTGGCCAGAGCCGAACATGCCAACGCTGGTCGGACCCTTATTGGCCAGTGCCTCTTTCCATTTCTCGGCCATAACGTCAAAGGCTTCGTCCCAACTGACCGGCTCGAATTCACCGTTCTTGTCGTATTCGCCATTGGTCTTGCGCAGCAAGGGCGTGGTCAGACGGTCCTTGCCGTACATGATCTTGGACAGGAAATAGCCTTTGATACAGTTCAGGCCCCGGTTCACAGGCGCGTCCGGGTCACCCTGGGTGGCCACCACACGACCTTCCTTGGTGCCGACCAGAACCGAGCAACCCGTGCCGCAGAACCGGCACGCCGCCTTGTCCCAACGAATGTCAGACGTGCCGACTTGCGCCTGCGCTGCGCCTGTGGCCAGCGGAAGACCAGCCGCCGAAGCGGTCGCGGCGGCAGCAGTTGATTTCAGGAAGGTCCGGCGGGATTCAGAGATGGTCATGGCATGGGTCTCCGGTTTCAGGTCTGGCAGGAAGCGTTAAGATGCGGACGGGTCTCCGCGAGGTCTTCGAAATGGTGATAGGTCAGGGTCAGAGAGATCACGCCCGGAATCTGGTGCAGATCCATGATCGTCTCGGAGGCCAGCTTTTCGGGCGTGTCCTCGACCACGACGACAACACGGCCATCTTCGGCGGCGGCATGGATTTCGACACCGTCAAACCCTAGCATCGCCTCCTGGGCGGTCTGGACTGCGTCGGGGGCGACGTGGACAAGGCATCCGCAGATGTTCATTGCAAGCTCTCCTGGGGGAGTGTTTCGTGGCGCTCAAATCGGATTGTATTAGCGGGGCACGCGCTGGCGCAGGCACCACACCCTGTACAGGCCTCTTGGTCGACGGCGGGCTCCGACCGTCCCCCAAGCAACAGTTTGAACCCAATCGCGTTGCTGTCGCAGACGTCCTGGCACACACGGCAGCTCACGCCATTCATCGAAAGACATCCCTCAGTGACATAGGCACGCCACGGCCAATCACTCAGGTTTTCGGGTTTCAAAGCACCGGTCGTACAGGCCTCAGCGCAGGCGCCGCAGAACGTGCAGGGTGAGGCATCAAGGCTGACAATAGGCCAGCCCTGCCGATCAAAGGTGATGATGTGTTCGGGGCATGCCGAGACGCAATCATTGCACTGGACGCACAACTCAAAAAAGTGGTCCTGATCCGCGCCGGGCGGAATGATTGCTGTCCGGTCTTCGCGCAGCGGAGCGCCACGCAGAAAGGCACGGCGGCTGGCTAGCTTATTCATAGGCTTGCGGTCCGCTGTTGATCTCGAGACTTACCAAACTCTTTATCGAACTGGCGCAGGCCAAAAATTGACCTATGTCATGTTCAATTTGATTAATTCTTGATCGTTCTTAAAACTTTGCACATTTCACGCATAAGAAGAAGATAATTTGTTTCTACCCCCGTATTTCACCGGTGCATCTCAATCCAGGCCAATCATCGAGTCTCTTCGATAGACGCCTCTATTCAGATTGTTTGAAAGTCCGCAACGGCACATTGAGCCAAGTGTGTATTTTCAAAACCCCGCCTTGGTTTTCTTTTCACAATTCAAAGTTGATACCGGCCTCTGCGGTCAAAATATTGAACCTCTCGGTTTCTGGGTGAAGCAAGGAGAATTGAAAAATTGAGTTGGATGAGCGATAGGAAAAACATGCAGAAAACACCTGCCACTCACAGCTATGATGCGTTTCGGCTGCCTGGGGAATTCACAAGATTTCTAGCAAAATTTGCGCATAGGTAAGAAGCTAGGCGAAAAGATCCGCTGCTTGCAAACTACCGAGCACTCGTAGCAGCCGCCGATTGGTCTTTTGTCAGTTTTTAGGCGTTGGAGCAGGCGCGATCAGGGCGGCACCAAGCGCCGCATCTGGCGCAAGATACGTATAGGGATCTACGAGGAAACGCTTGTAGTGCGGGCGGTTGAGGTCACGACGAGCAATGCGGCCCCCTCTCGGTAGCATCCTGTAGATGTGTCTGCCGGGCAACCGATGCCCCATGTTAGCCGGAGTTGATTGATCAAATCCCGACCGATCAGACCATCGGATCTGTGACCACCAAAGCCATGCGCCACCCTGCCGCATGACCGGCTGTCGCACATCCCTTAACGCCAAAATGGCCACACCTATGCGAAGTTCAAATATCACTTCTGCAGGTGAACAATGGACGCGCTTCTGCTGTCCCGCATTCAATTTGGGGCAAACATATCTTTCCACATCCTCTTCCCGACGATCACGATCACATTGGGATGGGTGCTGCTGTTTTTCAAACAGCGCTTCAACGCAACCAAAGACACCAAATGGATGGATGCCTACCGCTTTTGGGTGAAGGTTTTCGCCCTGTCCTTTGCGATGGGTGTGGTCTCGGGCATCACCATGTCGTTTCAGTTTGGCACCAACTGGCCCGGTTTCACGGAGACCGTGGGCAATATCGCCGGGCCGTTGTTGGCCTATGAGATCCTGACTGCGTTCTTCTTGGAAGCAGTTTTCCTGGGCATCATGCTGTTCGGCTTCTCACGCGTTCCCAACTGGTTGCACACGACCGCAACCTTCCTGGTAGCGTTCGGAACGACTATGTCGGCCTTCTGGATTTTGGTTCTGAACAGCTGGATGCATACGCCTGCTGGGTTCGAGCTGCGGGACGGTGTAGCTTTCGCAACCGATTGGTGGGCGATCATATTTAACCCATCCATGCCTTACCGACTGGCTCATATGCTTCTGGCAAGCGGCCTGACGGTGGCATTCTTGGTGCTTGGCTTCTCAGCCTTCCGATGGTTGCTCGGAGATCGCGGGCAGGACGTGCGGGCAACCTTCAAGACCGGCGCGTGGCTGGGCGCATTGTTGATCCCGGTTCAAATCTTCATGGGAGACATGCACGGGCTGAATACGCTTGAATATCAGCCGCAGAAGGTCGCCGCGATGGAGGGCAATTGGGAGACGAAATCAAACGTACCGCTGGTGCTATTTGCCATTCCCGACGAGACCGCGCGTGAGAACCACTATGAGGTCAGCATCCCTAACCTCGCTTCGATCATTCTGACGCATGAGGCAGAGGGTGTGGTGCCCGGCTTGAATGATTTTGTTGCCGAGGACGGCACCGTGCTGCACCCGCCCGTTGCGCCTGTCTTCTGGTCGTTCCGCATCATGGTCGGTACCGGTATGGTCATGCTGCTGCTCAGCTGGGCGACACTGCTGTTCATGCGGCGCGGACGGGGACCTGCCGGAGTGCCCAAACTCATGCAAATTGCATTGGTCCCGATGGCCTTTTCGGGTTGGGTCGCAACGCTGGCCGGGTGGTACACAACCGAGATTGGCCGTCAGCCGTGGCTGGTTCATGGTGTGCTGACAACCGAACAAGCCGTGGCTGATGTCCCAGCACCAATGGTGGGAACGACGCTGGCGGCTTACCTGCTGATCTACGCCCTGCTTCTGACCGCCTATATCGGTGTGCTGTTCTATTTGGCGCGGAAGGCGGCGCAGGGCGACCAACCCTCCCGCCCAGATCCGAAATACCCCAAAGCAATTCCAGCGGAGTAAAGAACCATGACCTATTTTGGTGATCCGACACAGTGGCTGCCCCTGACCTTTGCGGCGCTTATGGGGCTCTCAATCCTTGTCTACGTGGTTCTGGACGGCTTTGATCTGGGCGTAGGGATCCTGTTCCCTTTTGCCGATGAGGCCGAAAAGGACCGAATGGTTGCCTCGATCGGGCCGTTCTGGGACGCGAACGAGACGTGGTTGGTGCTTGCCATCGGCATCCTTCTGGTGGCCTTCCCAACCGCACATGGGGTTATCCTGACCTCGCTGTATTTGCCGGTGGCGATCATGCTGATTGGCCTGATCCTGCGCGGTGTCGCTTTCGAGTTCCGGGTCAAAGCCCCGGCGCACCACAAAAATGGTTGGGACACGGCTTTCTTTACGGGTTCGTTGATGACCGCGTTGGCGCAAGGCTTCATGCTGGGCAAATACGTCATGGGGCTGGACAGCACGTTCGGCACCTGGATTTTCGCCGCAATCACGACTGTGTTTCTGGCCGTTGGCTATTCATTCATCGGAGCCTGCTGGGTCATTCTCAAAACCGACGGGGTGCTGCAGCAAAAAGCCGTTGACTGGGCCAAAGGCGGTATCTGGGGGCTGATCATCGGTATCGCTTCTGTGTCACTGGCGACCCCTTGGGTCAGCCCACGCATTTTTGACAAATGGTTCACCTTCCCCGAGTTCTTCCTGCTGCTGCCTCTGCCCCTCATGTCGGTCATTTTGATCGCTTTGCTGTGGTATGCCTTGCGTCACTTGCCAACCCGCAACGACAGTTGGGCTTGGTTTCCCTTCGCGGCGTCTATCGTTTTGTTCACACTGGCATTTTTCGGAATGGCCTACAGCTTCTACCCCTATGTGGTGCCCGAACAGCTGACGATCTACGAGGCCGCAAGCGCTCCGGAAAGCCTGTTTATCATTCTGATAGGGACAGTCTTTGTTCTGCCGGTGATCGCCGGATACACGGTGATGGCCTACACGATCTTTCGGGGCAAGGCGACTGAGTTGCGATACGACTGAGCCGCGACAATCTTTGAATGACCCGTGGACCTGGAAAACGGGTTTTTTCGCAAAGTCTGGAGCGGCCGAAATCATCCATTTCTTAGACCCGAACCTCAAGAAACTCGAGCAACTGGTTGTGTTATGATCCAAAACTCTTGGAAATACGACAACAGGCCAATCTCAAAACCATTTAAAAACAAATATTAAGCCGAAATCTATCGTGGCTGTTCAGACTTCGAGCTCCAGCTGCAACTCATCTCGCAACCCGCGGAAAATATATTCTTGGCACTCTCAGCCGTTCGGCGCGGGGTTATCGTTGGGTGGCACTTTGGCACATCAGATGACTACGGGTACGATTTATGGTTCCGACCGTCTCTTCAGTGTCTCTCGGATCTAGGTGTTCGAACACCCCGGTGCGAAGCTGCAAATCTTCCATCGCGTGTTCAACCACGGGCCGTGGAACCTCGTTCAGGCACGGACGCGCACCGGTCTTGATGTTTGGCAACTCTCTTAGGATCGTGCGGCACATGATCCCGGGCACAAACGGACCGTGACCTTCTTCGGCGATCAGCCTCCACTTGCGGGTTACGCCTCGTCCGTTGCGTTTGCCGGAAACGCTCACTTCCATGCCTCCACGGTTGCTCCCAAAGGGATAGAGCGCCTGTGAAAGCATGTAGAGTGCAAAATATACCCATTCCGGAAATTCAAGCCTCGCGTGTTGCCTGAGCTGCGCCAGCATACGGAGAGCCAAGTTCATCACCGGCAGTTCAAGGCCAGCGCGGAAGGTTACGGTCCGAGCGCCAGTCAGGTCTGGAAGAAGCGCTATGTCGGGAACGTTGACGCTGTGTCCAGCGCGGATCATACCCGGCTCCAGTTCATACGGTTTGCGATCCGTCCATCCGATGGTCGTCCGCCAGGCACCATCACGCCATTGTTGATATGGACGCCCGACACCGCTCACGATGCTCTTGATAGCGGACATGCCACGCGGTGCCCGGTTGCCGGGTAGGATTGCAATGTCGATCTTGTCAACTTCTTCCAGACCTTTGATCAGGTCTGCGAAGATACACGAGGACAGGCCGGGCACGCTGGACGCGCCCGACAACACGAAAACACCCGCCTCGTTAGCATTGGTGTTCAAGGTTGCGATGCCTTGTGTGAAGGTCGCACTATCCGACAGGTCAAGATAGTGGCAGCGATTGGCGATGATTTTGGCGGGAATAATAATGGCTTGGATGTTGTTGGGCGATGTGAAGGCACTGACGACTACCGGGTACGGGCAAACCCTTCTGATCAAAATTGCACTTGCAGGAGTGGTCCTGACGTTGGCGGCCGCAAACAAACTCCGCTTCGTTCCAGCCATGCAATCAGGGGACGATAAGGCGGCGCGTCATCTAGCGCGCTCGATTGAAATCGAAACTACGGTCATACTGATGGTGCTTGTCGCCACCGCGACGCTCACCAGCGTTCTGACCCTACCGAATTGAGGCATTCTATGAAAAGGCGAGACTTCCTGTTCACAACATGCGCGGCGGCACTGACACCGCGCATCGCTCTTGCATCAGCGCCCTTTGAACTGGTCGCACAGCCGGTCAATGCGCAAATTCTGCCCGAAGGTGATCCGGCAACTCCGATGCTTGGCTTTAATGGCAGTACGCCCGGTCCGGTGCTTCGCGCTCGTCAGGGTGATACATTTGATATTCGGTTCCTGAACCAGATTGGTGAAGGCTCGGCGGTGCATTGGCACGGGCTGCGCATCGACAATGCGATGGATGGCGTGCCGGGGATGACCCAAGACGTAGTCGAGAAGGGTGCTGAGTTCGAATACAGCTTCCGAGCACCCGATGCGGGGACGTTCTGGTATCACTCCCACAACCGATCCTGGGAACAGGTCGCCAGAGGACTCTATGGGCCGCTGATTGTTGAGGAGCTAACCCCACCCGATGTGGATCACGATCTGATTGTTATGATTGACGACTGGCGCATCACCGAAGACGGAGCGCTTGTAGACGGCTTTGAGAACAGGCACGATCAGGCGCACCAAGGGCGGTTGGGGAACTACGCCCGCGCGCTTGTAGAACCAAATACGCCGGTCCGGCGCGGTGATCGCGTGCGCTTGCGGTTAATCAATGTCGCTACAGACCGGATATTCCCGATTGAGCTTGAAGGCATCGAGGGCAAAATCGTTGCGTTCGACGGTATGCCACTGCCGAACCCGCAAGAGGTTTCGAACCTCATTCTCTCACCGGCTCAACGCTTAGATATCATTGCTGACGTAACATCAGCTGATCACATCGCCTTCGTTTTCCCAACGCGCGACGATCCTTACCTGTTGGGTGAAATTCCGGTTGAAGGGGTAAACAGCACGCGGCAACCGTCCGCTATTCCCACACTGCCACCAAACGAGCGGAAGGAGCCAGATCTGGACAATGCTTTGGACCTGTCGCTCACCATGCAAGGTGGGGCTATGAGCCGTCCCGTAAGCACGCAAACTGACATTTGGGCGTTTAACGGGCAATCTGGCCTATCGGATACGCCGCTCCACAAGTTTGAACGTGGCCAAACGACGCGCATCCGTCTGGTGAACGACACCCGTTTCCCGCATGGCATCCATCTGCACGGGCATCATTTCTTTGAAGTCGGGGCGGACAGCAGCTTAGGCGCTTTCCGGGATACGGCGCTAGTCAATCCTGGTGAGACCCGCGAAATCGTTTGCGTGTTCGACAATCCCGGTAAATGGCTGTTGCACTGTCACATGCTAGGGCATCAGGCGGCTGGCATGAAAACATGGGTGGAAGTCGTATGAAACGCATGCTGGTAGTGGCTCTATGTGGCGTTGCGAGCGAGGCAATTGCCAGCCACGAAATGGAAGACCGAGATTTGACTAATGGGCGTGTTCATTACGGCGAACACTGCGCGTCCTGCCATGGCATCAATCTGGAAGGACAGCCAAATTGGCAGACTCCTGATGACAATGGTGTTCTGCCTGCACCACCGCATGATGAGACAGGGCACACTTGGCACCATGATAATCAGCTTCTGTACGAGTACACACGACTTGGTGGCGAAGCAGCGCTAGCCGCACGTGGGGTCATTGGCTTTGCAAGCGGCATGCCGGGATTTAGTGATGAACTGACCAACAATGAGATATGGGAAGTTCTGGCCTATATCAGGTCAACTTGGCCAGATCGCGTTCAGGAAATGCAAGCGAGTCGTAATCCGCCGCACAATTGAGGAAGACGGTCTTTTGTCCGGTGTGCCAGTAGGGTCGCCCACATCCAAGACTGGTCCGTCTGCTGCCAAGACGCCACGGGGTTACGGCTTCATTTTGAAGGGTTCCGTCACTCAACATTCGGTTCTAACAGAGTGTCTTGGTTTCTGGCCAGAGCTTGCGCTTTATAGGCTCAAGACTTTGAGGACGGCTTGTTTGTCCAGAAATCAAGCAAGGTTTTCGCTATCTCGGTCTGGTGGTGGGCGTAGACCACCACGTCGAGCTTTTCCTGACCCAATTGGTTGCGTAGGGATATCAACTCGCCGCTTTCAATTTCCTTGTGCACCATGCTGAACGGCAGCCAACCAACACCGAGACCGTTCAGGATCATTTCCTTTGCTCCACTTGAAAAGGCTGTCTGGCAAACGGGGTTTTTGCTGAAATCGGCGGTTCCGAACGGAAGTTTGCTCTTGTTCAATGCCTCACCAAAGTAGCTGTTTTCGGGATAGACGATGGCCGGCGTATCCAAAGGCACGTCACCGTTTCCGCGCACTGCGTACCGCAATCCGCCACCGATGACTGGAATGAGGTAGTCGTGACCCCAAGTGCCGCGACGAATGCCTGCTCCGAACGGCATTGGGGCGACGGTTTGCGCCTCATAGCATAGCAGCATGTTGGTATCGCCGCGCAGGAACAGAGTGACACAATCGTTCAGATTGGCAGTTCTGAGACGAAACCGGAGCCCCTTGAACGTTGCACGTGCACGCAATGCCATATCAGGGAAGGTGGAGACGACCGATGCATGTGTTGCGGCGATCGTCACAATCGAAACGGTGGGGCCATGTTGCGCAATTTTTGTGCGCAGGTCATTTAATCTGGCGATCAAAGAGCGGATTTCGGCTTCGTTCGAGGCCAGTGCGGGACTGATCTCGACCCGGTTCGATTTGCGATCGAGAACTTCAATCCCCAGCCACTCCTCAAAACTGCGAATACGCCTTGAGAACGCGGGTTGCGTGATGTTTCTGCGGGCTGCAGCCCGCGTCATGTTCCGCTCTTCCAGAAGGGTCAGAACATCGTCAAACCACAGCATATTCATCCGCACCTCCATAGCACCCAAAGAAAATGTATGGGCAGCCTGCGAAATATGCACTGTTTTTATTCTTTTTCTTTTGAAACTGTTTGGCTGTAGGCAAAAGCAGGGAGAGAGTGGTGGCTGAGACAATGCAGATGACCGGCGGTGACACGATGGTCGCGCCGGAGATGGTTTTGAGCTTGTGCAAGGAGCTATCGCTGACGCTGGCGAAGTTTCCCCGGGTATCCCTTGGCCATCTTCCTACGCCTTTGGAGCCGATGGATCGCCTGAGCGAGGTTTTGGGTGGCCCGCGTTTATGGGTCAAACGAGATGATTGCACTGGCCTCTCATCGGGTGGGAACAAGACCCGTAAGCTAGAATTTCTGATGGCTGACGCAGTCCAGAAAGGCGCAGATACCATCATCACGCAAGGGGCGACGCAATCCAATCACGCGCGTCAAACAGCAGCGGCGGCCGCAAAACTTGGCCTTGCGTGTCACATCCTGCTTGAGGATCGCACGGGTTCCAATGACCCGAGCTATATTCTGAATGGAAACGTCCTGTTGGATCGTTTGCATGGCGCCAGCGTCTCCAAGCGTCCCGGTGGTGCGGACATGAATGCCGAGATGGAAGCCTGCGCCGCGCGGATGAAGGCAGAAGGCAAAAACCCCTACATCATTCCGGGCGGTGGATCCAACCCGATCGGGGCATTGGGCTACGTGAACTGCGCGCGCGAGTTATGCGAACAGGCGGCCAATGCAGGTTTGAAAATTGATGCGCTGGTCCATGCGACCGGCAGCTCGGGCACGCAAGCCGGATTGGTCGCCGGTCTTGCGACCCTAGAAAGTGACATTCACCTTTTGGGCATCGGTGTGCGGGCCCCACAAGACAAACAGGAAGGCATGGTACATGATCTGGCCGTGCGTACTGTCGAGTATATGGAGACGGACACGCCCATTGCGCGAGAAAATGTGCGCGCAAACTGCGACTACGTCGGTGCAGGATATGGTCTTCCGACCAAGGGGATGATTGACGCGCTCAAGCTGTTGGCCTGCACCGAAGGACTTTTGTTCGACCCGGTCTATTCAGGTAAAGGATTGGATGGGCTCATTGACCAAACCCGCAAAGGCTATTTCGACGGCATGGACAATGTCGTCTTTCTGCACACCGGCGGAAGCGCAGCCCTGTTTGGCTATCCCGAAACTTTTGAACTTCCTGGCTACGTGGCCTGAAAATCTACAACAAACCAACAAGGAGATATCAAATGAAACTAAAAAAATACTTGATCAGCGCGGCTTTGGTTTCAGCTCTCGGCGCGCCACTCGCCGCTGAAGAGGTTAAGATCGGCGTTCCCACTTGGACTGGAGCACAGGCTATTGCCCATGTCTTGGGTGAGATCGTGGCCACCCGCATTGGCGGCACGGTGGAGTATGTGCCCGGTAACAATGCCACGATCTTTCAAGCAATGGATCAGGGTAAGGGCGATATCGACGTTCACCCCGATGTGTGGCTGCCTAATCAGGAGGCCTTCACAAAGCAATATGTTGATGGTGCCGGAACTGTGACACTGTCATCGAACCCCTATCAGGGCAATCAGGGTTTCTGCGTCTCCAAAGACTTTGCCGCAGAGATGAATATCACCGACATCGCGGATCTTGGACGCCCCGATGTGGCGGCTGCGATGGATAGCGATGGCAATGGTAAGGGTGAGATGTGGATCGGTGCACCCGGCTGGGCCTCGGCCAATGTAAACGAGGTAAAGGTGCGCGATTATGGCCTGTTGGACTTTATCGATCCGATCCGGGCCGAGGAAGCTGTAAAGACCGCGCGCATCAAGGATAGTATAGCCAAAAAAGAAGGATATGCCTTCTACTGCTATGAGCCGCATGCCGTCTGGTACATGTTTGACGTGGTGATGCTGACTGAACCGACTTACGATCCTGAAAAATACGTTATGGTGCAGCCCTCCGACGATCCTGACTGGTATAACAAGTCGATGGTAGCCAGCAAGGACGCCCTGAAGGAAGTGCAGATCGCCTGGTCCAACTCGCTTGGGGATCGCTCGCCGGCGATTGCAGAGTTCTTCGCGAACTTCTCCTTGACTGCCGATGACGTGAGCTCGCTGGCCTTCGAGATCAGTGCCAATGGGCGCGATGCTGAGGAAGTTGCGGCCGAGTGGGTTAACGCCAATTCCGAGCGCGTAGATGCGATGCTGGGTCTCTGAGCCAGACCAATAAACAACGGGCAGCACCTAGCGGTGCCGCCCCATTTGAAGGCACGCACGGGTGGGCGGATGAGCGACGAGACTGTAATCGAAATTTCCAATATCTGGAAAATCTTCGGGGCAAAACCTGAGGCCGCTCTGGAAGCTATTCGTGCGCGGGGGCTGACCAAGGCTGAAGTTCTTGCTGAATTCAACGCGGTGGTGGGTGTGGCCGATGTCAGCCTCAACGTAAATCGCGGTGAGATCTTTTGTATCATGGGCCTATCAGGGAGCGGCAAATCCACACTCGTGCGCCATTTCAATCGCCTGCTCGAACCGACGGCGGGCAAGATCGAGATCGAGGGCACGGACGTCATGGCGCTCGGCACAAAGGAGCTTCAGGCTTTCCGCAACCGGAAAATCGGCATGGTGTTCCAGAATTTTGCTCTGATGCCCCACCGTTCGGTCCTCGACAACGTGGCAATGCCGCTGGAAATCCGCCAGGTCGCCAAAAACGAGCGTATGCGGCAGGCGGCCGCCATTCTCGACATTGTCGAACTGGGGGCGTGGGGGTCGAAATTCGCTCACGAACTCTCTGGTGGTATGCAGCAGCGTGTGGGGCTTGCCCGTGCGCTCGCGGCCAATCCTGATGTTCTATTGATGGATGAGCCATTCTCCGCACTTGATCCCCTGATCCGGCGGCAGTTGCAGGATGAGTTCATCCGGCTGTCCAAAATCCTTAAGAAGACCACGATCTTCATCACCCACGACCTTGATGAGGCCGTTCGCATTGGAGACCGGATTGCGATCATGCGTGACGGCAAGATGGTGCAGATCGGCTCGGCTGAGGACATTGTCATGCATCCCGCTGATGACTACGTCGCTGATTTCGTAGCCGGGATATCGCGCTTGAAGGTGGTGCATGCTCATGCGGCGATGCAGCCCTTGGACAGCTATCTCGCTACGCACGGCCCACTGCCTGCTGACATTGATCGGGTGGACCACAATGAGACGCTTTCAGCTTTGATTACGCGAGCCATCGACGACGAACGGCCGGTTCTGGTTTCCGAAGGCGGCGAGGACAAAGGTGTCATCACTCGCGCAGATTTATTGCGCACCGTGATTGAAGGGACGGAAATGTCATGAGCGAAGATCTTGGTGTGAACCCCCTTGAAGACACAGAAAGCGAAGCCGCGCAGGCCTATGCCGAGGAACGCCGCGAGAATATCCGAACCTTTGTGCGCACAAGCCCCGATTACTACATCCGCAACTTCGACAAGATCGGGGCGTCCGCGCGCTTTACGGCAACCTTCAATGTGATGGCCGGGCTCTTTGGTCCGATCTGGTTCGGTGCACGCGGACTTTGGTCCTGGGCATTGGCCTTTCTTGTAGTCGAGGCGATCGGCTTTGTGCAGATCGCGCGGGGCTTATTCGGAGATCTGGGAGCAGACGCGCTGGCCCGTGTGACCTCGATCGAAGGTACGCTCGATTTGCGCTACCAGCAGCTTGCGGCCGCCCAAGAGAGCGGCTCGGATCGAGCCGCAGCCATCCAGCGCCAGATCGAAGGGTTGGAGGCCAATATTGAGGGCTTCCGCGCCGAGGCAGAGTTGCTCGCCGCGCAAGGGCCGTCGATTGCGCTCACCGGTGTTGCCATCTTGCTTGTGGCCAAGCTCATACAGGCTGTGGCCGCCAACTGGGCGCTGGAGGCACGGTTTTCTGACTGGCTATCGGACCGCACCATTCGCTCTGGCATGCCGGTCAGTCAGATTGTCTTCAGCGCGGGTTTCATGATCCTGTTAGTCGCGACCGCAATGATCCACTACAGCTTCCCGGGCCGTTTTTCATTTCTTAGCGAATTTCCGACAGATAACTCAATTCGCCTGGCCAGTATTGACAGCGTAGAGGCATTTATCGCCTGGTGCGTCGCCAACAGTGTGGCGTTCTTTGACGGTCTCACCGCAGCTATTCGCTGGTTGCTGGATGCCATGGAGGTGGCGTTGGTTCAGACTCCTTGGATCGTGGTGGCCGCGCTGATCGTTCTGTTGACCTGGCTCACGGCTGGCTTGCGTATGGCTATTTGGTCAGGTGCCTTTCTGGCCTATATGGGCCTTCTCGGCTTTTGGGAAAAAGCTATGACGACGTTAGCGCTTCTCGGCACTGCGGCGCTGCTTTCCATCGTGATTGGCATTCCTTTGGGCATGTTCTCTGCGCGTCGACCGCGCTTCTACGCGGTCATCCAACCGATCATGGATTTCATGCAGACCATGCCTGCTTTTGTCTTCATGGTGCCTGTGATTGCCTTTTTCGGGGTTGGTAAACCAGCGGCAGTCATTGTCACTATGATCTTCGGTGGGACACCCGTGGTACGCCTTACCGTTTTGGGCCTGCGTGGTGTGCCTGAAAGCGTACGTGAAGCCGCGATCAGTTTTGGCGCCAACAAGTGGTACCTTCTCACCAAGGTCGATCTTCCGCTCGCCAGCCCCTCCATTCGCGCAGGCATCAACCAGACAATCATGCTGTCGCTGGCCATGGTCGTCGTGGCCTCACTTATTGGTGCGAAAGGGCTGGGCGAAGACGTCCTCGAGGCGCTGCAATACGCCAATGTGGGCCAGGGTATCCTCGCAGGCTTTGCCATTCTATTCTGCGCGATGATCCTTGACCGGATCGTTCAAGGTCAGCGAAAGTGACCCCCCTTGTCCTTGTTCATGGCTTCATGGGGGGCAGCGCACAATGGGATGGATGTCGCGATACACTGCAGCAGCATGCTGATGTGATTGCCGTCGACCTGCCCGGGTTCGGAGCAAATGCCCATCTGCCGCCAATCGACAGCATTGGCGGATATGCGGATTGGGTCGTCCGGCATCTCCGCGGCCTTGGAGTGGAGGAGTATCATCTGCTGGGTCACTCCATGGGCGGCATGATCGCTCAGGAAATTGCGCTTCGCGACAGCGAGAGTGTCGAACTCTTGATACTCTACGCAACTGGAGGAATCGGCGTCTTACCAGGACGGTTTGAGACCATCGAAGACAGCAAAAGGCGCGCAGCCGAAGATGGTCCCACCGCCACCGCACGTCGTATTGCTGCGACTTGGTTTCTGGATCGCGAAGCTGCACCAGGATATGAACACTGTGCCACTATTGCCGCTCAAACAACGCTGCCGGCCCTGGAGACCGGCTTAGACGCGATGAAAATCTGGTCAGGGGAACAGAACCTGTCCCAAATCCAACAGGAAACTCTCGTCCTTTGGGGAGATCATGACCGAACATATCCATGGAGCCAAACTAATATGCTCTGGGAGGCGATCCCCAATACATCGCTTGCGGTCGTACCGGCCTGCGCCCACGCGCTCCATGCGGAGAAATCCGAGCTGTTTCAACACCTTGTATCCGACTTTTTGGATAGCTGAGGTGTGCAACCGACTCTTTCAATGGCAGGGGTCCAGCCGAAGGCAACTTTGTTTGCGTAATCTGAAACCGAGCTGCCCTCAGATTTGCTTATGCGGCGAATGATGGCGAAGCGCTTGTGAAAATGGCTCGGCCGAAGGTGGTCAGAGTCGATCATCCGTTTGGCTTACATTCACCTCTCGACCGAGGAGCGAGTACCTTCAGAAATCCCAAATCGGACGAGTATCTAGATCTTGCTTAATAATACTGACGCTAGCGCTTTGGTATGGCCAAAGGCTTACAAAACCTTGTGCCATAGGATGTTTGCTTGGCACACGGGAAAACCATTCTAAATCAACGAGAAAGGATCAACCAGAAGGCAATCGAAATCAGGCGTCTGCTTCACTACAAGTCCGGTGCCAAATAAATCCGACCAGATGACCGAATCCTCTCTTAGATCAAAGAGCCATTTGTCCGAAAATCGCTGAGGACGGACAGAACGGACGAAAAACCCAAATAGGTTATGGAAGAGTGAAGCCGAAGACTGGGTGCCAGAGGAGCACCGGCAAACCGACCAAACCTTTTGGTAACACGATCTGTCAACTAGCCTTAACAGACTCTGAATGTTGTTCAGCTTGCCAGAGTCGTTGCTGGCAGTTGTTCCGCTTGTCGATCCGGCTCGATAAGATAGGGTCTGAGGAAACAGGCAGGAATAACCAATGCGCAGCACAATCTTCATCACCCTGGTGGCATTTGTTCTCGGAGTATTTGTGACAACTGACTCTGCTATGGCGGCCTCTCTGGGGCGATACGAGGTATATGGTGTCGAAGAGGGTGACATGTTGAAGATGAGGGCTGGGCCGGGGACGGGCTATATAGTAATCGTTGGCCTTCCAAATGGAACCGCCGTGCGGGTTCACAGTTGTGAGCAAACCGGAAGCACCCGTTGGTGTCGTGTGTCGCTGGATCGCGTGCGTCAGCTCAAGGGATATGTCTCTTGGGCCTATTTGCGAAAGATATTATAATGTGACCAATCCAAAGGACGCAGTTTGTTCGCAGCTTCGACAGAAAATTATCTTCGCTGTGGGGCTAGTCGGTGACTACGTTTTTTAGTCGATTTAACCATCACATTCGCTGGATCAGTCGCGGCCCTGCTGAAAGTACGTGCTCTTGACGGGTAGAGGAGTCGGCCGCTCGTAAGCCTGTCTCTCTGATCGGATCTGACCTACGACGTTCCGCTGCTGACCTTGCCGGCGATCCGGCATATGCGGACCGGGGCGTACATGCCGCAAATGGAGTTGATGGCGGTTGCCACACGGCATAGCGTTTCGATTGGCGAGCAGTTCGACAGAGCCTATGACATGCACCGGTTCTGGACGGATGCACGGGCATTAGACGGCGTCGAAGGTTACGCTATCGCGTTTGAAGACGGCCAAAGGCTGAAAATCAATGCCTACGCCTATGTCATACGTCACAAAGCGCTTGTCGGATTGGCGCATGAAAAGAACCTGTTGGCCTGAGACGTAAAAGGTGCGCTGGGCGCTGTCTTACCGCTTTTGGCACCAGACACCGCCGTGCAGGTTCAACCCTACCATGACGATGTCATGAGGTCGGTCGATGTACACACTGGCGCGATTGATGTCTTCTTTTCGGAGCACTGGAATTTCGCTCGGAAAGAGTTCGCACTGAAGGCCAAGGCAGCGCTTGATCCGCGGTTGAGATCGGTCAATCTCCTGGCGCTGGACGGGATGCCGCCCAGTAGAAGCTTGCTGGAGATCTTCGAACGGGCATCAAGTTCTTAGAACAAAGCTCAGGCGATCCGGCCTCTGTTTGGGGTGCAGTGGCCGCTGATCAATTCGCCTGAATAAGAGTGGGGAGGGCTATGCGCAATGCCCTCGTCAGCAATGCTGGGAGCATGTGGAACGAAATCGAGGGGTCGGAAAGTTGAATTTGGTTGCGGGTGCAGAGAGTAGGAGCCGTCAAGGCAAAGCTTAAATTTAGCCTGTGCCATTGCAGCCAAATTAGTTGGATTGCCAGAAGAGCATGCACTGTCGAGATTTCGTGACATCCGTTAGACTGCTAGCGGGAGGGTCCCATGCAGCGCCGACTCGCCGCGATCATGGCTGCCGATGTCGTTGGGTATTCGTCGTTGATGGGCAGCGACGAGGCAGGGGTATTGTCCGCTCTCAAAACTCTGCGTTCAGAGGTTTTTGATCCCGCAATTGCAAGACATCACGGGCGCCTCTTCAAGGTGATGGGGGATGGTGCTCTTGTCGAGTTTGCTTCGGTTGTCGATGCCGTAAACTGTGGCGTCGAGATCCAGCGGGCAATGGCTGAGGCTGCTCCGACCCTCGCCAACGGGTCGCGGTTGCAGCTTCGGATCGGGATAAACCTCGGTGATGTCATGATCGCTGATGGGGACCTCTATGGTGACGGGGTGAACGTTGCCTCCCGCATTGAAAGTTTGGCAGACCCAGGCGGCGTCGCGGTTTCCGAGAGTGTCGCGCATCAGGCTGTGGGCAAGGTGGATGTCGGATTTGAGGATCTCGGTCTGAAAAACCTAAAGAACATCGCCGAACCAGTTCGGGTTTTCCTCGCTTTGCCCGACACAGTGCCCGCATCCAAACGGCGATCAAACAAGCTTCCATTGACGGCCGGTGCATTGGTTCTGGTTGGTCTTGGGGCTGTAAGCATATTAACGTGGTGGATCGGCTTTGATCACGAGCCGCCCGAGGCCATGACCTTTGATGAAGCCGCTCTGTTGACAGAGCCAACAGGCCCGACCGTTGCGGTTCTGCCGTTTCAAAACCTTAGCAATACGGACGCCCGCGATTTATTGGCTGTTGGCATTGGCGAAGACATCATCGTTGAGTTGGGGAGCTACCAGGACCTCAATGTACTGTCCCGCCAATCCACCCATACCGTTGAACCAGGCGAAAGTGACCCGCGCAGTATCCGGCAGAAATTCGGCGCGGACTATCTGCTGGAAGGAACTGTCCGCCAGGTTGCAGATCGTCTACGCGTGACAGCACGACTGATAGACACAAGCTCGGGGCTACAGGTCTGGTCAGGGGCGTATGACGAAAGCCTCACGACTTTAAATATTCTGGACGTTCAACTGAACATTACCGAAAAAGTAGCTTCGGCTGTGGGTGACGCGGGCGGGGCGATCAAACGCATTCACGCAGGTCATGCGCGTGCGAAGCCGCCGGAACATCTCTCGTCTTATGAATGTTCCCTGCTGCGGGTAGGTTTTCTGAACCGACGGGATATGCAAGAGCGTGTCCGCGGCTGTATCCTGCGGGTTGTCGAAGACGAACCCGAGTATTGGCGCGGGTGGGCGCAATTGACCGAGGCACTGCTGACGGATGTGAAGCTGTTTACCGGGCTGTATCCAGGAACACAGGATGAGAAAATCCAACGCGCGGAAGAGGCGGCGCGGAACGCGGTGTCGTTGAACCCGTATTCTGCGCGCGCTCATTTCCTTCTGGCGCTTGTGCTTCAGATTCAGCGCGATCTTGACGGGTTCTTCTCGTCCGCCGAAACCGCGCTGGCATTGGGAACCGATCGGTATCTGCAAGGGCAAATTGGCTATGAATTCATATGGTCCGGGCGTCTGGATTTGGGGGCTGCGCTTGTCGAAAATGCAATCGCGCTAGACCCAAATGCAGCAGACCCAAACTGGTATCAGGCGCTAGCCGAGTATCATTTCCTGAACGGGGATTATGAAACAGCGCTGAGCACTTATCGCAAGGGGGCACAGCCGGACATTTGGTGGTCGGTCTCAATCGAAGTCGCAATTCTGGCTGAACTGGGTCCGCGCGACGCCGCCATTGCCGCACGGGACAGGCTGAACAAAATCCGTCCGGGGATAAAAATTGCTGACATTGTCTGGATGTATCGGCGCTTTGCGCGCCCGGATGAACACATCCTGCCTTTCGTAGAAGCCTACAGGGCGGTGGACATGCCCGAGGGACGGTTTGCCCCGCTTCAGGATAGTGCAGGCTGAGCGACAGGGCGCGGTAAGGCATTGGGCGGAGCCAAGTCTGGCACCGAATCTTATTCGGGCACGCCCGCCTTTTGCAAACTTGCCAACCAGATCCGCCGGTTTTCTGGATGGTTCTTCGATCCTGCGAATTGCCTGCGCATCGCTGAGATTGACAGTTTGGGGTTAATCTCAAGCGCATCGTTAACAGCCTCTTGGGCATCGTCTTGTCTGCCCATCTCGGCAAGGGTGGCGGCGCTCAACAGGTGATGAAACAGTCGCCAAGTATTGCTTGTTGCCACCGTGCCCAACTGCCGGGCAGCGTCCAACGCCTCTTCGTAGCGCTCCAGGTGAAAAAGGATATGACCCTGGTAAAAGTACATGTTTTGCAGCATCGGATCGCGTGGACTTAGCCGGATTGCCATCTCTATCTCGGGCAGGGCGTGGTCCTGCATGCGGAACCAGTCATAGGTATGCGCCAATTCCAGCCGTATACGCGCATCATTGGGATTGAGCGCGACAGCGCGTTCGAGATTTGCGATGGCTGGATCGGCCTCTCCGGTAAAGCGGTAAATATAACCAAGCGCCGCATGTGCTTGCGCGTCCTGATCGTCCAGTTCAATTGCCCGTTTCGCCGCCTCAGTCGCGGCAATCAACGTGTCTTGAGGGTTATCTGACCATTGAAAGAAGAATATCGTTCCCAGCGCGCGGGCCAACAGGCTGTGTGCTGCCGCGAATTCCGGATCGGCTGCGATGGCGGACTGCGCAAACGTCACCGCGTCCTGCTGGGCCTCTTGCGAAAACACGGCCTGCCGCGCCCGACCGCGTAAATACAGGTCCCATGCACCCATGTCCTCGGTCGGTTTTTCCTGCGATCGTTCTTCGCCGGACTGATATATTTCAGGCAACAACTGACCCGCGATGGCTCGACTGATCTCGTCCTGAACGTCAAAGACATCCGTTACTTGACGATCAAAAACCTCGGCCCAGATGGTTTCGGCGCTGTCGACATCAATGAGTTCTCCGCTGATGCGCATCTGACCATCGGCGCGGCGGACACTTCCGCGAACCACATAGCCAACCCCAAGGTCGCGCGCGACTTCGATCGGGGTTGCCTGATCCTTCGCGTAAGAGAACATCGTCGCGCTGGACACAACGAAGAGTTCCCGGTTCCGCGACAGATGCGCGATCAGGTCGTCGGTTAGACCATCGACAAAATACTGTCCCGTTCTTTCGTCCCCGATATTGTCAAACTGCACAACGGCCAAAGAGGGTTTCCCGGTGTCCGGCAATCGCTGCCGGTCAGCAAATATGGAGAGCGACAGCATAGCGATTGCTAAGGCCAACAGAACACCCGCAACTAGAAAGCCGCGTTTGGGCGCCTTGGCAACACGCTCAGGCGGGTCATCCGATGCAACCGGGGCCACAAATTGGAATCCCCGCTTTGGAAAGGTCTTGATGTAGTCTGAGCTTGCCGCAGTATCACCCAAGGCTTTGCGAACGGACCGAATGCGCGTGTTCAGCGCGGCATCCGTAATCGCTGCGCCGCCCCAAATCTCGTCAATGATCTCTTGCTTGCCAACAATCCTGTCTCGATTCCTGACAAGAAATTCCAGCAGTTGAAGGGCCTGAGGTTCCAAAGCAACCGGTTCGCCACTGCGGTTCAATCCCTGTGTCGGATCAAGTTGGAACTCTAAGAAACGGTACATACTGAAACCTACACTCCGCCATGTCCTTGGCTCAACGAAGTTTGCGGATTGTCAGATGAATGTCAGAAAAAATCAGCTTCCGATCAAGCACGGCGCGTTCTCCGGGCGTAGCGTTTTTCGGGGGTTCGCGCTCCGTAGCATCCCCTAAAGCAACAAGGAGACATGATATGGCACAACTAAAAACACTTTGCATGACGGCCGCGTTCGCTCTGGCGGGCAGCACTGCGCTCGCTGAAACGGAACTTGAGGCGGCATTGAATAGCGGCGCCGATCGCCTCAACGCCGATCAGATCGCAGAGCTATTGATCGGAAATACTGTCACCGCCACGGCCGGAAAGAAGAGATTTCGCTTTTTCTATGACCCGAACAATGTCGTGAGCGGCGAGCTTACGAACGGTGGCTGGAGCGGTGCCGGCACATTTGCTATCACCGATACAGATAAGGTTTGTGTTTCCATGGCCGCTGACAATGGGCGCTATCGCTGTATGACAGTGCTGCGTGTCGGGGACTCAATCCAGAAGTTCAACGCCGATGGAAAGAGAACTTTCGAGCTGCACAGCTTTGTACCGTCTACCGGCCTCTGAGTATTGGTTTCAAATTGGTTCTGACCCTGGACCTGCCATTTTTCTGATTGAGGAAAAATAGCAGCCGCAAGTATCGTGGGCCTATTCTCCAAGCGCAATGAATGCCCGCATTCAACGGATATGGTTTATCATAGTTCGAACACCTTAAGCGTCAGCTTTGGGCCTAACGCTGCTTGCGGAGTGCAAATATTTGTTTCGGCAGGTTTGCCCATTGCTTTGCGTTCTCAAACCATTCGGTCATTCTTGCTAGGACTGAGCATCCCAATGTCCGATTAGAACTCTTGGGATGGACGGCTAAAACCTACTGTGATCCTATGCTGTCGCAGTTCATGGGCAGTCAATGCGATCAGCTTCTTATATTTTAGGTATTGTAGTAGCCATTGCCGCCAGCATTGGCCTCTATTTGGTTTCTTACCAGTACTTCGTTTCGGAGGAGCTTTCGAAAGCTCAGGGCCGGCTCTCTCTCTACCAAAGCTCGGTGAACAGCGAACTCGAACGATTTTCCCACCTTACATATGTGCTGTCACAAGACTCCTTTGTAATTGGAACAGCCGAAGGCGATGGCACCGGAACCTTAAACCGACGCCTCGAGGATTTTGCAGAGCAGGCCGGTCTGGATGCGATCTACCTGATGGACGAAGACGGGATCACGATTTCCGCATCGAACTACCGCGACAAAGGGAGCTTTGTTGGCCAAAACTACGCTTTCCGCCCGTATTTCCAAAGCGCCATTTCCGGGGAACAAGGCCGTTTTTATGCCATTGGGGCAACAACTGGTCTGCCAGGATACTTCATCGCCAACACAGTGCTTAACGACCGAGGAGCTTCAACTGGTGTCATAGCGATTAAGATCGATTTCTCTGATCTTCAGGACAGTTGGAAAAACTCGGGTGAACAGGTTCTTTTGGCAAATGAAGACGGCGTCGTTCTGCTTTCTTCGAACGCGGATTGGCAATATCGCGCATTGACACAATTGTCGGAACCACAGCGAGAGCGAATTCGAAATGCCAGGCAGTTTCCGGGGCAAGACTTGGATGCGTTGGATTGGGTCGAGTTGCCGGGAGATCAGGCCAGAATTGCGGGGACGAAGCGCTTGCATCTTGCAGCTACGGATTTGCCTCATGGCTGGTCGCTTCACTACTTTGCGAGTGACGATCAGGCCGTAGCGCGCAGTTGGCTTGTAACTGCAATTTTTGTCCTTTTGGCGGGGCTCACGTTTATCTTCTTCCAGATACAACGCGCGAGACGCGTAAGCGCGGCCTTGGCGCTGTCCGAAGAAGAAGAAGCAAAACTGCGCGAGGCGAATGAAAGGCTTGCAATCGAAATCGACGACCGCAAGACAGCCGAGCGGAGCCTCAAACGCACCCAGGGCGAGTTGGAGCGCGCAAGCCGACTGGCGGCCCTAGGACAACTCTCCGCGTCTGTCACGCATGAGCTGGGCCAGCCCATCGCTGCGATGCGCAATCACTTGGTTGCAGCAGAGATCTCATCTCCCGGTGAAGTCAAGCTACCGCAAAAAATCGGAAGCCTTGTAGACAGGATGGAAGGGATCACGCGCCAATTGCGGTTCTTTGCACGGTCAGAGAATGAGGCGTTCGAAGACGTAGACTTATGTACTTCGGTCAATGCCGCTTTGGCTCTGGTCGCGCCAAACATCGAGCAGGGCAGGGTGAAAATCTCAGTTGATGCGCCGACCGTTCCGGTCTTCATCCGGGGCAGTGCCCTGCGGATCGAACAGGTCATCACCAATCTTTTGCGCAATGCCATAGATGCAACAGATGAAGCGGATGCGTCTGAAATCCAAATCTCTATCACGGCTTCTGATGATGAGGCAGTGTTGGAAATTCAGGACAACGGTCACGGATTGGGCGAGGCAACGCTGGCTGAGTTGCAAGAGCCATTTGTAACCACAAAAGAGAGCGGGCGAGGCATGGGCTTAGGACTGGCGATTTCCACCAGCATTGTCAAAGATCACGATGGCACAATGACGGCCAGAAACCGCGATGGCGGAGGAACAATTTTCCGCGTCACCTTCCCGATGGCCTCAAATACTGAAGAAATGAACGAATGACCCAGCAGCAACCTTTCAAAGTTCTGGTCGTTGATGATGACAAATCGATGCGACAATCGCTTGTCGAGTTGCTTGAAGCTGCTGACTGGACTGTTAGCGCCCTGTCGCGTGCGACCCAGGTGACGGAGTATCTGGCCAACGCCTCGCCCGATGTCATTCTGTCCGATGTGCGAATGCCGGGTATGTCGGGGCTTGAATTACTGGCCAGTTTGGACAGGCATGTGGCGCCTCCGGTGGTTTTGATTTCGGCACATGGTGATATCCCGATGGCGGTTCAGGCCATACAGGAAGGCGCGTACGGGTTTATCGAAAAGCCATATGAACCTCGGCGATTGTTGACGGTGCTGAGGCATGCGGCTGAACAAAACCGAATGCGGAAAAGCAATGCCCGCCTCAAAGACAGGCTGTTCAAACTGTCAGGCCTTGACCGTATCCTTCTGGGCCAAACGGACGCCATTACAGACTTGCGACAAGACGTACTTGATCTTGCCGATACATCGGTTGCGGTTTTGTTGCAGGGGGATACCGGCACCGGGAAAGAGCTGGTTGCCCATGCTTTACATGATTTGGGCCGCGCGCCGGAGGCGCCGTTTCTGGCGTTGAATTGCGCTGCATTGTCGGCCGATACGTTTGAAGCGGAAATGTTCGGCGTCGCGGGTGAATCCGACGGAAGGCTTGTGGCGGCATCGGGTGGGACCTTGTTTCTGGACGAAATCTGCTCGTGCCCACCAGCGGTGCAAGCCAAGCTACTGAGGGTCATCGAAGATCAACAGGTGCTGCCGGTGGGGGCTGTGTCGCCGGTGCCGCTAAGTTTCAGGGTCGTGTCAGCAACCAACGAAGACGTTGTACTGGCCGCCGAGGAAGGCCGCCTGCGTCAGGACCTATTGTTTCGACTAAACACTGTCGTCCTGTCCTTGCCACCACTACGACAAAGACGGGACGATCTGGTTCTGCTGACAACTCATTTCTTGAGCGAATACGCGCAGGTTTATGAGATTGACGCGCCAGAGCTTGATCAAGACGATTTGGCCGCTCTGCTTGCGCATGACTGGCCCGGTAATGTGCGTGAATTGCGCCATGTCTGCGAACGGCGTATTTTGGCGGCCCGACGCGGAGGAGGGTCGATGGCGCAGGCTATACACAGCGATCAACACTTTGACGAAGTACCGGATACGCTGCGCGAAGCGGTTGCTGCTTTTGAGCGCGAGCTCATTGGCAAAGCCATCAAGGCACATAAAGGCCGCATGGATGCCGCCGCCGAAGCGCTAGGGATTGGCCGCCGGACGCTTAATGAAAAGATCGTCAAACTAGGTCTCGATAAAGAGGCGCTGTTGTAAGCGAAACCACTCTGCGGATATCCGCAGGGGAACAGTGATTTCTCGCGCGTTTTCCTTCATAGGCAGGCTGCTGCGCATTCTGAATACTCCACCCTAGCGAATTGCGTGATCTGGGAGGAGCCATTATGCGCAAACATCTTAACCGGGCGGCTATTGCGGCCCTGTCACTGACCGTTGCATCCGAAGCACTGGCTGTCGAATGGAACGTTTCCCTGTGGGGCAAGCGCCGTGCCTTTACCGAACACGTCGAGAAACTTGCCGAATTGGTGAGCGAAAAGACGGGCGGAGAGTTCACACTCAACATCAGCTATGGCGGCCTGTCGAAGAACAAAGAAAACCTCGATGGGATTTCGATTGGTGCGTTTGAAATGGCCCAGTTCTGTGCTGGTTATCACCGCGACAAGAACCCCTCGATCACCGTCTTGGAACTGCCGTTTCTGGGCGTGACATCCCTTGAACAAGAAGTCGATCTGTCGATGGCCGTTTATCAACATCCGGCCGTTGTGGAGGATCTGGCCCGCTGGGACGCGACTTTGCTGATGCCGTCGCCGCTGCCACAGTACAACCTTGTAGGTGTCGGTGAAGCGCCGAAATCTCTAACCGATTTTGAAGGTCTGAGCGTAAGGGCGACCGGCGGCATCGGTAAAGCGATGGAGACGGTTGGGGCGGTTCCGACATCAATGTCTGCATCCGAAGTGCGCCAGGCAATGGACAGCGGCATCGTTAAGGCTGTCAGCTTTGCGCCACACGCGCATATGTCCTTCGGCACCATTGAAAATGGTAAGTGGTGGACGACGAACCTAAACCCCGGCACCGTCAACTGCCCTGTCGTGGTTAACACGCTGGCGCTGGAAGATCTATCTGACGAACACCGCAACGCTCTGCTGGGGTCGGTGGAAGAGGCACTGGATCACTACGTGAGCCACTACCAGACAAAAACGATGGAAGCGTGGGGCCCAGAGTTGGATCAACGCGGCATCGAACGGGTTACTTTCAGCGATGAAGAAATCGCAGCGTTCAAAGAAGCCGCTGCCGCCCCCGCGGCCGAGGCCTGGATTGCAGAAAACACCGAGCGCGGCCTGCCAGCACAAGAGCTTTATGACCTTGTGACTGGCAAGATCGCAAACGGCAGCTAATCCACTCACAGCCCGGCGTCGGCCAAGCCGGCGTCGGGTACCTTTTCCCTGACAGCGGAGTACAAAGATGGCCGGGTCATCCCAGGTGCTGTCTGACGACAGCCGTCTCAGCATTCTCGATCAACGCCTCTATAAACTGGAGAGCTTTCTGGCTCTGATCAGCGGTCTTGCAGTGTTCTCGCTGATGGTCATGGCCGTGGTTTCCGTTGGTGGCCGGAATTTCGCCAATGCGCCGCTTCCCGGTTACGTGGACTGGATCGAGCAGGCCATGCCGTTGATCGCCTTCATGGGGATTTCTTATGCGCAGCGTGATGGCGGTCATATCCGAATGGACATGGTGGTTGGAGCGCTCAAAGGCCGGACGCTCTATATCGTTGAGTTCATCACGACCGCTGTCATTCTGGCGCTGATCGTCTTGCTGATCTGGGGGAGCTGGGCGCATTTCGCACGCAGCTTTGACTTTGGTGCTCCACTCTGGAGCCGCGACAGCTCCATCGACATCGGTATCCCGCTATGGCCGGCCAAGCTGTTGGCACCCGTCGCCTTTAGCGTGCTTTGCCTAAGGCTTGCTCTACAGCTTTGGGCCTACGGTCGTGCAATCCGTCACCCCGATCAGGCACCGATTGCCGTCCCGCTAATTGCCGATGCAGCGACCCAAGCTGCAATGGAAGCCGAGCACGTCTCGGGCCATGACAACTGAGGTTAAATCTGATGGAACCCATTGATATTGGCCTGATTGTCTCGGGCGGTATGCTTGTTCTTGTGGTGCTAGGGATGCGCGTGGCCTTCGCCGCCGCGACAGCTGGCATGGTCGGTCTGATCTGGATCTTCTGGGCCAAGTTTGGGTATGACCCGGCGCGGTTCGGTAAGGCTGTGACTGTGGCCGTCAAAACAGCGGGGCAGGTGCCGCACTCCAAGATTTCAAGCCAGGCGTTGAGCCTTATCCCAACCTTCATCCTGATTGGTTACCTTGCCTATTACGCGGGCCTCACCAAAGCCTTGTTCGAAGCCGCGAAGCGTTGGCTGGCATGGGTTCCCGGCGGGCTGGCTGTCTCGACAGTTTTTGCGACTGCTGGGTTCGCTGCGGTTTCCGGGGCCTCGGTCGCCACTTCCGCTGTGTTCGCGCGTATCGCCATCCCCGAGATGTTGAAGGTCGGCTACGACAAGCGTTTTGCTGCAGGTGTCGTCGCTGCAGGCGGTACACTCGCCTCGCTGATTCCACCTTCGGCCATTCTGGTCATCTATGCGATTATCGTCGAGCAAGACGTGGGCAAACTGCTGTTGGCCGGATTCATCCCGGGCATGTTCTCGGCTGTGATTTATGGCTTGCTGATCGTTGGCATGGCCGTCGTGATCAAAGGATTTGGTCCCGCAGTCACCGGTTTCACATGGAAAGAACGTTTCCTCTCATTGCCGCCTGCATTGCCCATCTTGATTGTTGTCGTCACCATCATCTTCTTTGTCTACAACCCGTTCGGCGGCGACGCCTGGGGTACGCCAACCGAAGGCGGCGCAATTGGAGCATTTGTGGTGTTCCTGATGGCGCTGTATCGGGGCATGCGCTGGTCCGAACTTAAAGACGCGCTTTTAGAAACCGCCAAGCTGAGCGTCATGATTTTCACGATCATCTGGGGCGTTTTGGTTTACGTTCGTTTTCTTGGTTTTGCCGAACTGCCAAGTGCGTTCTCCGACTGGATTACGTCGCTTGAGATGTCTCCGATGCTTATCCTGATCTGTATTCTTCTAGCTTATGCAGTGCTGGGTATGTTCATGGACGCGATAGGTATGCTGCTGCTGACGTTGCCGGTCGTTTACCCTGCTGTCATGGCGTTGAATGGGGGTGAGACCGTAAGCGCAGCCGAGAGTACCTTCGGTATGTCCGGGCCCATGTGTGCCATCTGGTTTGGCATTCTGGTTGTCAAAATGGCCGAGTTTTGCCTGATCACCCCACCTATCGGGCTGAATTGCTTTGTGGTGGCTGGTGTGCGGGATGACCTAAGCGTGCAGGATGTCTTTAAGGGTGTAACGCCTTTCTTTCTGGCGGACGCTGCGACAATCGCGATGCTCGTTGCCTTCCCTGCGATTGTTCTATGGCTTCCAGGACAGGTCTGAACCACATGGGATGGTTTTGGAGTGCGGTTCGCCGGTGCGGTTAAGACTTGCATTAATCAGCTGCGTGTAAGAATTCATGACACTTATTCAATGTCCGGTTTTGGCCATCCTCGCCGGGACGGTTAGCGCCATGGTCTATCTATGCTGCGGGTGACCAAATGACGGGAGAGAGCCCGAAGGAGGCCAAGCTAGTTGCGTCAGTCCAGCCAGTGAAAAAGCGCATCGAACAACTTACATTCACCATCGCTTAGATTTGTTTCAATCTCTATTTCTGATGAGATTGGTTGCATTATTTCAGCAGACCTCAATCGGATCATGCCGTGCTCCGACAACTTCTGCTCCACTGTGACACTAAGTGCCTTAACCGCACGAGATTCGAATTTGTCCACCATGTCAGCATTTGGGAGATAAGTAGATGCAGACAAGCTAGTCCAGCACTTCTCTGCCTGTCCCAAGACATACAACGGCGCATACTGATTGAGCAGAACAAAAAGGCCGGCAAATGCGTAGCCTTCATCATTTGGGTTTCCGGCTCCGAATTGCGCGTCGTCCTTGTAGAACCAGGCATCCAGAAACGAGGCATATCCGCAGCCATAAGCGTCGAATTCGTTCCGGATGCCAATCCTAGTTCCACGCAAATGTCGGAGCACATTCTCTCGTAAAAGGAATCAGAACTTTGCGCCAAATTCCATGGCGGATTAGGCCATTCAATTCCTTCATGAACAAATGCACGGATGGTCTCTTCGCTTTTTAAGTCGACGGTGCTCATGGAGTTGTTTGAAGCAGGGCGCGTAATTTTGTGCAAGTCGAACTGACGTAGTTTCAAGCAATGTCCGCTTTGTCCGCACTGCCGCCACTGAGCCAGCTAGGAAAGCCTCAACAATCGACACAGTGCGCTAAATGTCTGCTATGAGGCCCAAACAGTCAGTTCCTTAGAGTGCCGACTCCAGACGAGAGTCGCTTCAAAAAGTGATTTCTAAACGCGATGAAGCGCGAGCCAAATCAAAAAACCAATATACAAAAAAACAGATACGTTCAAAACCGTATCGACGATCGAACCTGTCATTTGGTGACCTCTTTTGAAAGCGACTTGAGGAGACAGACCACAAGAATTGGCACGATGAATACAAACGCAATTGCCGAGAGTGCGATAATAGATCTGACAAGTGAAACATCGTTTACGAGGATCATGGCTAGGCCCAAAGCGCCGAGAACTATCCCCCAGATGGTTCGAACGCTCGGCGAGGGGTTTTCGTCTCCGCCTGTTCCAATCATTGCAAGTGTGAAGCCTGCGCTCACGACGCTCGTAACAACAAAGAGGAAAGCGGCAGTGATCGTTGCGATCTGCGTGACAAACTTTAATGGAAACTGTTGCAGGAGCGCGAATGTCGTCGCATCAAGGCTCTTTTCGTTGACCTCAAGAAGTTGACCGCTGCCATCCAAAACATCAAAAAAACCTACACCGCCAAGCACACCAAACCAGAAAATCGAAAAAAGAGTGGGCGCAATTATGACCCCGGCCAGAAACTCGCGTATTGAGCGCCCGCGCGAAATGCGTGCAATGAAAATGCCGACAAATGGAGACCACGCAAGCCACCAGATCATGTAGTTCAGCGTCCAGTCCTGAAACCAGGTGGAAATGCTCTGATCAAAAAATTCTGTTGTCGAAAAACCGGCAGGTATGACGTTGTAAACATAACGTCCAAAACCCGAGACGATCGAATTCATCACAAAAGACGTGGGACCGGCGACAAGCAAGAAAACCAAAAGACTGATCGCAATCGCCATGGCCAAATTGGACAATTTTGACATTCCTTCTCCTAGATCACGTCTCAGAGGAATAAGGAAAGCAACGCACATGGAGGCAAAAATAATTGCTGTCAGATAAGGAGAATTTGGTATTCCAAGAACCCCTGCCAGCCCTGTTTGAATTTGAAACACACCCATGGCCAACGAACCCGCTAGGCCAACGGCTATGGCGACGACAGATAAGAAATCGAACAACCAAGCCAATCCGCGGGTCCATGTTTTCTCTCCGTACACGTCCAGCAAAGGAGCGCTTAGAAGCAACGAGCGCTCACGTCTAAACGCAAAATAGGCAACTATCAGTGCTACGACACCGTAGATGGCCCAGGCGTGGAACCCCCAGTTCAAATAGGTGACGAACATGGCGAGCCTTGCGGCTTCTGGATCGGAAGAAAAATCGCGTATTACCGAAAAGTGGGTGAGCGGCTCTGATACGCCAAAAAACAGCAGGCCTACACCCATACCTGCCGCGAACAGCATTGCAATCCAAGCTGTAGTCGAAAACTCGGGCTCTGAACCTTCCGGTCCAATTCGGATTGAGCCGTACTTGGAAACTGCGAGATAAATTGCCAGTAACAAAAGTGCGCTGGCTTCCAGCATAATGAACCAGCCCCGGCTTTCGAACTGGATGGTGACAATTCTTGAGGAGACGGAACCTAAGCCATGCGGGTCGACAACACCCCATAGTGCAATACAGCTGCTGACGAAGAGAGCCGAAATCAAAAGCGCATTGACTTTCATAAATTACCCAATCGAAGAAGAATGGCTTCGCTTAACCGTAGCAGCGATCATCCAGCTCTAATAGCTGGAAACTTTTCTTTCCGGATTGGAACAGATAGCCGTTTTGTCCCGCTTCACAGTCGTTCGATTCATGTAGACCAGCCAATTCCATTAGATGCCTGTTTTTGGGTTCCGAGCAGAACTAGAAACAGCTTACAGGGCTATGGGGAGCTTAAGCGTAATGCTTGCTCCTCTATCGACTTGGTTGATTTCGACTATTCCTCCATGCCTCTGCGCCACTGCCGAGACGATGGATAACCCTAGTCCGCTGCCCTCGGAATGTTCTAACTGAGAAAATCGATTGAATGCTACTTCGCTTTGGTTTGGCGAAAGGCCAGCCCCGTCATCGGCCACCGTTAGCTCAACGTGTTTGCCCTCACACTGCAGCACAACTGAGATTTGGCTCAACTTTGGGCCACCGTGTTTGATTGCGTTGTCCAACAGGTTCTTTAGAGCTTCAATTAGAAAGATACGGTCGCCGAGTACCGCGACCACCGTCTCAGGCATCGTGACATCAAATTCGATACCCTTTGCGAGGATGTGAACGCCCATCTCCGCGCAGGCCTCTTCCACGACCGAGCGGAAGTCAATTTTACCCATTTGGTCTTGGTGCGTCGGTTGCCTAAGCCTCTCAAGTGACAACAGCTGTTCTGCCACTGTTGCTGAGTTTTTTGCCGCCGCCACAAGCTCTGAGATGCGTTTTTCTTGGTCGTCAGCTGTTTTCGCATCCTGCAGCGCTTCGGCCATTGACTGCACGGCCGCCGCCGGATTCCGCAGTTGATGCGCAGCTTCGGAAATAAACACTTGATGGGCGTTGATACTGTTTTCCACCTGTCCAAACAGCCGGTTCAGGGTTCTGACAACTCCTTGAACTTCGATGGGGACAGGGCGCTTGATCTCACTGAGGTCATCTGGTGAACGCAAGTCAATAGCGTCCTGCAAATCCAACAAGGGCCTAAGACCACGCGCGACGCCAAACCATACCACGATGGCGAGGGTGGCCAGCAGAATTCCCATGAGAATTCCTGCGCGGATTGACAGTTCATTCGCGAAAGCGTTGCGGTCCGCCATACGTTGCCAAACCGTAACTGTCGCATCTCCGACTAGATTTTCTATGGTCACGCGTTCCGTCATCTTGAGAACACGAACTGGTTCTTGGCGGTAGAGCGCTTCGAAAAACTGCGGCTTGTACACCTCTTGAGTGGACGGGTTGGTGGCTGCCGGTGGGTAGGCATAGCCGGTCACATAGATGCCACCGGGTCCCGTTACGTGGTAAAAAATCTCTCCGCCCGACGCGTCACGGATCATGCTGCGTGTCGTTGGTGACAGCGCGTCACCTCCCGAAATCGCAACATCTCGCGAAATTGCGAGGCCAGCAGATAATAGGCTGTCGTCGAATAATTCCTGAGCCGTTTTCTGCGCAATCATAAAACGCCAAAGACCAAGCAGAGCAGCAATTAGCACCAAGGGGGTTAGGATAAGAATGAAAAGTCTTAACCTGAGCGAGCCGTGATTGATCACTTCTGCACCTCAAGCAGATATCCCAGACCACGAGCTGTCTTAATTCTAATACCGAGATCGTGAAGACGTTTTCTCAGCCGAGACACATGAGGCTCTACGGCCGAGGCCTCGACATCGGCACCCACGCCATAGACGCAATCTGTAAGTTGGCTTTTGGGAACAATTCTGCCCCTGCGCTCTAACAGGCATTCAAGCACCGCGATTTCCCGCCGCGGAATATCCATAACTTCGCCCTGCACACTCACCTGACGGGCAGCGCGGTCGAATTCCAGGCCACCAATGCTCTCCTTTGCTCCGTAGTCGAGATCTTTGCGTCGAGAAAGCGCCCGGATGCGTGCTTCCAACTCGTCCATCTCGAACGGCTTAACCAGGTAATCATCGGCGCCCATATCCAACCCCGAAACCCGGTCGCTTGTTTCGGCACGTGCCGTCAGCAAGATCACTGGTACGCCGTCACCGCGATTGCGAAGGGATTTCAGGATCTCCAACCCTGACTGTCCGGGCAAATTGATATCGAGAACAACCAAGTCGGCACCCTCTTGCGCAAGATACAAGTCAGCCTCGTCGCCATCCGTAAGCACTTCTGCCGCATGACCGCGGTCACGCAGACGATAAGCAATAGCGTTGGCGAGGGTCTCGTTGTCTTCTACGATGACGATCCGCATCGAGTCTCCTGCAAGTTTCGCGCAAGGTTGGCGCTCCATGATTGCCAGATGGGAGGGGGAATCAACCCCACAGTTCTATTTGCGATCACGGTGGCGCAGAGGGCGCTAGCGTGGTTGTCTGGTCAACAGGGAGGAACCAATGACCATTTCCAACTTCACCCGTCGCGCCGTCGTGGGGCTGATCGCCGCCGCCGGTATCGCCGCACCTGCCGCTGCCGAGGTCGATTTCTCGGGCAAGACAGTTGAATGGGTTATCCCGTTCTCGGAAACAGGCGGGTCTGCCAAATGGGCCAACTTCTTTGCGCCGCTTCTTTCCGAAGCACTGCCAGGTCAGCCGACTGTTGTTGTGAAATTCATGCCCGGCGCCGGATCGACTAAAGGCGCAAACTGGTTCCAAGAGCAGAGCCATGATGACGGAACGCTGCTGTTTGGCACCTCCGGTTCAACTCAATTTCCCTATCTGCTGAGCGATCCACGCGTGCGCTATGAATACAACGACTGGATCCCGGTTATGGCGTCGGGCACTGGTGGTGTTGCCTATCTGAACGCCGAGGATGGCGCCAAGTTTGATGGCTCCGCTAATGCGCTGAAAGACACCAACTTCATCTACGGTTCGCAGGGCGCGACACGTCTTGACCTTGTGCCGCTGCTGGCATGGCAAATGCTGGGTATGAACGTCGAGCCTGTCTTTGGCATCAAAGGCCGTGGCGATGGTCGTCTGATGTTCGAGCGCGGCGAAGCCAACATCGATTATCAGACCTCGTCCGGTTACCTGGGTGGTTCGGCCCCGCTGGTTGAATCCGGTCAGGCTGTGCCGATGATGACCTGGGGTGCTCTGGATGCAGATGGCAATATCGTCCGTGACCCGACCTTCCCGGACATCCCGACATTCAAGGAAGTATGCGAAGCCACCGATGGCTGTGAAACCAGCGGTGAGGCGTGGGATGCGTGGAAAGCGTTCTTTGTAGCCGGTTTCCCGGTTCAAAAGTTGGCCTTCCTGCCGGGCGATACACCTCAGGAAGTGGTCGACGCATACACCTCAGCGTTCCAAGCTGTGACCGAGCGGGGCGACTTTGCCGAAATCTCCTCGAAGCGCGTGGGCAAATACCCGGTGTTCGTCGGTGACGGCTCCAAGTCGGCGCTGCAAACCGCAACAAATGTCGACGACAACGCCAAAGCCTACGTTCTGAACTGGCTCAAAGAAGCCTATGGTGTCGAGCTGAACTAAACCCAGACACCATCGCGCGTGCCCCAATGTCGGGCGCGCGCTTTTCCAAACACAAGACAATTTATGAAAGGCGGCCGCTATGGAGGTTTTCGCCACAGCTCTTCCTGCGCTCAGTGATGCGTGGGGTCTGATCCTGCAACCTATTGTTCTGGGTTATCTTATTCTCGGTGTCGTCATGGGACTGGCCGTAGGCGTCTTTCCTGGGCTTGGCGGTATCGCTGGTCTGTCTTTGTTGCTGCCTTTCATGTTCGGCATGGACCCCATCCTTGGGTTGGCGCTGATGATCGGGATGGTTGCTGTTGTTCCGACCTCTGACACATTCGCGTCAGTTCTTATGGGCATTCCCGGCAGTTCCGCCTCGCAGGCGACTGTGCTGGATGGCTTCCCGATGGCGAAAAAGGGCGAGGCCGCGCGTGCATTGTCAGCGGCCTTTGCGTCATCGCTGTTTGGCGGATTAGTCGGCGCAACTTTTCTGACCATGTTCATCCTGATCGCGCGGCCGATCGTTCTGGCATTCGGCCTGCCCGAGATGCTGATGATCACCATTCTTGGTCTTTCCATGGTCGCCATTCTCGCCGGACGTATCCCGCTAAAAGGCGTTGCCGCCGCTGGGCTGGGCCTGATGGTTGGCACGATTGGCGAGGCGGATGCAGGCGGCTCGCTTCGTATGGCCACTTATGACATTCCTTACCTGACCGACGGTCTGAAATTGGTCATCGTCGGCTTGGGCATCTTTGCGGTGCCGGAAATCGTCTCGCTGCTGCGTCAAGACCGATCTATTGCCAAGGGCGCTTCGCTCGGAGCTGGTTGGTTTGATGGCGTCAAAGACTGGGCTGCGAACATTTGGTTGTCGGTCCGCTGTTCGATTATTGGCGTGGTTGTCGGTGTCATTCCC
This sequence comes from Ruegeria sp. CK3, assembly GCF_056536565.1. Classification (NCBI taxonomy): domain Bacteria; kingdom Pseudomonadati; phylum Pseudomonadota; class Alphaproteobacteria; order Rhodobacterales; family Roseobacteraceae; genus Ruegeria; species Ruegeria sp. CK3. The sequence continues at coordinate 104,602 of NZ_JBQFPV010000003.1, forward strand.
GGCCTTGGGGGTTCGGTTGTTGACTGGATCGCTTATGGCCACTCTGTTCAATCGACCAAAGACAAAAGCAACTTCGGCAAGGGCGAAGTGCGTGGCGTCATCGGGCCGGAAAGCTCGAACAACGCCAAGGAGGGCGGGGGGCTGGTCCCGACGCTGCTGTTTGGCATCCCCGGTTCGGGTTCGATGGCGATCTTTATCGGCGCAGTTGCGCTGTTGGGATCCGGCGATATCGAGGTTGGTCCGAGCATGCTCAAGGATAATCTCGACATCACCTATTCGATTGTCTGGTTGCTGGCACTTGCCAACGTGGTGGGCACCATCCTGTGTATCGCTGCCTCGGGTGGCATCGCCAAACTAACGACGATCCGCTTCACCTATCTGGCGCCGTTTCTGTTCATGCTGATCAGCTTTGCGGCATTCCAATCCGGTCAGAATTTCGAAGACCTTTTGGCCCTGTTTGTCATCGGCCTGATCGGCATCTTCCTGCGCCGTTTCGACTGGTCACGCCCGGCCTTCCTGATTGGATTCGTGTTGTCCAACCCGGTTGAGAAGTTCACCAACCAGGCGTTCCAGATTGCCTCTTTCCGCTTCCGCAAAAGCTTTGGCGAAGGCATGGAGTACGTCTTCAGCCCGATCGTCATCGTCCTGATCGTGGTCACCGTGGTTTCGGTTATACTTGGCATTCGTCAAGCCAAGATGATCATGGCCGAGGGTGAGGTTAAATCCGGCAGCAAGCGCGCGCCGCTGATCTTCCTGCTGGTGATCATGGCCTATCTGATCGTGGCTTTGATCAATGCCAACATGATCCCTGACTACAACATGACCGACAAGATCATCCCGCTGGTGATCGGCAGCGTGTCGCTGTTTTGCTGCGTCATCCTGTTGATCCAGATGATGCGGCGACCCGAGGGGGATGCGATCTTTGCTGACAAGGAACTCGCCGGCGAGGATGCAAGCGCGCCGCATGCGCTTTGGTCAACGCTCGCGTGGTTTGCAGGTCTGATCGCGGCCACTTGGGTTGTGGGATTCATCCTGGCGTTGATCGGGTTCCTGATCGCATTCTTCCGCATTCGCGCCGGGTCCAGCTGGCAGATGACGCTGCTCCTGACGGCCTGCGGCATCGGTTTCATGTGCTTCATGGCTGGCGCTCTGAACCGGGATTTTCCGCCAGGTCTGCTGCAAGACATGGTGAACCTGCCATGGCCGCTCAAGTAGGCGCTCCATGTTTGCCTGGCCTGCCGATCTGGCAGGCCGGGCGGCACTGAAATCAGAAATTTCAACGGTTTGTAAAGGAGGGTTCGCAATGACCCAGACAGCAATCCCATATGTTTTCATGCGCGGCGGCACTTCCCGAGGGCCTTATTTTCGACGCCCTGATCTGCCTGAAGATAGGGATAAGTTGGCTGATGTTCTGGTCGCTGCCCTCGGGGCTGGACAAGCGCTCAATATCGACGGGATCGGTGGCGGTAACGCGGTGACAACCAAGGTGGCGATGCTGTCAGTCAGCGAGGACGACTGGGCCGATATCGACTATTTCTTCGCGCAGGTCTCTGTTAATGAGAAACTGGTCGATTTCAAACCCACCTGCGGAAACATCCTCTCAGGAGTTGGTCCCGCTGCGATCGAAATGGGATTGTTTCAGCCCAACGGCGATGAGACCGAAATCCGCATTCGCGCCGTCAATACAGGCGCCCGCGTCGTTGCCAAAGTGCAGACCCCGGGCGGCGAGTTGGTCTATGAGGGTGACGCGGAAATCGCCGGAGTTCCCGGCCATTCTGCACCGGTGAAACTGAGTTTCATGGGCGTTGTGGGCTCGGCAACAGGTGCATTTCTGCCCACTGGAAATTTGCGTGATACAGTGCAGGGGATCGAGCTGACGTGCATGGATGTCGCTATGCCGATGGCTATAGCACGGGCGGCCGATTTCGGACTGACAGGCTATGAAAGCGCCGAAGAGCTGGATGCCAACCGTGCTTTCTTTGATCGGATGGAGGCCGTACGGATCGAAGCCGGGGAACTGATGGGTATGGGGGACGTATCGAAATCGGTAACTCCCAAATTCGGGCTGATGGCACCCGCCAGAGAGGGTGGAACCCTTGCGGTTCGGTACTTCATGCCGTGGAAAACCCACCCAACAATGGCCGTTACGGGTGCGCAATGCATGGCGTCTTGCGCTTTGACGCCCGGAACCGTCGCAGACGGGTTACTTGATCGCCCGGATTCAAGCCCGGCTGACGTTGTGTTGGAGCACGCCTCAGGCAAGATTGACGTTCTGGTGGACTTCTCGAACGACGAGGAGTTCAACGTGAATGCCGCCGGTCTGGTGAGAACAGCGCGCAAATTGGCGGATGGGCATGTTTATGTACCGGAATCTGTGTGGAACAGCAGTTGAAAAGGCGGATCTCAAAAGGTATACTATGGTATACATAAAGAGGATGTTCCGATGGATGACTATTCTGAATGCCTTGGTATCGCGCGTCAGGAACTCAGGCTGGCGCAGTCGGCTCTGCGGAGGGACATTGCGGACTACCCGACACCGATTGCCGGATGTGATGAGCAATTCAACCATTTGCTGGATCAGCGCGAACGTGTTCGCAACGCGTTAGAAGCGCTCGACACACGTCATTTTGTGCCGACACCAAGAAAACTAAGTACCGAGTAGGGTAGAGATAGTCGATGAAAGTTCACATTCTGGATGATTGGTTTGACACTCTGCAGGGCCTGCCCTGTTTTGAGAAGCTTTCTGGCCATGACGTGAAGGTCTGGACAGACCATGTCGAGGATGTCAGCGAATTGGCTGAACGCTTGCAGGAGGCTGAGGCGCTGGTGCTGTTTCGCGAACGCACCAAGATCACCCGCGATTTGGTTGAAAAACTCCCAAACTTGAAATTGATCAGTCAGCGCAGCGTGTATCCGCATGTTGATGTGCAGGCATGCTTGGATAACGGAGTGCTGCTGTGTTCGAACATGCATGGCGGGACGCCCTCATACGCCGCAGCCGAACTGACATGGGCGCTGATCATGGCTGGGATGCGCGATTTGCCTGCGCAGATGGCCTCGGTCAAAGCCGGGCATTGGCAGGCCGGGGTTGGCAAGTCTCTGAGAGGGCGGCAGCTGGGACTGTATGGATATGGTCGCATCGCCCGCGCCGTTGCTGGCTATGCCGAGGCATTCGGGATGAATGTGGTCTGGTGGTCTTCCGACGAAGGCCGGGCACGGGCGCAGGCGGACGGCGTGCAGATCGCTGCAAGCCGCGAAGCGTTCTTTGCCAACAGCGATGTTGTCTCGGTCCATGTTCGCCTGAAACCAAACACACACGGCATCATCACAGCGTCGGATTTCTCGCAGATGCAACCGGGAGCGTTGTTTGTGAACACTTCCCGGGCCGGGCTGATCGCTCCGGGTGCTTTGTTGGATGCGCTGAACGCCAGTCGCCAGGTCAAGGCCGCAATTGATGTGTTTGATACAGAGCCGCTCACCGACCCGAATGACCCTTTGCTATCGCACCCAAACCTGATCGCGACCCCGCATATCGGCTTTGTGACTGAGGACGAATTCGACCTGCAATTCGCAGATATTTTCGATCAGGTGAACGCCTATGCTGAAGGCGCTCCCATTCACATGATCAACCCCGAGGTTTGGACCAGCGCAGGATAAGATTGGCCGCTATGGGCGCGCCGATGATCACCAGCACGATCCTTGTCAGATGGTGGGTGATTACAAAGCCTAGATCCGCGCCCGAAACGATAGCTAGCACCGTCATCTCAGCCTGCCCGCCGGGGGCAAAGGCCAAGAAAGCCTCGACCGGTTGACCGAAGCCCAACGTGGTGACAACGGCGGTGAAAGCGGCAGCAAGGATGGCAAGGACAATGACATAGGCGAAGCCCGCTGCAACCACCCGGCGAAGTTCGACCCAAGTGACGCCCACGAACTTCACGCCGATTCCGCAACCGATAAAGAACTGCGCTGCAAGGATGGCCTCGCGCGGTGGTCGTGTATGAATGAAGTCCCCCAGCGACAGGGCGGCTGTCAGGATCATTGGGCCGAGGATAGATGCCCCGAACAGGCCGATCCGCTCACCGCCTTTCCAGCCTATAAGGGCGGCCAGCACCATCAGCGCCAATTCATGTATTGGGAGGTCACGCGCAGGCTCTCCGATTGGGTTGGTGAGTTGAGCATCATAGAACACCGTCAGAAATAGCGGGGCCAGCGTCACGATTATCAGTACGCGCGTACCATGGATCAGGGAAAGTGTACGCGGGTTGGCGCCTGCTTCGGCTCCAAAGATGATCATGTCCTGCAATCCGCCAGGCATGGCGGCGTAAAACGCGGTCGTGGAGTCAAACCCCCAGATCTTGCGAAAGAAGGGCACGCCTACCAGTGCGATCAGCAGGATGAAGAACGGGACCAGTGCAATAGACGCGGCCATCTTCGGCAGCTCGGCGAAAAGGGCAGGGGTAATCGAAGCCCCAACTGCAACGCCGAGTATGGTGCGCGCTGCAACCGAGACCTGACCAAAACCTTCCATAGGGGCATGCGCCAGGGCAGCGATCAGACACGCGCTCATTGGCCCGAACAGAAAGGGCAGCGGCAGGTTTAACGCCCAAAATACTCCGGTGCCCAGTAGTGCAAGGACCAGTGTTACGGCCCGCTTTGTCAGGAGAGAAGGTGTTTTGTTTTGGATGGGCAAAGCGCGGCTTCCGACAATATTGACTCGCTATGTATCCAAATGTATACAACTGGACGCAAGAAGACAAGTGAGCGTTCGATGGCCATTCAAGACGACCCCTTACAGCCTGGTCCACAAGGCAATTCAGCGTATCAACGCCTGCTGGATGAGATTCGGGATGGCACACTTTTGCCTGGCGAACGCCTGCGCGAGATTGAGTTGTCGGAACGACTAGGCGTCAGCCGCACCCCTGTGCGCGAGGCTATCCGGCAGTTAGAGGCCGACGGGCTAGTCACTCATGTGCCCCGGCAGGGCGCAACCGTACGCAGCCTTGATTACGCCGAAGTAATGGAACTCTATGAAATGCGCGCGGTTCTCGAGGGAACTGCTGCCCGTTTAGCCGCGCGTGCAGCGTCGGATATCGAGTTAGACGAGCTGAGCGTTTTGAATGATCGCTTGGCTGAGGCTGGCACCGGCTCGGAAGCGGCTCGGATCAACCGGATTTTTCACGCCACACTTTTGGACGCAGCCAAGAACCGGTTTCTTGCCAAGTCTATGCTTTCTTTGCAAAAAGCGCTGTTGATCCTTGGGCCGTCGCAATTGCTGGACGGTGATCGGGCCGAGACAGCAGTGGCAGAGCATAAGCGCGTCATGGCTGCCTTAAAGGCCCGCGATGGCGCAGCGGCTGAAACAGAAATGCGTGCGCATATTCAGGCCGCACAACGGATGCGTATTCGGGCGTTGCAAGAGCGCGACCGGACAACCGACGAAAATCAATAGGTAGACAGGATATGGCCACCCAAAAGGAAGCTTATGATATCGCTGTGATCGGCGGTGGGAACGCAGCCCTTTGCGCCGCGATGACCGCTGCCGAGGCAGGCGCCCGTGTTCTGATCCTCGAGACGGCGCCAAAACCCTATCGTGGTGGAAACTCCCGCCATACGCGCAATTTTCGTTGTATGCATGGCGCTCCTCTCGGCCCGCTGATCGAAGAATACAGTGAAGATGAGTATCTTGAAGATCTGCTAGTGGTCACTGGCGGCAAAACCGACGAACATCTTGCTCGCCTCGCGATCCGAAACTCCGAGGAATGCCTGCCGTGGATGGAAGAACACGGGGTGCGGTTCCAACCCTCTCTGTCCGGGACATTGTCACTGGCGCGGACCAACGCCTTCTTCATGGGGGGCGGGAAGTCTCTGGTAAACGCATATTACCGAACTGCTACTGGTTTGGGTGTCGATGTTCTGTACGAAGCTGCTGTCACGCATCTGGAGCTGAATGGTGATCGGATCGAGTGGGTCGACTACACCTATGAGGGCCAGTCTCATCGCATCACGCCCAAGGCGGTCATCGTTGCCTCGGGTGGGTTTCAGGCCGACACGGATTGGCTGACCCGTGCATGGGGTGAACCTGCCAAGAATTTCTTGATCCGGGGCACACCCTATAACCGTGGCGTGGTTCTGTCTGATCTGTTGGATCAAGGTGTCGACAGCGTCGGCGATCCGACCCAGTGCCACGCCGTCGCCATTGACGGGCGCGCGCCGAAGTTTGACGGCGGTATTGTCACCCGCCTGGACTGCGTGCCGTTTTCAGTTGTCGTGAACAAGAATGCCGAGCGGTTTTATGACGAGGGCGAAGACGTTTGGCCCAAGCGCTATGCGATTTGGGGGCGTCTGGTGGCTGCGCAGCCGGATCAAGTTGGCTATGTGATCATCGATGCGAAGTCGCTGAACCTGTTTATGCCCTCGGTCTTTCCACCGCTAAAGGCGGACACCCTGGAAGAACTGGCTGGAATGATGGATCTGCCTGCCGACAAGTTGAAAGCGACGGTTGCTGAATTCAACGAAGCATGCGGCGATACCGGTGGATTTCATCCGACCGAGTTGGACGGTGTCACGACTTCGGGTCTGACGCCGCCCAAGACGAACTGGGCGCGTCCGATCACCGAGCCGCCCTTTTATGGCTACTCGCTGCGCACCGGCGTGACCTTCACCTATCTGGGTCTGAAGGTCGACGACACAGCGCAGTGCTCGACGTCCAGCGGCAAGATCAAAAACCTTTGGGCCGCTGGCGAAACCATGGCCGGGTCGATCTTGGGGCAAGGTTACTTGGCCGGGTTCGGCATGACTATCGGAACCGTTTTTGGACGCATCGCAGGACGTGAGGCCGCCGCTTATGCAAACTGAACTAATTCAAGAAGCCCGCCGTCAGGCCGAGATTTGCAATGCCTGCCGGTATTGCGAGGGCTACTGCTCAGTCTTTCCATCCCTGCATGCGGAACGCGCGTTTTCCGACGGAGACATAACGCAACTCGCCAACCTCTGCCACAACTGCCGAGGCTGCTACTATGCCTGTCAGTACACAGCTCCGCACGAGTTTGACTTGAACCTGCCGAAAGCTCTGGCCGAAGTGCGGCGGGACAGTTGGGAAAGCTTCGCCTGGCCGCAGCCTCTGGCGCGTCGGTTTCACACTCACGGCGGGGCTATTGCCTTGGCACTGGTAATTGGATTTGCCCTGTTGTTCCGGGCAATTCGCGCCATTGGATCAAGCGGAGGAGAGGGGTTCTATGCCGTCCTGTCCCACAATGCGATGGTCGCAATCTTTGCGCCGGCATTCTTGTTACCACTCTTTAGCGTGGCTATCAGCCTAAGGCGCTATTGGGCGGAAGTCGGTGGCAAACCCCTCCAATTGTCTGATTTGATGGCCGCCTTCAAACGCGCCGGCAAGATGCAGGATCTGGCTGCTGGGCATGGTGAGGGATGCAACTTTGAAGATGAAGATCGGTTCAGCCAGGGGCGCCGTCACATTCACCACGCTATTATGTACGGCTTCCTGCTATGCTTTGCGTCGACCTCGGTGGCGACGGTTATGCACTACGGGTTCGGGTTGCACGCGCCTTACGGGTTCTGGTCCCTGCCAAAACTCTTCGGCGTTTCCGGAGGTATCCTGCTGACATTGGGATGCGGAGCAATGGTTCTGCTCAAGCAGAAATCTGATCGAGAGCTTGGCGACCCGTCTGCTTGGGGTGGTGACATCGGTTTCATCCTGCTGCTCGGTTTTGTCGGCCTGAGCGGACTGGTCCTTTACGCCCTTGGTTCAACGCCTCTGATGCCTGCGCTGCTTGCCATCCACCTTGGATCGGTTCTGACCTTCTTCCTGCTAATGCCCTACACCAAGATGGCTCATGGCTTCTATCGGCTCGCGGCGTTGATCAGAGACGCGCAGCGGAAGAGAGAAATGTCAGTTGCTTCCTAGTAAATAACCAATTCCAAGGGAGTAGAAGAAGTCGAACTTGAAGCGTATTTTGAAGCCAATCTAAGCGTTGCTCCACTACTCAGCGTGGCGGTCAAAGTACGGAATGGGTCCCTTTCTATGATTGATAGCATAGGCACGAAAGGCAGCTTTTTCCGCAGACGGGATGTCCGACTGTGGTAGATTTCGCATTGCAGCGAACGGCAGGTTCGACGGGCCTTGACGCAGAAATGTTTGCCGACGGTCAATGACTGGTATGGGCCTTGACCAACAGAACCACTCCAACTCGAGCAAAACTTGTTAGATGCTCCAAAATTGGAAGCGAGATGGCCTAAACGCAGGTAATTTGTTTGGCGTGATCGCAATTGTCGGTCGTCAGTTCATTTGAAGACGCTGAAATCCGCCGCCCGAATGTCGCAAATTCTAACAAGATGTACGCTCTGACCGACAGCCTCACATCGCCAAACTTGGTTTCTTCCGCAGATCAACAAGGTTCTGAACCAATCTGAAGGAGGAGACCCATATGCCTGGGAATGAAGATAACATACGGCAGCCCGGCTTGCTGCTGGCGCTCGCGCCAATAGTGCTGACCCTGTGTGTGCTTGGGTTGCAACTATTCTATTTCGGTGACTTTACCCCGCATATCCCGTTGGCATTCGGGATCGCGATCACCGGCATTGTTGGCCTCATGTTGGGTCACAAATGGCCCAGTATCGAAGAGGGCGTTTTCCACGTTATCAATATCTCACTGCCTTCCGTTTCGATTCTGATCACAGTGGGAATGATCATCGGCGTGTGGATCGCAAGCGGAACTGTGCCAACGCTGATCTACTATGGTCTCAAGATTTTGTCGCCTGAACTTTTCCTCGCCGCTGGAATGGTCCTTTGCTCCATTGTCTCCGTTTCGTTGGGCACTTCGTGGGGAACGACAGGAACTGTCGGTTTAGCGCTGATGGGGATCGGTGCGGGGTTCGGAATTCCAATGTATTGGACAGCGGGAGCAGTCGTCTCCGGAGCATTCTTTGGAGACAAGATCTCACCTCTATCGGACACGACGAACTTGGCACCAGCCGTGACAGGAACCAATCTGTTCGATCACATTCGGAATATGCTTCCAACCACCGTTCCTTCGATGCTGATTGCGCTGGTGATTTATTTTGTCGTTGGCTTCACTCTGATCGACACGTCCGAGGTATCGTTTGACCGCATTCATGCAATCACGACGGCACTGGATGACGCGTTCTGGATTTCGCCGATCATGCTGTTTCCAGCCGTTCTGGTCATCGTGCTGGCAGTCATGAAACAACCTCCGATCCCGTCACTGTTTGCAGGCGCCGTTGCGGGCGGCATCATGGCTATCTTCTGTCAGGGGGCTGGATTGCATGAGACGTTCACCTTTGCCAATAGCGGCTATTCGATCGATACTGGGGTTCCGGAGATCGATCCCCTGCTAAACCGCGGAGGTATTCAGTCGATGATGTGGACGATTTCACTGGTGCTGCTGGCTTTGGGGTTTGGTGGAGCGCTTGAACGCGTCGGTTGCCTTCAGGCGATCATCAAAGTTGTCATCTCGAAGGTGAAAACGTTTGCCGGCATTCAAACCTCGGCCATCCTAACATCTGTGGCGACCAACACCGTTGCAGGTGACCCCTATCTGTCAATTGCACTGCCTGGACGGATGTATGCACCGGTCTATCGCGCGATGGGCTATTCCCCACTGAACCTGTCCCGGGCGGTCGAGGAAGGCGGAACACTGGTGTCCCCTCTAATCCCGTGGAATGCAGGTGGTGCGTTTGTCATCACGGCGCTTGGTTTGGGTATCGCAGACGGCAATTTCGAAAACCTGTTGTATATTCCGCTTGCATTCGCTTGTTGGCTGTCACCGGTCATCGGTATCTTCTATGCCATGACAGGGCTCTTTTCGCCTAAAGCAAGCGAAGATGAAGTCCGCTCCTGGGAGGAAAGCGGCGAACCTGTTGCACAGATGAGTGCGTAATCTTTCTGCACCAACACCAAATGAGGTGTTGGTGCCCTTCATCCGCCTTGGTCGATACTGGGAGGAGAGCATATGGACCCGAGAAACTTTGTCCCAAAGGGCGCGGCCAGCTATCGCATTGACTATGATGGGCCGGCCAAGGAAATCTATTTTCTGCTGCTGCCAAAGCTGACAATGCTGGCCTTTAGCGCCGCAGTGGAACCTCTGAGGATCGCTAATCAGGTCACAAACAAAGAACTGTATAGATGGTTTCTGATCACTGAAGATGGAAATCCGGTCTCTTGTTCGAATGGGGTTGAAATTAAACCGGATTTTGCGTTGCACAATCTACCGCGATCATCGCGGCTGTTTGTCTGCTCGGGTATTGAACCGGCAGAAAGTACGAACCCTAAGGTCCTGTCGTGGATCCGCCGACAAAGAACCTTTGGATGTAATCTGGGTGGTATTTGCACAGGGGCTTTCGCCCTTGCCAAGGCTGGAGTTCTGTCAGGCAGAAGGTTCACATTGCATTGGGAAAACCACCCTGCTTTCATCGAACATTTTGATGACTTAGAGCCATCGTCAAACCTGTATGAGATCGACAATGAACTCATGACGTGCGGCGGAGGAAATGCTGCAACCGACATGATGTTGGACACTATCGAATCCGATTTCGGAAATGACCTGGCGATCATCGTTTCGGACATGTGCATCCACTTTCGGTCCAACAATAGTAAAACGCTCCAGAAATCAGCCTTTTCGGTTGCTCTGGGTAGTCGCAACCAGTTCCTGATCAACGCTATGCAGATCATGCAAGAAAACCTGGAAGAGCCTCTAGATATCTCTGAAATAGCCGAAGCCGTGCAGATATCTCGTCGCCAGTTAGAACGTCTCTTCCAAAAGTACGTCGAAACTTCGCCTGTCCAGTTCTATGTCGAACTGCGCGTTTCCAGAGCCTACGCCTTGCTCAGTGAAACCGAGATGGCGGTCGCGGAAATCGCGGCAGCCACAGGTTTTAGCAGCGCGACGCAACTTACTGCACGATTCAAGAAACGCTACGGCGAAGCGCCGACTTCATTCAGAAGGGGGTGGTCTGAAAGGCGTGAATAATTTGCGTCTTAACAGTAGTATTTTGAGGCATCTGAACGTACCCCACCACTTTCTTAGCAGCTAACCAAGGCCCATTTTGGGAACGCTGCACGTTCAGTGGGCAAATGTCTGCAATTGGCCGCGAGTTCCGGTCGACGCAGTGTCAGCGGGTTCGATGCTGCGCTGGCTCCGAGGTCCGGAAGGAGCCCAAGCCGGACGTGCCGAATTCGCTTCAACCGACTTTCTTGGAGTACATGTGCGAATTCGTTGTTGAAAGGTCAGGTGATAATTCGAAACCTGCCTTTTCAAGCACTCGAGCGCTTGCCGGATTTTCAACGCTGACACCGCCCAGCAGCCTTACCGAGCCGTCCTTTTCTGCCGCTGACACCAACCCTTGGACGAGTTCTGTCGCGACCCCTGACCCCAAGTTGCTTCACTGAGCAAATAGCCAATATGAAGTTCTGGCGCTTGCGCTTCAGCGGGGTCGGACGCCAAAATCAACAGTCCGACCAATTCGGAACTGCGCCTCCAGTCGACAAGAAAAACGTCGCTTTCCTCCGCGCGTTCGTCCACCCAGGAAGCAATGTCATCATCTCTGCTCAGGTGCAGAGGTGATGGAAGATGCTCAAACACGCGGCGTGACAGTATCGCGGACAAAGCAATCTCCAGCCCTCGGCGCGCCTCCCGGTCTTCCAATGTCGATTGCCAACTGTGAATCGAAAGCCTTTCAGTGAGGAACGGATCCATGTGTCAGGTACCAGCGTTTGAACTGAAGATGTCTTGAAGATACCGGATCACGGTGAAAAGTCGAAAGTCCGTTTCGTCCACATTGCGGTTATTCAGCGAAAACCAGATTGCGCGGGCGCAGCGAATGGCAGGTTCGACGGGCCGCAACGCAGTATTGCTTTTGGTGGCTTGATATCCCCTTTGGGAGGATCGCCCAGTCAATTTGGAACAACAAATCGGTTTTTCAAAACTTCTCTCGGACTTATGCCAAGCGTTTGTCGGAACATGTAGCTGAACGCGCTCGTTGACTCGTATCCCATGTCGAACGCCACCGAAGTTACACTTGCACCCGATGCAAGAAGCGAGACAGCATGAAGGACCCTTACGTGCCGCAACCATTTTGACGGTGGCATGCCCGTTTCTGCAATGAAAAGTCGTTCAATGGTCTTTCGACTTGCGGGCACATCTGACAACCAAGCCATTACTGAGCGGACGCTGCCTGGGTCATCAAGGGCAGTTTGCGCAATTCCCTGCAGTCGTGCGTCTTTCGGCAAAGCCAGAGTGAGCGGTACGTCTTTCGCAGCGAGCAGCTCGTGTCTGAGAAGGGTGTGCAGCGCTGCGTTATGATCGGTCGTGCGTGTATTTGTGGTCTCTGGCATCGCGGCAACAAACAGCGCATCAAGAAGCGGGGTCATAGCGACGACCCGGCAGGCTTGACCAAGCCTCACCGCCTCATCCCAATTGACATCCACGTAGTGCATGACGTTGTTCGAACCGTAGCGCATCCAGTGCTGTTGGTCGGGGGGGATCCAAATCGCCATGGCCGGGCTTAGGAGCAGAACTCGGTCAGGTGTGCCCACATACATTGAGCCCGCAGCTGCGGAGATGAGTTGGCCAAAATCGTGACAATGCCAGTCGTAGCTTTCGCCTGACGCTGGCTTGATTGTCTCCCCTAGATATCTGGGGCGAACAGCTTGTTTTGTTAAGCCTTCGGACAATGACGATTCCTCGATGGTAATAGCCTTGCTTTCGACAGACAGACATATCACCGCTAGCTAGGTATTACCAATTCGTTGGGCATTGGGTCCGATGTGTCGCTCTGAAAGAGAAAGCTACCATGACAAACCGAACCCTAATGGCCTGGTTCGCCGTGGGCCACTTCGCGAACGACTGGCCAATCGCAGCCCTGTGGCTGATCGTTCCCGCTGCTGGCCTTTCAATGCACCTTTCGCCTGCCGAGGTCGGCTTGCTTTTCACGCTGTCCACCATTGGCGGTGCTTTGGTGTACGTGCCTGCAGGTCTGGTGGCGGACCATGTCTCCAACCGAGGTTGCCTTCTCGTCAGCACCTTCTTTTGGGTCGCTATCGGCTACGCGATTGCGTCACTGGCTTCGGGGTTTTGGAGCCTGGCCGTACTTTTGGCGATTGCTGGGATGGGAAATGCGGCCTGGCATCCGATTGCAACTGGTGTGTTGACGAGCGCCAACAGGAATACTCGCGCCCGTGCCTTGGGTATACATGCGGTTGGCGGTTCGCTCGCTGAAGTCTTGGCTCCACTCTCCGCCGGTTTGGTTCTATCGACGGTCGATTGGCGTGGTGCTCTGGTCGTTTCGGTACTGCCGACTGTTTTCGTCGGTCTTTGCTTTCTTAGGGTGGCTGAAGCAGTCCCTGCCGTCAAAAATCCGCGTGTGAACCGACAAGACATTTCGGAGCTGATGCAGACATGGCGGAGCCGAAGCGGGTTACGCCTCGTCGCGACAGTTTCACTCTACAACATGGTACTGATCGGATTGTTGAGCATGATACCGTTCTATCTGGCGACAGCTCACGGTTTTGCATCAGGAACCATCGGGATCGCCTTCGCGGCTATCGTCTTAAGTGGTTCACTGGCTCAGCCGTGGGTTGGATCAATTTCCGACAGGATTGGCCGCTTGCCGGTACTTGCAACCGGAAATGGGTTTGCGGCCTTTGCAATTGGCACACTGATGTTCGATCCTCCGTTCTGGATCATGATCGCCCTGATGACGCTTGGGGTTGCGTCGTTGGACGCAGTTCGGCCGGTGATCCTTGCGGCGGCTGTTGATCATTCGGATCGAAGTGAAGGCACCACGTTGGGTTTTGCGTTCGCGATACTGGATGGCGTAGGCGCGTTTGGAGCGGTGCTAGCTGGAGTGGCGGCAGGTTTTTCATGGGGTGTCATGTTTGGCCTCGGCGCCGCCCTCGCAGTTACTGTAACTTTACTAAGCGTTGGGGCCTGCGTAGGTCAAAGCGATACAGCAATCCCACTTTGGTGCCCCGACAAGAGGAAAACGCTTGATGATCGAAGAAGCCAAAGCTGAGCATGCGCGGCGATACTGGTTTCTCTAGGCAAAAGTTGGGGATCGCAAAGGGTATTTAGACGGATTTCGGTTAGAAAAAACAACCTTTTAAGGAAGCTAGACAATGATCGCATACATTACTGTTGGTGCCGACGACTTAGGGCTTGCGGAACGCTTCTATTCCGCATTCCTGCCGGATCTTGGATATCAGCTGGAGTACTATCACGGTGATCTGAGCTATGCGCTACCTGAGAAACCAGGACGAACACCAAACCTACCTGAGTTCTACGTCAAATCCCCCTTCAATGGGTCGCAGGCTTCGGCTGGAAACGGGACAATGATTGCGTTTGAGGCACGCAATCAACAACAGGTTCGCGACCTTCATTCCGCCGCTGTTGAGGCCGGGGGGTCCGACGAGGGCGCACCCGGCTTCCGAGAGTATTACGGACCAAACTTCTTTGTCGGATATCTACGCGACCCTCAGGGCAACAAGATCGCATTATTCTCAAGCGATCCGAGCGAACCGGGGCGGGATGGATGACAGCAAAAGCAATGACGCAATGGCCATCAGAATGCAGCCTTGGCTAAAGTCGCAAAGATTGTTATGCCTCGTTCACGGTCGGCAGACACCGAGGCGTCGCTGCTCCTTTTGGAGAGCTAAACCTGCCAAAAAGAACAAACGGCATCGCACCCATTCACTCAAGATGAGAGCGCCGTTTCGTCAAGCCAGCGACCGACGATCCAGCACTGGCGCTCGAATTGGATGACCCATGCCTAAAATCCCTTTGCCGTTGTACACGGATGACCTGACTGGCTTTGTACGCTCCCTGTCCCAACAGTTGGGCGACGCAAGCCCATCGCACCTAGTGCTCATGAACATCGCTGCGCGTGCCGCGGGCTTTCAAAACCTACAACATATGCGCTCGGTTCACGCGGCTGGGAAAAGACTTGTCCGCTCAACTGACGAGCCGCCTTTTGATGCCCGAGCTGTAGAGCGTGCCGTGCATCAATTCGATGCTGTAGGTCGCCTCATTCGGTGGCCGTCCAAACGCAAAGTGCAGACGCTTGCTCTCTGGGCGCTTTGGGCGAGACTGCCTGCGGCAAAGCCTATGCAAGAACGTGAGGTAAATGGACGCCTTACCCTGGACCACCTCTTCGAAGATCCCGCAATACTTCGCCGAACAATGGTTTCTTGCGGTCTTCTCACCCGCCGTGCCGATGGAACAGACTACCGACGCATCGAACAGGAACCGCCAGCGGAGGCAAAAGCTCTGATTAAAGCTCTAAGCCTGCGACGTCGGACAAACTCGAAAAATGCGAAGGAGGTGGGCCATGTATAAGGGTTCATGTCTCTGCAGCGCCGTGCGGATCGAAGTGGACGGTCACCTACCGCAGCCCACTGCTTGCCACTGCCAGCAATGCCGTAAGCATTCTGGTCACTACGAAGCCTCAATCGACATTCCCCGGAAGGCGCTTCGGGTAGAAGGAGAAGGCGCAGTGCGATGGTTCCATTCATCCTAGAAGGTCCGGCGGGGTTTCCGCGGCACGTGTGGGTCAACATTGTTCTGGGATCCGATCCACCATGACTGGACGGTTGTTGCCATGGGCACATTCGACGGACCAACGAACACCTCGCTCTCGCTGCATGTCTTTGTGTCAGAGAAAGGTGACTACTACGAAATCGATGATGGACTGCCACAGAACGAACGTTAGCTCGGGCTATCGTTTCTTTTAGAGGACAGGAGCGGAAACTGCTCGCGGTTAAGTTTCTCTTATCGACCGGCCCCCAAAATTCAGGGCCGTGTCAGCGCCCAGAACCGCAAGGGCAGGGCGATAGCTGCTACCACCAGTCCAAGAGTATAGCCGATCCAGACACCTACCGCTCCGAGGTCGAAAAGGAATCCCAGTGCATAGCTAGCCGGCAAGGCAAGTGGCCAATAGGCCGTCAGAGTAATGATCGTCGGCAGGTTCATGTCCGACATTCCCCTTAGTGCGCCCAACGCGGTTCCCTGAACGCCATCCGCAACCTGCAGCAGTGCCACGATAAAAAACAACGTGACCGCGAGGTCAATGACGGCCGGGTCATCCGACATGCTTTCCGCCATCAACCGGCCCGCAGCAATGAAGACGATGGCGGCAATCGCCTGCCAGAGCGTGACCATCGCAAAGGACGCCTTCATGATCGGTCTGAGCCTTTCCTGACTACCTGCGCCGACTGCAAGACCCACACGGATCGAGGCCGCACCCGCCATGCCCAGCGGGATCATATAGGCCAGCCCCGCAAGCGCGTTGACGATTTGGTGGGCGGCTAGCGCCTCGGCCCCCAACCAGCCCATCATCAGGCCCACTACGGCGTAGGCTCCGCCTTCACCCGCATAGCCAAGACAGAGCGGCAGGGCGTCTTTGGCCTGTGACCAGACGTCCGCCCATGCAACGGTCACCCGCTGACGAAAGGCGGCCAGCCCAGGCGCGCGTATCAACACATAGATCCCGGCAACCAGCGACGTACATTGCGAGAGTATGCTGGCCAGACCAGCGCCCAGAATTCCAAGATCAAGGATGTGAATGAAGGCATAGTTAGCGGGTACGTTGAAGAGGACGCCCAAATAAGACAGCGCCACGGCCGTCCAGGGCCGTCCAACGGCGTCGAACAGAGCCTTCAGGCCAAAGAACAGAGTGAAAGGCACGATCCAAATCGCCATCGACATCCAGTACGGGAACAAGATCGTCAGAACCTCCTTCGGTTGACCCAAAGGCCCCAGCAACGGATAGAGCGCGATCATCACCAACGCCGCGCCGCCGCCGCCCAGAAGGCACAGCAACAGCCCGCTGCGCAACGCCAGCGCAACCCGCGCGGCATCGCCTGCGCCTTCGGCTTGACTGATCTGTACGGAAATTGCCGTGATCACGCCCCAAAGAGCGGAAATCAAGATGATCAGAACGGCCGTGGTCACACCAGCCGCCGCCAGCGGGACCGTACCGAGCGGAGAAATCATCGCCGTATCTACGACTCCGATCAAAAGCGCCGCGGCCAGCCCGACCATCAGCGGAACGGCCAACCGGATCAGCGGTGTAAATTCAGCGCGGGTGGGCGCCTGCGAAATCAGGATTTGGTCTGTCATGGGTCACTTGCCGGACAAGGTCCGGCGAAAAAGTCGCGGTAAAGAGCTTTAGGCTCAGAATGAGAGAGGGCTGCTCAGCCCTGCGACGGGAACACCATGAAATTGGTCCTTTTAGGGACTAGGTAACAGGTAAGGTTCTAGGGGAAGAATTGTTCTACGTCCAGATCGCTTTTGCAGGGCGGTTTGTCGAATCTTGCTGGCTTTGGGAATGAGTGGGGATCATCGGGATACGGTATGGCTCTGTTCAAACCATCATTTAACTGGCAGCCAATTGGGCAAGGTCACACAGAAATTTAGCACTTTGGTCGTCGGCCGGAAAAAACAGCTCAATCTTCAAATCGTCCAGCGTGACGTCCGCGACTGTGCTGAATTGCGCAATGGTTCCAAACATGGAAAGCCTCTGACCACCAAAGCGGTATATCGTAGAAATTGTCGGCCCGATCGCCGCATCACTGCGGGCGTGCCCTTGTTGTGACAGAGCGCGCGCCGCGGTGTCCAGTGCGGGTATGCCGCCTGCGTTGGCGCTTTCTGCGCGCAGCCGCAACGTCGTGTGATGCGCGACCTCGGGCCAGTTTTCGACAAGCTCAGGCATCACCGGACTGGTCAGCAGGTCCAGCAGGCTTTGCCCCTCGCCGATTCCCATTGGCTTGAAAAGCCTTTGTGCTCCGCTATTGAGCATCACAACATTCCAGAGCCGGTCCAGTACCATTCCTGGGTAAGGGGCATGCTGCCGAAGTGTCCATTCGACTGCAGCTCGGATGGGTGACATCGCCGCGTCATCAATCGGCGTTGTCGCAAAACGCGGCGCGAAGCCTTCGGCGCGCATCATCTGATTTCGGGTTTCGACCGGAAGGTTCATGACTTCGGACAGATGAAGGATCATATCTAGGCTGGGTCGGGACCGCCCAGTTTCAAGAAATGAGATATGGCGCGCGCTGACCTCAGCTTCGACCGCAAGGTCCAACTGGCTCATCCTGCGTCGCTTTCGCCATTCTTTCAGCATACCGGGATAGGGTGTCATGACCTGAGTTTAGCAAGGGTCCGAACAGAATTCACTTACCTCTGAGGTAGTTGATTTGGACTCGCCGCAAGTCGCATGAAGAGCATATACCGAAAGGAGAATGTCATGACCCAACAACAGTCAGCAATGCGAATTTCAGGTGGTGTTCTTGTTGCAACCGGGGTGCTTTTTGCTCTGGCCGCACTACCGTTTCTGCACCCCGTCGCGCATATCTTTCTGCAAGTCGCGTATTGGCCAATTCACGCCGTTCCCTCGGAACTGACGGTTCCAGTGCCTTTACTGCTGGTTATCACCGGTGGCCTGACGGTTGGTCTAGGAGGAATGCAATGGGCGCTGGGCACATACGTTGCCCCACTATCGGCGGTGGCTGCGACCAAGACTGCTCAGATTGCGGCATGGTCCTGGTTTTGCGTCGACAGCTCAGGCTCGATTTTGGTCGGGGCGCCCCTCAACGTCTTACTAAACCTGTCCTTTCTGGTCCTGATCCTGTTGTCTTGCCGTGCCAGCTCGGCAAGCAAACACGCGACAACCTGACGTGAAGTGGAATTCACTGGGTTGGAAAAGTACGGAAGGACTATCCTATTCAGATCATCGCCTGCGGCAAAACAAATGGCATCCCGCCCGTAGGTATCGTGTTGATCGGCAAGTCGATACTGTAAACCTGTTGCATCGTCTCATTGTTGAGAACGTCGGACACAGTACCTGATGACCAGACTTTCCCTTCGCTCAGAATGCAAACTCTGTCGGCGAACAAAGCTGTCAGGTTCAGATCGTGCATAACCACGACAACACCACCGCCTTGGGCCGCGAAGTCCCGCGCGATGCGCAAAACGATGAACTGATGTGCGATGTCCAGGCTTGCAACGGGTTCATCCAGCAACAACCAGCGCGGCTGATCCAGATCTTTGGTGTCCCAGACTTGCGTCAGAACTCGCGCCATCTGAACGCGTTGCTGCTCACCGCCAGATAGGTTCTGGTAGGACCGCGTTTCGAAGCCTCCGAGGTCAACTTGCATCAATGCGCGCGAAGGCAGTGTGTCATTGTCGGCGGCTAAGCCATTTGCCTGCCCAAGCCTGACGACTTCGTGCACAGAGAAGGGGAAGGCCACGGTTGTTGACTGAGGAAGAACGCCTCGTATGGCAGCCAATTCCCAAGGCTTTAGTGCCGTGATGTCGTGGCCGTTTAATGTGATCCTGCCGGAGCTTTGGATTTCTCCCGACAGTGCTTTCAGCAAGGTCGATTTACCGGATCCATTCGGGCCGATGATGGCCGTGACTTGCCCGGGCTCTGCTTTAAAATCCACGCCTTTCAGGATCTCTTTGCTTCCGATGCGGACGCTTATGTTTTCAGCTTTCATACTTACATTCCCATTGAGCCATGGCGTCGAAGCAGGATCCAGAAAAACAACGGCGCGCCAAGGATTGCGGTCACGATCCCAATTGGTAGCTCCGCCGGAGCAACGATCACGCGGCTGATCATATCTGTGCACAACAACAGTGTGGCCCCCAGCAGAGCTGAATTCATCAGCAAGCGATGGTGGTCTGGTCCAGTGCTGAGGCGCAACAGATGCGGCACCACGATTCCGATAAAGCCTATGCCACCCGACACGGCAACGGCGGCACCAGTTGCCCCAGCGACCGTCAGGATCGCGAGGTTTTTGCTTCGCTGGACTGGAATACCCATGTGATGGGCAATGGCCTCACCCATCGCCATACTGTTCAAGGCACGGGCAAGAAACTGTGTGCAGATAATTGCAGCCAGAATAATCGGAGCAGCCGTTGCAACCTTGATCCACGTCGCTCCAGCCAGCGAGCCCATGCCCCAGAAGGTGAGGTCTCTGAGTTGCTGATCGTCAGCCATGTAGATCATCAAACCAGATACCGCTCCGGCCAAAGCCGCCAGTGCAATGCCTGCAAGCAGCATTGTGGCGACCGATGTTTGCCCTTGACGAGTTGACACGCGATAAAGGATCAGAACCGAGGCCCATCCCCCCAGAAAGGCCGCAAAGGCAACCAGTCCGTCGCCTACCCAGGCGAGGACCGTGCGAGGCAGGAGGCCACCAAAGACGATGGCTGTTATCGCGCCCAACCCAGCACCCGCGCTCACGCCGACAATGCCAGGATCGGCCAGCGGATTGCGGAACAGCCCTTGCATCACCACGCCCGAGACTGCCAGCGCCGCTCCAACAAGTATGCCCATCGCCAGACGGGGCAGGCGGATGTCCCACAGAATGATCCGGTTCAGATCCGACAACTCGCGCCCCTGAAGTAAATCCAATACTGCAATCGCTAGCGAGGCGTCAGACGCTCCGACCGAGACGCTGAACACACTTGTTACGGTCAGGACGGCAATTAGAGACAGCGTCACGCGCTTGGCCCTGATCCTTCGCGCGTCGGCACGCACCGGCGGGCCATGGTCCAACGCCAGCGTCATGATCCGCTCGCGTTTTGCAGCGCCGCCGATAGGTCCAAAATTGCATCCGCTGTACGCGGGCCAAAGCCCAGAAGATACGCACCCGGCATACGGATCAGGGCTTTTTTCTGCCCTGCCGGGGTCAGTTGGATCGCGGGCATTGCAAAAAGGTCTTCGTCTGCAGTTGCGTGATTTCCACGCCGCTCCATCATCAGGATCACGTCGGGCGCGGTGACTGCCAATGCTTCAGGCGTCATGGTTTTGAAGCCATCGACGCCTGCCGCAGCGTTTTCACCGCCCGCCATTCTGATAATGCTATCGGCCTGAGTTTTGCCCCCACCGACGGTAATTTCCCCATCCTGGGCCGAAAGGATGAACAAAACACTCAATGGGTCCGCACCTGCGGCGATCGAGGCACTCTCTTGCGCCTGATCCAGTTGTTGCGCTGCGCTTGCAGCCAACTCTTCGGCTTCGGCCTCAGCACCCAAAGCGGCGCCCACCGCACGGATTTTTTCCACTATCCCTTCGCGAGAAAACTCATCACCGATGGTGACAAATTCCACACCGGCTTCTTGCAGTACCGAAATGGCATCTGGCGGTCCGGAGCCTTCCAATGCCAGGATCAGGTCGGGCGCGACGGACAGCACGCCTTCTGGCGAAAGAGCGCGCCGATAGCCCACATCCGGCAAATCCATCGCATCAGCCGGGTAAGTTGAGGTCCGATCTCGGCCTACAAGTCGGTCCTGCTGCCCGAGAGCATAAATGATCTCGGTGATTGAACTGCCGATCGCGATCACGCGTTTTTCCTCGGCTTGCAGTGCGGTGGCCGAGAGAAAAGCAGCGGTACAGAAATAGAGAAGCCGTCGCACTACACTATCTCTTTTTTAACTTCGTCGGATAGCCCGGCGACCAAAGCATCCCAAGCGGGGCGGTGATCGGTCTCGCCAGCGCAACGACCGAATATCTGGAAAATCAAACCACCCTCGGCATCAAACACTTCAACAGAAACAGCCGGTCCGCGCTGGGTGGGTTTGTTGACGGCCCAGACCTCGGCAATATGATCGGTGCGCAGATGCAGGTTGAAATCCGGGTCCAGCACGTTCAACCAAGGCCCCATCTGTTTCAGGGTTTTGACTGGGCCACCATGGATTTCAATGCAACCGCGATTGCCGACAAAGATCATGACCTCAAGTCCTTGGTCGCGCACCTGTTCGAACATTTGCGGAATTGTGTCTGGGTCAAGCGCCCGAACCAGAGGCGCACCGGCTATACGATAGGCCCCCAACCGGTTCATCTTGAGCTTGGACGTCAAGCGCAGGAACTGATGCGTATCCGTCATCTTGGCCCACTCGGTGCGCAGGATTTCAGCCTTGTCCGGATTGGCCTTAGGTGCCTCAGCTGGCTTACGCTGCTCGACAGTCATCATCTGGGATTGATCGTCCGCGGCCAGCGTCTGGACCAGATGTGCCCAGTGATCCAGATCCGAGCCGTCCCGCAGAAAAATCTTGTGAACCGCATCTCCGGCCGCATCAAATACTTGAATCGAGCGGCGTGTTCCGGAATTCGTTTCACGCTCGACCGCGAAGGTATGAACCCAATGGTTGGGGAACATGCGCAGGTCAATCTCTTGGCACAGGACCATCGCTGCATGGGCGCCGGGATGATAGTTGTCGTATTGCCCGACTTTCTCGATTACGCAGGACGGGTTGCGAGTCAGCGCCATGACCTCTCCCAACCCGTTCAACTGGCCAAAAAGCGCATCCATGTCTGATCTCAGCCTTGTTGTGCCGTACCCAGCGAAGGCCGCCACCAGCTGCCCTTCGGACAAACCAAGTGATTCCGCCAGATCGCGATCACGTTTGCCAGCCTTCTCTGCATAGGCGGCACGAATATCCTGAGGGGCCGTAAGCACCTGTTCCATAGTGGATTTCCCATCTTCGAGTGGTTCTGTGAGGCGCTGGCCTGGCCCATGATCCCGTCATTGGCCCGCTGGCAGTGACTGCAAACTCAGTCACGGAAATATGTTGACTGTTTTAGTAAGCTTTATTAACGAGCACAAGTCATCGCTGAAAGGCGATTCCAAAAACGCCAAAAAAGACTGACCTTAGCCAGCGAACTGCAAGCATCTCCGGTCCTCAAACCACTCGAAGGGACAGAAATGCGTGCTTCAATTCGAAAGGCGGGCCTACTTGGCACCGCCTCTTGTCTCAGTTTCATCGCAGCGGCCTCTTGGGCGCAGGAACAGGATGATGGGTTCCTGGGCACACTTGAGCTGGGCGAAAGCAAACGGGAAATCCAGACCGACACCGCAGTACCTATTACCAATATCGATCAGGAAGAGATCAACGACCGTCAGGCCAACACGGTTGCAGAGCTGATCGACACGGTGCCTGGTGTGACTCTGGTGAATGGCTCGACACCGCAGGGGTCAGGTATCAACATTCGCGGCTTCGGTGCCAACAGCACCTTCGGTACCGACCAGAAGGTTCTCATTCTGATCGACGGGGCAACAACCGGTTCGGAAGAGCTGTATCGGATCGGCAACCAACTCTTCACCGATCCGCAGCTTTACAAAAGCGTGTCGGTGATCCGGGGCACTGTCGGGTCGTTTGAATTCGGCTCGGGCGTCGTGGGGGGCGTGGTTCAATTGGAAACCAAAGACGCCTCGGATTTTACCGGCGGTGAGCCCGGCTTCCGTTTCCGTCAGACACTGGAAGGCTATTCGAACGGAAGCGGCTTTGCGTCATCGTCGATTCTGGCGTGGCAGCCGAACGAGCAGACCGAGTTTCTGTTCAACTACACCTATCGCGATCAAGGCGATCAGGAAGACGGGAATGGCGGCTCGATCGGCAACAGCGCCTTTACCCTGCCTTCCCTGTTGGCGAAGGGTAAATACAGCTTCGGCGAAAATCTGGAGCATTCTATCACCGCATCATGGAACCAGTCGACCTCGGAAGAGCGCGACGTTCCATATGACTCGTTCGGTACATCTGCAGACGCCTTTGGAAATGTGGATCGTGATATCGAAACCCGGATTGGCATCCTGCGGTATCAATACCGGCCAGCGGACAACGATCTGATCGATTTGGATGTAAACCTAAGTTATTCCGAGCAGTCCATCGACAGCAGCTATGTTCCTGGCTCCTCTAGCTTAGAGGGAACTCCGTTTTTCCCAAGCATACGGGCTCTGGCGGACGCGTCACATAACTATGAAACCACCAAACTGACGATCAAAAATACCTCGTATTTCCAAACTGGAATCGCTTCGCATGATCTTCGAGCCGGGATCGAGTTCATCAATCGAGAGCGTCTGGATGCCCCGTCAGCTCCTGGTGGGACTGATCGTCGGATTGCCTTGTTCGCTGTCGATGACATTCAGATCGGCGATCAACTGACCATCACACCGGCGCTGCGTTACGAAACGCAGGACATCAAGGGGGATGGCGATACAGCACCTTTCGATGAGAGCTACGATAACGATGCTCTGATGGGGGGTCTGTCGGCGCGGTACGAATTCGCAAACGGTTTCGGCATCTTTGGCGGCGGTGCACACACTGAAAGCCTGCCCATCATCGACGACCTTGGTACCCCGGTATTCATGACCCAGCCCGAGAAATCGCGCACCTGGGAAGCAGGGTTTTCGTTCAATCGCGGAGATATCTTTGCCGAGGGCGACATCATACGCGCCAAGGTGAATTTCTACGACACTAACTTGCGGGATGTCACATCGTACAATCAGTCGAATCCGATTACCGGAGCCTCTGTTCTTTTGGACAAGGTCGAAACGCGCGGTGTGGAAATTGAAGCATCATACGCGAAAGTTGGCGGATTCTATGTCGACTTTAACGCGAATGTCGTAAGCGGCACGGAAACCAATGAAAACGGGCAGGAGTCCCGCTGGCGCAACGAACCATCGGATTCGGCGCGGATCACATTCGGCAAACGGATTGGCGAAACGCTTGATGTCAGCTGGGAGCTTTTCGGAGCCAGGTCTGGCTTTGATTCCTCAGGCGACCCGATTGCCGGGTATGGCGTGAACACATTGCGCGCGTCCTATTTCCCGCAAGAAGGCGCGCTCGCAGGGTTCGAAATTAGGGCAGGTATCGAGAATATCTTCGACAAAAACTACCTACCAAACCTGTCCACGCGCAATGCGCCGGGCAGGAACTTCAAGCTGACCGTGGCCAAAACCTTCTGATCAAGAAAAGAAAGGACCAATAATGCGAATGGCGTCGAAAAGAAATGCTTGGTTGGTCCTGCTGACCCTGCTTCCAATTCTGGGGGCGGGGCTTGCCTCAGCCGGAGAAACCGGTGGCGTTTCGATAGAGCTGAGCTCTGCGGAAGAACGCGACCAAAGCTGCCTGCTCAGCTTTTTGGTCGAGAATACCTATAACGCTGATATCGAAAGCGCCGTCTACGAAATGGTCTTATTCGGCGCCGAAGGTAGCATTGCTCTGCTCACGCTTCTGAATTTCGAGGATCTTCCCGCAGGGCGTCCTAGGGTCCGCCAATTTCAGTTCGATGGAATGGCCTGCAACCACATCACTCGTATCCTGATCAACGGTGCGCAGGACTGTGCGCATCAAGGGGGTATGAAGAATGCCTGCATGTCGAACCTGACACTCAAAAGCCGCCTTGAAACGGAAATAATTGGATAGGCCAATGGATACGATCATTCAGAAATTAACAGACGTCCTTGCGCTTGGCGGGCCGGTTGTTGCGATCCTGATCGCAACGTCGGTCGCAACCCTATCGCTAGTCATTTACAAGCTGTGGCAATATGGGGCCGCCGGGGTCGGTCGCCATATCGAGCTGTCTTTGGCGATTGAAGCCTGGGACCGCTGGGACCGGGTTGCTGCCATGGCGCATCTGGACAAAAGCCGCAGCTATCTGGCCCCAGTGATCGCCATGTCGTTCAGTGGAGATAGCAGCACGCTGTCCGAGCGTGCCGATGCCGAGGCCGAAGCGCGCTTTGCTGGGCTTGAACGGGGCCTCAACGTACTTGATCTGGTGTCACAGCTTGCACCGCTACTGGGGCTATTCGGCACTGTTCTTGGCATGATCGAAACCTTCCAAACCTTACAAGGCGCAGGCAATTCGGTAGACCCTGCACTGTTAGCAGGTGGTATTTGGGTTGCCTTGCTGACAACGGCTGCAGGGTTGGCCGTAGCTATGCCAACCTCGCTTGTGCTGACTTGGTTCGAGGCACGCATGACGCGTGAGCGCATTTTTACCAACCGTGCCCTACGCACCGTTTTCGCACCTGGTCACGCCGCAGAATGCAAAGCGACCGGGATACCAAAAGCAGCCCTTGCCCATGGCACTTGAGACCCGCGCCAAGCGGCGCAAGCGCCTGTCGTTGACCTCGTTGATCGACGTCATCTTTTTGCTGCTGCTGTTTTTCATGCTTACTTCGACCTTCTCGAAATTCGGCGAGATCGAGTTTTCAGCGGCTTCGGCAGGCGGTTCAGATCAAGACGTCCCGATCCGCTTTGTGAAGCTTGAACAGGATCGTCTTCTGGTCGACGGGACCGAAACAACCATGGATAGCGTTACAGAGCTTTTCGACGGGACCTCCGAACAAATGGCATTGATCAGTCTCGGCAAGAACGTAACCTCGCAACAACTGATTGACCTGCTGACGGCTTTGAAAGGCGTGGCGCAGTTGCGGACGCAGGTGATCGGATGATGCAACTGAAGCCAAAAGCAAGGCGAACCCGAGAACCCACAATTGCGCTGATCAACGTCGTCTTCCTGATGCTGGTTTTCTTCATGATTGCCGGTACGCTTGCCCCACCGCTTGGCAATTCGGTGCAACTGGTCGAAACGCAGGACCTTGAAGGGCGCGAGCCGACAGATGCGCTCGTCATCCGTGCCGACGGTGTGCTCGAGTATCGCGGGGCCGAGCTGACAGATGTTGAAGCCTATGTTGAACGCGCCTCGATTGATCTGCCGCTGGAAATAGTGCGCTTGGTTCCTGACCGCGCGCTTCCGGCGGTGCGGCTGAAAGCGGTTAGTGATGCCCTTCGTGCCTTGGGCGCAAACAAGGTCTTTGTGGTCACACAAAGAGCGCTGCAATGATCCCCAAGTCCCGGGCCATAGCCGCATCTGCGATTGTATTGGCCGCCGCCACCCACGGTCTTGGTTTGCATGACTTTGGCCCACATACGGTGAAGCAAATCGAAGGTGGAGGCTCGGTCGACACAGCGGCACTCGGGACGTCCTTTAAGGATTTCACTGCTGGAACGATTGCATCTGCGCCGGCCTCGACCCGGCAAACGACTGTAGAGCCTGATCAACCAATCAAACAAGCAAACCCCGAGAGGCAGACAGCGAAGACTGCAAAACCTATCGCAAAACAGGTTGCGCCTTCGGCGAAAGGAGCATTGAAAGCGACGGATCCTCAAAAGGCAAGCCAGCCCGAATTGACTCAAGCCAAACAGCCTGAGGCTGAGGCCAAACGCAAACCTGCAACGTCACCAGCGCAAAACGCAGAACTTGAGAAAAAGAAAGTCGCCCAGCTAGCTACGAAAGCAGGCAATAGTGAACGCACTCGAAAAAAGGGCAGTACAACGGGCGAAACCGCCATCGGAGAAGCCGCCGCCGAAAAGACAACCCGCACAGCCTCGGCCCAGGGCAATGCCGATGCAAGTAACTACGCGGGGAAAGTCAAACGCAAGATCCTTCGCGCGAGACGCAAAAGCGTCAACATCCGCGGCACCGTTCTGGTGACGTTTCGCATCGCTGACAGCGGAGCTTTGGTATCGGCCAATATTACCCGCAGTTCAGGTTCAAAACGTTTGGACCAGATCGCATTGTCACAAGTTCGCGCGGCCGCACCTTTCCCAATTCCGCCTGTCGGGGCCCGTCGCGAGTACACTATAAAAATTCTGAGCAAGTAGAAGCGAATGCACCAGGCCGGAACGTTTCTGAGCACCATGAGATTAGCGCCAGATTGCGACACCGCGAGTGCGAACGGTAAATTCAAAATGCCCCACAACGCGCGTTAGCTAAACTACGCAGCAGCCGTACTGACGCCTCCGACAGGGGAGTTTTGCGAGCTTAATTTCGCGCCATCCTTTTTGCTCAATCCTTTTGCAATTATAGCGAACGATCACTTGCATCCGTGGAGTTTTTGTATCGATTGAAGCAGCCGTTTAGCCAGCAAGTGTTCACGGCAGTTTTAGTCCGCTGCGCGAAGGTTTAACCCTCTAGGCATTTACCTTCTGCATCGAATGCACGGAAAGCAATTTGCGACCGCAGTTTCTAGTCAGGCCGTTGAGGGTCTAGTTTGGGCCGTTGATAGGTGGTGGAAAAGCAGGGTAGGGGCTTATCCTGCGCCTGCTCAATGGTTCGCAACGATCCCAAATCAGTTTTTTTATAAATACTTATAGCATTTAAGCATCGCAGGCGGGCGGTCAGCATAAGCGCGATGATAGTTGTTTTAGTTGACCCCCAGATTTTTGAAAGTAAGCAAATGAGATCGTACTAGAGCTTGATGCGGAAAGCCGCGAAACCGTTTGTGCCATCTCCGGCGTCTTCGATGGAAACGCCTTTGACGTCGCCAATGTAGTCTCGGGCCTTGGGGCCTGTCTCGAAAAGCACGGTTGTGTTCTCAAGAGGTGCAAATGACCAATTGGCGTCCGCTTTTGGATTGATCGTTCCCTGTTCAACAATATAGCGCACAATAACGTCGCGATTGGTGTCCGGGGCCTCAAATACGATCGTATCACCCAGTGCGCCGGGGAATGAACCTCCGCCCGATGCGCGATAATTGTTGGTGGCGATGATGAACTCCATGTCATCAGTGACCGGTTCACCTTGGAAGGACAAATTCACAATTCGGGCCGCATCGGGATTCACATCTTCGCCCTTTGGTCCAAAGCGCGACGGTTGTGAAAGGTCGATCTGGTATGTGACACCATCCATTACATCGAAATTGTAGGACGGAAACTCAGGATTCAGTAGAACCGCATCCTCTGAGCCTGGCTCGATCCTGTTGAACATACCGGCCGAACGCTCTAGCCAACCACGCAGTTGAACACCGTTCACGCGCACTGCGCGCACCGTATTTGGATAGAGATACAGATCAGCCACATTTTTGATAGCAACATCCCCGACCGGGACGTCGGTGTAATAGTCGGGGCCTCCGCGACCACCCGCCTTGAACGGCGCTGCCGCTGACAGGATCGGCAAACCAGCGTGCTCGGTGCCTTTCAGCATTTCTTCGACATACCATTTCTGCGCGATTGAAACGATCTGCACAGACGGATCGTCAGCAACCAGCGCGAAATAGCTGTGCAATGGAGCAGATGTTTTGCCGACTGCGCGACGGACATAGGCGAGCGTTTCGTCGTGATCCTTCGCAACCGAGTCGAGAACTTTCTGATCGTCTCCGACCAAAGCGGTGATTGAACGGTCTTCATTGCGTTGAGAAATCGCGCGGGCCTCTGACGTCGTGGTAACCACGCGCCACTCATTTCCGTCCCGTTCCAGCAACAAATCCAGTAGACCAAGATGTGAACCCCAGAAGCCGCCCATGACAGCTGGTTTGCCCATTAGGGTGCCCTTTTCGACATCGATTCCGGGTCGGTCTGAAAATTTCGGCGAGGGGAAGACAAGGTGATTGTGGCCGGTGACCAATGCGTCGATCCCGTCAACACCCGCCAAAACGACGGATGCGTTTTCCATACCGTCGATATGATTGGCGTCGCCGATACCAGAATGTGAAAGGGCGATGACTAGGTCACACCCTTGTTCTTTCATCTCTGGCACGTATGCCCGCGCGGTTTCGACGATATCGCGGGCTTGAACATTGCCTTCCAGGTGCTTTCGATCCCAGTTCATGATCTGCGGCGGTGTAAAGCCAATTACGCCGATTTTGATTGAGTGCTTGGTCCCGTCGCCCGTTTCGATTTCACGGTCGATGATTGCGTAAGGTTTGATCAGCGTTTTGTCGTCACGTGGAGTTGCGCCTTGTGCCTTTGAAACGTTAGCCAAAACGACCGGGAACTCCGCGCCCGCGAGTGATTTTTCCAGAAAATCCAGCCCGTAGTTGAATTCGTGATTGCCCAAAGTGGCGGCATCATAGCCAATCGTGTTGAACGCGGTGATAATCGGGTGGGCGTCCCCTTCTTTCATGCCACGCTCATAGGCGATGTAGTCGCCCATTGGGTTCCCTTGAAGAAAGTCACCATTGTCGACCAAGATCGAGTTCGTCGCCTCAGAACGAATTTCGTTGATGATTGAGGCCGTACGGGACAAGCCCACGGTGTCACTGGGTTTGTCAGCATAGTAGTCATAGGGGAACACATGAACATGGATGTCCGTTGTTTCCATAATGCGCAAATGCGCTTGGTTGTTGGCAGCAAAAACTGAAAAAGGATGCAAGGTGATGGCCGCTGCACTGGCAGTTGTTGCAAGAAAGTGGCGACGCGAAATTGACGAGCGGCTGGAAAATGACATGGGTGACCTTTCGAATTGGCTGGCAACGAGAATTGTTGCCGCTTTTGCATAACGATCTTATGACAGTTTTTCCTACCACGTTTTGCAGGCTTATTTCAGGGGGTTTGGACAAGCACCATGCACCTACTCCCGAGAAGTTTCTCAGTGATGGTCTGAGGTGAAATCAAGCCAGAAGTGTTTTGATAACCTATGTGTAACTTGCTCGGTGCTTCGTACCATTGTCCGTGCAGCATTGACGGCGCAAAACTATTCTGAAGTGGATCGTAGGAGCCTGTTCTGGACGGTGCGTTGCCCAGGCCCGCCAGTGACGTATGTTAACCGATAGTCGGCGTAAGCGACATTGCCGGTCTTGCCACCGCCTTGATCCATAAAGGACCCACTGGCATGCGCCTCCTATTATCGTGCGAAATCCGGGCTTAAGACCCCGTGAAAGTTGTCTGTGAGCATTCGCCATCCGTCGATCCAGAGCAGGGGGCGGAACAGTGTTTGGAGCCGCCGCGACGCTTTGAATTTCGGGCGCTACTGACGGTGAGTTATGATGTTGAAACCTTCTTCGGGTGATGGCGACACGAAATGCCGCGCAATTCGGCGATATTGATCTTCGGTTGCTGCAAAGGCATGAGCGCCTTCTCTGTTACGCTCGCGCAGCCGGCGCAGACAAACCTCATCTGGCACATCCAAAAAGTGAAGGTTGTGCTTCACGGTAATGTCTTCCAGCAAGTCGCGCATCCAAACCCTATTTTCAATTGTGTTCGCTGGAAAATCGAGAACAACGGAAACGCCAGCCTTCAGCAAAGAAGCTACGTGACGCGCCATGACCAGTCGCAGTTTTAAAGCGCAATTCACATAGTCCTGAAGGGACTTCATCTGTTCGCCAAACAGGGTGCTAAGCCATTCATCTTCTGAGATAAGCACGGCCGCGTCTCTTTCCGCGAGTTCTGCTGCCAGAGTTGATTTCCCAGAAGCTACTTTGCCGCATAGCAAGTGAAGCGTTGGAATAGCCTGTGACATAAAGAGAACTCCCGGATTACCTGATGGTCCCTGCGCTAAGTTGGTCCGCCAGTTGATCAAACACCAACCTGATCCTTCGTGCGGTATGTAATTCGGAGTGCGTCGCCAGCCAAATCGGGAACTTAAACGGCTCGCGGTCGGGAAGCACGCGCTCCACACCTGGCGTTAAGGCAGCCACATCATCCGACATTACACTTATGCCAAAACCTTGTCGCACCAGTTCCCAGGATACAATCCCGCTTTGTGAGCCAATCCTGAAGCTTTTTCGGGTGACTTTAATGCCCGCCGGATCAAGAAAACCGATCATCGTGTCGATGTCCCCGAACCCGACAAAGTCCAATTTCGCAAGTTCGTTTTCATTTTTAGGCCGTCCCACCTTATCAAGATATGAAGGTGCCGCGTAAAAATGGGCTTTGGCCTCGGCGACAAGCTTTGCTGTCAGATCCGGCTGAGTTGGGCGTACATGTCGGATGGCGATATCAGCCTCACGTCGCTGTATGTCGCGTATGTCATTTGCAGCAACGATGTCTAACTCTAGTCGCGGTGCCGCAAGTCGGATCTTTTTCAGTATTGGCGGTAGCTGATAGGCAGACATCACATCGGATGCAGTAATCCTGACTTGCCCTTCAACAGCTTGCGACTGGCTTGTCGCAGTAAGAGAAATCCTGTTTGCCACATCCGCCATTTCTCTGACATGCAACAAAAGCTCGGCGCCAGCTGTCGTCAACTTTAGCGACTTGCCGACTCTTTCAAACAGGGTGATGCCAAGCGCCGTTTCCAGCGCAGCAACTTGACGGCCGACAGTGGGTTGAGTTTGCTCAAGAACGCGCGCCGCTGCGGAAAATGAGCCTTCTTCGGCTGTCGCAAGAAAGGACCGTACTTGATTCCAGTCGAAATTGATGGCGTTCCAATTCATGCATTTATGCATAACACTTCTGCGGATTGTGGCAATTCCATAAATGATTGTTTGGAAGTAAAGGGTACGGCAACAACCTTGTAAGAGAGTAATGAAATGGCTGCTTTGTCTAAGGATGCCGCGTTCTGGAGCAAAATCTCGAAAAAGTATGCGGCAGACCCAATCCGTAACATGGAAGGGTATCTGAAAACACTCGAGCTTACGAAGTCGTACCTGAAAGCGGAGGACAACGTACTGGAAATCGGGTGCGGGACGGGTTCAACTGCGCTGCTGCTTGCACCGTATGTTGCCCATATCACCGCGACGGATCTCGCTCCGGGCATGATCGAGATTGCTGATGAGAAGCGTGCGAAAGAAGGATTGGAGAATGTCACTTTCAAGGTGGCTGAAGTTCTTGAGCACGGTCTTGACGAAGCGTCTTACGATGCGGTCCTAGCGCATAATTTGCTCCATCTCCTGCCCGATTTGGACCAAGCGCTTGAACACATTTCCGCACTTACAAAACCCGGTGGGTTTTTCATATCTAAAACCGTTTGCGCCCCTGAGAGCGGTGGTTTCAAGTATGCGATGATCAGTCGGGTCGCAATCCCAATCATGCAGGCTCTTGAGAAAGCCCCATTTGTGCATTTTGTGCCTGGATCAGTGCTTGAAAGGAAAATTGCGTCCGCGGGCTTCGATATCCTCTATACGTCTGATCAAGCCTCAATGTTACAGAGCCGCTATATTGTCGCGCAAAAATCTTGAAATTTTAGTTCGTTCAGTGGCACCCGTTTAACGATTTTTGCGTCACATTGCGCGTTAATTTCTTACTGGAATGAACGGAGTTACCGCGGTCTGCTTCCGCCTAAAGAAAGATATTGCGAAAGGCTGTTTTGTCCGCCCTACCGCCATCCGAAGTTCTTGTAGCTAGGGTTGGCAATGAGCCCAAAGTGGGCTCCTGTCGCTGTGGTAATCAAAAACTCAGATAGGACTAAGTATTAGCGCGATTATCGAGTTGGTTAAATCGGAGCAAAAGTGGTGATGGGTGCTACGGTGTTTGTGACAACACCTGACCTCGACTGGTAAACGAGATTCCTTGAGTGCCGCTTCCACCGACCATGATAGCTTCAACGATGGGGGGCTGTACTGGCACTTCTGCCGACCATGTGACTACGAAGTTCGCGCCAATCCCGTCTCCGACGCTACCAATAGGTATAAGCGCATTGATCGACCCAAATGGCATCAGTTGAACGGGCTCATTTATGAGAGTTTCCAGAAGCTGCCCCGCTCTGTCGTAATAATCGACACGCTCAACTTTGATCTCTGATTGAGCACTAACGTTGTGCACAACAAGGGTAGACGCGAGCGGCTCGCTGCGGCCCTCCTGCGTGAAAACTCGCGAGTAAGAGGGAACATAGATAACTTGAGAGGTTACAGTCTCCGCAACCTGTGCGAATGAAAGGCTTGGTACGGTCATCAACGAAGCCAAAACCATTGAGAATGAACAGAAAGTTCTGCGGGAGAAAAACTTCATGTAGGCGAATGCTCCGTTTCTTCTGTTGTCAAAATGAGCATACGGATGACAAGATTCGGCGCAAGAATATGTCTGCTTTGTCCCCCACCCCGTCATCTACGGGTCTTGCTGCTAAGGTCCCCACTTGAGCTCTTATTGCAGTTGTCGGCATCGGAGCATCAAGTGCTTTAACGGTCATCGAGGCACGGAAAGGGAATTGATTTGATCGTAGGTTTATTCTGTCTACAGGGTGTTCTGGAGGCGGGAAATCAATTCCGCTTAAGGCCTCGGAAGAGCGCGGGTTCGATCCGGGTAATGGTCATGTTTTCTTTTTTCCCAGTTTGGGGAGTTTTTTGCGGGGTATTGGCGGATTTAGGATAGGTCGCTTGCCAACTCGTTTTGGTACCCAAAGAGTGCAGGCACCCCACCCGTGTGAATCATGACGACTTTCTGCCCCGGTTGAATTTTTCCTGCGTTTACCAAATGCAACAATCCAGCGAAGGTTTTCGCGGTATAGACGGGGTCAAGGAATATTCCTTCCGTGCGAGCCATCTTGTCCAATGCAGCCCGCGTCCCTCCACTGAGTTTCCCATAGCCGGGAGGCAGCGCTTCATCCATGACGTTAAGCCTGTCCTGCAACGGCGCTGAGTCGATATCCAACAAATCCGCCAGTTTTTGCAGAACGGTTTTCATTCGGACCATTTGCTTATCGCGATCGCGGCGTACGCAAACGCCAAACACAGAAGCAGCGTTTTCTTCCAAGGCTACTCCGGTCAACAAGCCGCCATGTGTGGCTCCACTACCTGAGGGTACGACAATCGCATCGATATCTGGCATCTGCTGACACAATTCTTGTCCTGCGACGACGTAGCCCAAAGCACCCAAAGGCGGGTGGTTTAGTCCCAGGTGAATGACATAAGGTTTACGCCCTTGCGCCTTCAACTCGTCGGCGCGCGCGTGCAACGCAGCGTCCGCACCGACTTCGTCCTCACCCTCGGGGTAGGTCATGTGTTCGGCACCCAGAATTTGTGCCAAAAACACATTCCCAGAGCTGTAATACACCTCGCCCATATCCGGCACACGCTCTTCAAGTTGCAGGACGGATTGCATGCCCAATTTTGCTGCGGCGGCTGCCGCAGACCGAACAAAGTTTGACTGAACTGCGCCGGTGATCAGAATGGTATCCGCACCTTTCTGAAGGGCATCACCGAAATAGAACTCAAGCTGCCGTGTTTTGTTTCCGCCAAACCCAAGCCCGGTCAGGTCATCGCGTTTCAGCCAGAGGTCGATGCCCAATTCCGAAGACAACCTGTCCAGCCGCTCCAATGGGGTTGGGCCCGACATGAATTGGGCACGAGGAAATCTGTCCAGTTTGTTGTCTTGTGTCATCGTCTGCCCTTCGAGTTTACGCGATCGCAAATGCGCGATGAAAGAGAACGCCACAGGCTATCAGTGATACCACGCGGATAGCGGTTGTGACCAAGGTCTGCGGTAAATGTGGCCCCATTGCACGACCAAAAAAACTGCCGATCAATGTGAGCGCCACGAAGCCCCATAGCTGCGGGCCATAAGCGAAGGCTTGAGTCTCGGACAGGCTATGCAACAGGAATGCGATGCCGTATGCCACCAGCGCAATGGGTTGAACCAACTTGGCAACTTCTTTGGCAGGGCGGCCTTTCGCAATCAATCCGAAAACCATTAGCGGACCGGGCGTCGCTGCCCAAACAGTCGCCAACCCGGACAAGCCGGAAACGGTCGAAAACCCTGCCGTTCCAATTGAGCGACGCAGGGGCAGCAAGGTCGTCACAAGCCCGATCAGCAACAGGCTGGCTGTTAGGGCAAGGACAAACGCCTCGCTCAGCCAGGGGTATACGACAAGGCCCGCGACCACTCCGACGAGACATCCGATTATTGCCGTGCGAATTGTCTGTCGGTCGGCCTTCAGCACCTGTCGGTCTGTCGCGACAGCTGAAACGACGGTATTCAAAAGCAGTAGCATTGGAACAGCCGTTGTTGTACCAAGCAGGATCATCATCGGTGGTCCGGCAAGGATGCTAAACCCGATGCCGACGCCGACTTGCAGCATTGCGCCAAGGCCGATGGCAACCATCAGGATGGCTAGGTCAACGGACACTTAAATCCTCCAAGTCCCGCGCTGTACTGCTGTTCCTTTAGGTCCAAGGCATCATGCCAACATAGGATTTGCGCGTCGCAACGGTATGCGCCATCTGCGCCAGAGTCGTCAAATCGAAGACGGGAAGCTGCAACTTGTCCTGAAGGCGCGCCGCATAAGGCGGTAAATCGGTACATTCCAATACCAGCGACCGTATGTCCGGCGCTTGGTGTTTGAGTCGCCGCGCCGCCTCAAGGACTTCAGCCTCAATTAGATCGGTGTCCATACGGGTGCGCGTGTTTCGCAGGATCACCTCGGCGAATTCGCTGGTGTCCTCTAGGCCTTGTACCGCGACGGGAATGCCCGCCGCGCCGACACCTTCGAAATGCTTTGGCGTCAGGGCAGATGCATCTGCGGTCAAGACGCCCACCGGGGCATTCGCCCCGGTCATGTGAAAGGCCAGAGGTACCTGTATCAAGCTGGATGCAAAGACGGGAACGGAAACAGCCGCGGCCAGTTCCTTTTGAAACAAAGCCAGAAATCCACAGCTTCCCGTGATTGCCCGAACGCCCTCGGCCTCAAGCCTTTGCGCGCCCTTGATAAAGGGTGCCAGTAGATCGGGCGTCGGGTTGTTGAGTAGGGTCGGGACACTGATGCCGTCAATCATTTCGTAAAGTACAGGAAACGTGAGGCTGGACGGATTCTTGATGTGCCCGGGCGGTTTGGGGAAATAGCTTTCAAGGCACAAAACCCCGATCGAAGCCCCACATATGTTTTGGCCACCTTCGTAAATTGGCATGGTGCTCAGGTCCTTTCGAATAGGAGATTTAGAAACGGGCCAGCGAGAACGGGTCCAAGTTGATATTCGGGCTGCGTCCGGACACCAGATCCGCCACAAGTTCTCCGGTCTTTGGCGCCATCATCAGCCCGTAATGAGAATGGCCGAAGGCGGCAAAAAGCCCGCCATTTCCGTTCAGCGGCCCAATC
Organism: Ruegeria sp. CK3; assembly: GCF_056536565.1. Taxonomy (NCBI): domain Bacteria; kingdom Pseudomonadati; phylum Pseudomonadota; class Alphaproteobacteria; order Rhodobacterales; family Roseobacteraceae; genus Ruegeria; species Ruegeria sp. CK3. The sequence continues at coordinate 141,169 of NZ_JBQFPV010000003.1, forward strand.
GCTGGCAGGCTATCGGGAAAAGAGGGGCGCCGGCCCATCCAGAACTGTGCCTCACCAGTGTTGAGGTCCGGCACCAAAGATTTTGCTTGATCGGTGAGTATTTTTTTCTTGCGCGGATCTGCTGGGGCATCGACACTGCCAAACTCCGCCGTACCGGCAACCCTGAGGCCGCCCTGCATCGAACTTGCGACAACCTTTGCGTCCACATCCATGACCGAGTTGTTCAGCACAGCCGAGGGGGCCGGGAATTCGACGTGGTAACCCCGCTCGGCCACCAACGGCACAGGTATGCCAAGGGGTTTGAGCAGGTCGGCAGACCACACTCCGGCCGCGAGGACAATATTGCGCGCATGCACCGTGTCATGTGACGTGGCAAGCTGCCAAATACCGTCTTCGGTGTAGCTCAGCTTAGTGACTTCGGACCGCACAAACTCGGCCCCTTGCGCACGTGTTTTTTCGGCCAATACAGCGCCCAAACGCCCGGGAGACGTTGCGCGAGCCTGACCTTTGATCACAACCGCAGCCTTGAGGTCTTTAGACAGTGCTGGTTCCAGGCGCTGCAATTCAGCGCCGTCGACGCGCTCCAATTCACCGCCTTTTTCCTGGCGGATTAGATAGCCAAGATCGTCTAGGTTGGCTTGTTCAGGGTTCCGGAATGCGTGGATATAGTAACTGTCCACGATCAGCGCTTCGTGGCCCGTGCCCTGCAGGTGCCGACGGTAGAGATCAATGGAGGGACGACACAAAATCTCCATCGCATCCGAGATTTCGCGAACCGACTTTTCGCCAGACTTACCCAGAAAGCGCAGCCCCCACGGGATCATCTTCGGCCAGAAGGACGCCCGGACCGAAAGCGCGCTTTTCGGGTCCAACAGCATCTGGGGCAACTTCTTCCAAATGCCCGGAACGGCCTGCGGAATAATCGACCAGGGCGACACAACCCCCGCATTGCCGAACGAGGTTTCCTGTCCGGGGTCGCTCCGGTCGATTAAACGGACCGGTATGCCGCGTTCCTGCAGCGACAGCGCGCAACAGATGCCGACGATCCCTGCGCCGATGATGGTCACTTGTTCTGTCATCGCATCAGGCCGGGGAATGGCTGCGATTGCGCGCGATCAGTTGGCTGACAATGACTGGCGAGGCGAAGGCAAGCGCGATCAGGTCAGCGGTCAGGCTGGGCGCAACAAAGATCACCCCCGCGATGGCCATCAGGATGCGCGACGCAATGTTCAGCGGTTTTAGCCAGTATCCGACCACAGCTGCGGACAGGGCGATGACCCCGGCGATACAACTGGTGGCGGTGTAGGTGAATTCCCACAGATTGAACCCTGTTGAGGACACAAACAATAGGACCGGCGCATAAACGAAGGCCATTGGTGCGATCACCTTGCCCAACCCAAGGGTAAAGGCAGAGAGACCAGTTCGGAAGGGGTTTGAGTTCGCAATGGCCGCCGCGGCATAGGCCGAAGTGCAGACGGGTGGCGTGATCTCGGACACAACACCGTAGTAGAGTACGAACAGGTGGCTTGCGATCGGCGGGACACCCAGCTGCGCCAGCGCGGGCTGTGCGACCGAGACCAGCATGATGTAAAGCGCAGTGGTGGGGATGCCCGCGCCCATCAGGATGCAAACAATGGCAATGAAGACCAGCGAGATGAACAGTTGCAGGTCTTCCATCGCAAACAGCTGCCAGCTGCCAAACGAGATCATATTGTACAGGTCTGAGGCCAGGTTACCTGCGCCTTGAGTGACCATGAACCCGATACGGAAGCCAATGCCGGTTGTGTTGATAACACCGACGACAATGCCGACGGCGGCAGCCGCGGCGCCCACGGCCAGCGAGTATTTCACTCCCAACTCAACCGCTTGCAGCATCTCGGGTACTTCGATGCGTTTCTGCGGGTTCAACGTGGCGATCACCGACAAGGCACAAAGGATCGCCGTCATCGTCAGATCGAACCCGCCATCCGAGAATTTCCACAGCACGAAGGCTAGGAACGCCGCGGCATAGATCAGCGTGGGCGGTTGTTTGATGCGCGACATGCCTGTGATCACTGCCAGAGAAATCCCGCAGAAGGCGGACATGAACGGCGTATATCCTGTGAACAGCACGACCAGCAGACCGATCAGAGGTACAATGTTGGCCCAACCTTCGGCCCAGACGGCCTTGAGTTGCGGCAGTTGCTCTTTCGCCAAGCCTTGCAGGTTCAGCTTGCGTGCCATCAAGTGCACCACCGCGAAGACTCCGACATAGTGAAGGATCGCGGGGAAGATCGCGGCGATGACGATGGTGGTGTAGGGCACCTCAAGAAACTCGGCCATGATGAAGGCCGCTGCCCCCATGATCGGCGGCGTGATTTGCCCTCCGGCTGACGATGCAGCTTCGACGCCGCCCGCAAAATGGCCAGGGTACCCTAGGCGCTTCATGTTGGGAATGGTCAGCGCGCCAGTTGAAACGGTGTTGGCCACCGAAGAGCCCGAGATCGTGCCGAAGAATGCCGAGGATACCACCGACACTTTTGCCGGCCCGCCGGTATAGCGGCCCGCCAAAATGGTTGCGTTGTCGATGAAGAGTTGCCCCAATCCGGTTCGCTGCGCGATCACGCCAAACAGGACGAAATGGAAAACGATGGTCGAGACGACCCAGAGGGTGACGCCATAGATGCCTTCCTGCGGGAAATACATCGACGACACGAATGTTTTGAAGTTCACACCTGGATGCTGCAGCAATCCGGGAAAATACGGGCCCAACAGAGCGTATGAGATAAACACACAGATGATCAGTGGCAGCACCCAACCCAGCGTGCGGCGTGCGATGTCCAGAACCAGCAGGATGATGATTACGCCCAAAACCACATCATAGGTGTTCGGGTTGCCCATTCTGAACGTTTGTTCCTCGATCCCCAGAAACGGAATGCCGCGCCATGCGACCCCGACGTACAGCGCTGCGATGATCCCCAGCGCCATAAAAACCAAGTCGTACAGAGGGATGTTGCCGATACGGAACCGGCTGACCTTGAGCGCATAGAGGTTTTTGGAGCCGATTACCGGAATTGTCGCGTAAACCAGAATGAACAGCAGCGCCAGATAGACACCCATGTGCCAATGGTCGGCAGGCAGGCCAAAACCGGCTGTGAAGAATTCGTAGAACGCAAGGATCAGGGCAACAACGCGCAGTACCTTGCCTGCGGTGGGTGTAACCTGCCGTACGGCGGCGCCTTCGTCGAACTGTTCTTCGATGGCGGCCAGTTCCTCGGCCGTCAATTCGTGGTCATCAAGTTTCTGGGTCTCGGACATGATGGCCCCCCGATTTCGCATAATTCCAGAGTGCGGTGCCCCGCGCAGGGGCACCGACGACAGGTGTCAGTAAGGTACGGTTACTGAAGCAGACCAGCTTCTTTGTAGAATTTCTCGGCCCCAGGATGCAGGGGTACACCCAGCGCCTCGACGCCATCCAGCGCCGTATCGGGAGTGATCTGCTTACCTTTGGCGTGACCATTGTCCAGTAGCTTGCGGGTATTGTCGTTCCACAACGCCTTGGTCAGGCCATATACCAGTTCATCGGATAGTTCCGAGGACACCACCAGCATCGCGCTAACCGCCGGGGTCTTGGTTTCACCGTCGATACCTTCGTAAATGCCACCCGGGATGGCCGAGGGGATGTATGCCGGGATGATCTCATTGATCTTCGCCATGTCTTCGTCGCTGAAGGAATGCAGGTTCATGCCCTTGGTTGACGAAAGCTGCACCATCGCGGCAACAGGCCAGCCTGCAGCGTAGAAATAAGCATCCAACTGACCGTCAGCCAGACGCTCGGCGCTTTGGCTGTTGTTCAGCTCGGCCTCATCCATATTGTCACGGTTGACGCCCCAAGCATCCAGCATCTGCAGCACGGCAACCTGTGTACCGGAACCGGCTTGCGCGATGCCGACGCGCTTGCCTTCCAGATCGCTCAGATCGTTGATTGTCTCACCGGCAGGCAGAACCAAGTGCAGGTCTTCGGGGAACAGGTTGGCCACGATGCGAAGATTGGGGTGAGGTTTGCCCTCGAACTTACCCTCGCCCAGATACATCGAGCGGGTGACGTCTGCTGCGGCCAGACCGGCCTCAAGCTCTCCGTTCTGAACGGCGGCGTTGTTGAACACCGACGCGGTGGTGGATTGAGCGATAGCAATCAGCCCCGGTACGCCGCACTGGCCGCCTTCTTCGCAGGGGCGCGAACCCGGAGGGGCGGAGATTCCGTTTGCGATGGTGCCGCCAATGGGGAAGTAAGTTCCGCCTGCGCCACCAGTGCCGATGCGGAAAAAAGTTGGGTCCTGCGCCAGTGCCGGGGCGGCAAGTGCGCCTGCCAGGGCCAGTCCCGTCAAACATTTCACAAATTTCATCATCATCTCCCTTGTTGGATCGTCGGATTCGGTTTGGCCGAATTTCGATCCTGCAAGCGTAGTCGCAATTTTCATAAATACAAATTTATTATATTTCATAAAACTAAGGTTTAGCTTATATATTGACCATGAACCTTATGCAGTTGACCGTTTTTCGCGAGGTGATGGAGACCGGCTCTATCTCTCAAACCGCCAAGAAACTGAACCGCACCCAGCCTGCGATCAGTTTGGCCCTGAAGAACCTTGAAAAGACCCTTGGCCTGACACTGTTTGAGCGAAAGGGACGGCGATTGGTCCCGGTTCCCGAAGCGCATTACCTTTTGGCCGAAACAACAGGTATTCTGGACCGCCTCGCGACGATTTCCAGTACAATGGAAGGGTTGATTAAAGGGCATTCCGGCAGCCTGAATATCGCTACAATGCCGGGCCCATCCGCTTTCTTGTTCCCGCGTTTTATCAGCCAATCAGTCGGCGAAAACCCCGAGATACGTATCACATTGTCGACACGCAGTTCACCTCAGATTATTGAGCTTGCAGGCACGCAGAATATTGATTTCGGTTTTGCAGACTTCGATCATTCAACCGGGAAAGAGCCTCAGTATTCAACAGAGCTGATCCGGGCAGATTGTTTTTGTGCCGTTGATCGTGACAGCCCACTTGCTTCACGCGGGGCCATATCCATTTCTGATCTCGACGGAGCACCTATGGGAGGATTGCATGCCACGCACCCGTTCCAGCGTAAAATTCGACAAGAGTTTCAAGCTGTTTCAGCTGACTACAACCCAACGGTGACCTGTCAATACTTTCTACCATTGATACCATTTGTGAGCTCAGGTCAGTGCTATTCGATCGTGGACCCGTTGACCGTAGCGACTGAACAAGAACTAAACCTGTCCAACGGAAAAGTTGCGTTCGTGCCCTTCGAAAAGCCGCTCAGATATGAATATGCGCTCCTTGAGCCCGATCACCGACCACCGTCTCAACTGGCATTAAAGATCAAAGCGGGCTGGAAAGCCGAAGTTTTAAAGATGTTGGCAGGGGTGAATGCCAACCCTAATGCAATTGGGATAGATGAAACAGGAAGCGAGCAAAGCTGAATAGCATTGTTTTACAAACTGAAAACTGACCGAAGGGAATGTCGACTTGCGACCAATAGACGAATGTTAGCCATGGAGCCGGAGCCTACGGTTTTTTGGATCGAACCGAAAGTTGGCATTGTCCCGTACGCCGGACATTCGCACCAGATATCAACTGTAACCTTCCTGCACATTTGCGCACCGCGTGAAACGCACTGCAAGTGGCGGCTTACGTTGCAGATCTGTTCGGTGATCAGCTATGCTTTGGCGCATTGCCTGAGTTTCCCTTTAACAAAGTCATGAGATTTTACGCTCCCCACAGATCCTCCCTTACCCTGCCTTCCGGACATCGGTTTCCGAAGGGCAAGTACAAAATGCTCCATACGCTACTGCTAAAAGACAGTATTCTTCAGGAGGCGCTGCTGGCGGAGTCTTTGCCAGCCAGCGATGAATCAATACTGCGCGCGCACGCCGCCGATTTTGTCGCGCAGTTTGAAAACGGAGAACTGGAAGAAAAGGCCATGAAACGGATTGGGTTTCCTTGGAGCCCGGAACTCGTGAGGCGGGTTCGCGCGACGGCCGGTGGCGCAATTTCTGCTGCTGAGACAGCTCTGGAGTACGGTATCTCGGGGCAGCTCGCTGGCGGCACGCACCATGCCCATCCAACGTTTGGATCTGGCTATTGCGTCTACAACGATCAGGCCGTCGCGGCGCTCCACCTGCTTGCCGCTGGCATGGTCGAAAGGGTCGCAATCATCGATCTTGATGTCCACCAGGGTGACGGTAGCGCCGCCATTTTCGCCGACAACCCATCGGTCTTCGTCTTTTCGATGCACGGGGAAAAGAATTTTCCGTTCCGCAAGTTTCCAGCGGATCTCGATGTTGCCCTGCCGGATGGCACCGGCGACAAGGACTACCTTCGCGCCTTAGCCGATCACTTGCCGGCTGTGTTTGAATTTCGTCCCGACCTCATTCTATACCAGGCAGGCGTTGATCCGCTGGCAGAAGACAAGCTAGGGCGGCTTGCGCTGACCCATGATGGCCTTATCAAACGCGATCAGGCGGTGCTGCACGCCTGCAAAGGCCTCGGCATCCCGGTCTCGATGGCAATCGGCGGCGGCTATGCCGACGCCATTGAGGCTTCCGTAACGGCTTACGCCAATACCTACCGGGTCGCAAAGAACCTTCACCGATTTTGATGACAGATATGATCTCAGTGATTTGTCATTTTTGCCGTATTTCGATGGACGGCTGTGAACCCAAAGTAACATAGGTACAATCGGCTCTAAGGTCAGCAATGCAAGATGTGTGTCATCAATAGCAGCTCAGACTGAGTTGGTGCGATTAGTCACTATGCGCGCACCAACCCCAATTGAATCTTGTCAAGGCTCCACTACGACTTTTCCGACCTTAGATCCATTCGTCAGGTGCGCATAAGCTGCGCCGACGTCGGTCCACCCAAACTTCTGTTCGTCAACAATCGGTTTGAGCGCGCCGTCATCCGCCAGACCCGCCAGTATCCTCAGGATGTCGCCATGGGTTTGCCGCCCGACATCGTGCATCATCGGGATCAGCATGAAAACGACGTGCAGAGACAGACCCTTGAAATGCACAGGCGTCAAATCAATCTCGACTAACGCGACCGTTGAGGCGACATGGCCATTGAGTCGGGTGGCTTTGAACGAGTTCGTCATGTTCTGTCCGCCAACGCTATCAAACACCACATCGAAGCCCACACCGCCGGTATGCTCAGCCACGTAGTCCTGGACCTTTTGCGTTGTGTAATCTATCGGCCGCGCGCCCAGCTCTTGGATCAGGGCCATCTGATCCGCGCCGCGACCCGTTGCGGATACTTTGGCACCAAGGTGGCGGGCGATTTGGATGGCAATATGACCAACGCCACCGGCACCACCCTGCACCAGAACAGTCTGCCCTTCGCCAACACCAGCACGGGTCAGCCCTTCATAGGCGGTGATGCCGACGAGAGGCAACGCTGCAGCTTCCCGCATGCTCAGCGTCTTGGGTTTGCGGGCAATCAGGCGCGCGTCTGCGTTAATGTACTTCGCCAAAGCGCCAGGGAGTTCCATCAATCCTCCAGCACAACCGTACACCTCATCGCCTACGGCAAAACCTGTTACATCGTCGCCAATCGCAACAACCGTGCCAGCAAAATCCATTCCAAGTATGGCGGGCAATTGAGGGGACAGAGGCAGGTCCGCGCCCATGCTTCGGATCATTGTGTCGACGGTGTTGACGCTGGTCGCGGCCACTTTGACAACCACATGTCCAAAAGTCGCGACCGGATCGGGAATTTCAGCGAGCTCGAATAGCGCATCGGGACCGTAAGACTTGAGAACCATTGCCTTCATTGAGGTTTTCCTTTTGTGAGATGCTGTCAGGCCCACGTGGAATCCACGCACGCCTGACGAGATTTTTGTCTTGGGATAGTCAGTTGATGTCTTGCACCTGCATCACCAGATCGCCCCACTTGCGCTGGTTCTCGATGTCATGTTCCAAACCTTGTTCATCCGCGATCGTGAAACGTTTTACGGCCGGAGTTTTGCTGGTCGCCTGATACAGCCAATAGGCTTCGGCCTTCAGCGCTTCATCGATGGGTTTATCGATGGATTCATAGACCATCTGTTTGCAGGCGTTGATCGACTCTGCGGGGAATTGTGCGATCCGTTCGGCCAGAGCGGTTACATACGGGCCGATCTCATTGGGCTCCAAAGCCTTGTTGATTGTGCCCAGACGTTCGGCATCATCCGCGTCGTAGTCTTGTGCGCTCAGGATGATCTCAAGCGCTTTGCCAAGGCCGGTTTGACGGGCCATGCGCGAGGCGCCACCGCCGCAGGGCAGGATGCCCATTCCGACCTCCATCTGCATGAACTTGTACTTTCCCCGCGCGGCAAAACGCATATCCAACGCCAAGGCCAATTCGTGCCCGCCACCGCGCGCAAACCCTTCCAGCTTTGCAATAGTGGCCTGTGGTACCTTGCTGATCCGCTCGCAAACCGATTGCAGATCCAAAAGCTGCGCGTCCTCGCGGGACACGGCTTCGGTCGACATGTCCTTAAGTAGCTCGGTATCGTAGTGGCAGACCCAGATTTCCGGATTGGCCGACTGAAAGATCACGACCTTTGTGTCGCGGTCCCGCTCTAGCCGCATTGCCAGACTGTTGAGGTCGGCCAGCATTTCCTGGCCCTGCACGTTCACAGAGCCAAAGTTGAAGGTGACCGTGGCGATGCCGTTCTCAACAGCTACGTCAAAGGTTTGAAAGTTCTCGTATTTCATCAGGCAGTCCTTTCTTGGGCCTCGACGCAGCACGCGTGAGGGGTAGGGGAGTGTTAAAGGTGGAGGTGTTCGGCGTTTTCGCGCCGGGATGGTCAGCCTGTCTGGCTGATCAAGTCTTTGATAGCGTTAATGACATCGGCAGCGTGGTTTTTGTCGAGCGCTGCGGGATGGGGATCAGCGAAAGCCCCACTGTCATTGTCGAAATAGGCTCCTGCCGCGTCCGCAAACCGTGCACCCAAGGCCGCGTCAATCAGGATATCAGCGCCGATGTTCATATCGTTCCCGGCTAGGCCAAAGCCTTCTTTCACCATCTTTGAGGCCAAAAGTGATCCGGGATTTACGGCAACCATCACAGGTGCATTCGACAGCGATTTGGCCCATTCGCGGGTCCAGATGGTGATCGCCAACTTGCTTTGGGCATAGGCTTCCATGTCAGCCATTGGCACATTGCCCTGCATGGCTTTGAGATTCACAGGGGCCTGCGCCGCCGATGACAGATTCACGACGCGCCCGTCGGAAGGAATTATCGGCAACAGCAATTTGGTCAGCAGATACGGTGCAAGCGTGTTCACCACAAAGCGAATGTCCTGACCATTTTCAAGCACGGTTTGCGGGGATTTCAGCACACCTGCGTTGTTAATCAGTACATCCAGTTTGTCATGTCTGGCTCGTATGCTTTCGGCGAGTTTTCGAACCGCGGACAGATCGCTGAGATCAGCGGCATAGGTTTCGACATCGCCTCCGACCGCGGCAACAGCGCTCTCCAATTTGGATGCACTGCGTCCATGGAGGAGCACTTTGTGCCCATCGGCAGCCAGCTTCTTCGCTGTCAGCAGGCCAATGCCGTCGGTTGAACCTGTAATGAGAATAGTCTTGGTCATCGGTCTAATCCTTCAGGAAAAGTCAGGCAGCAGAGTGTCCGCCAGATGTTCGAGGGTTGTGTCGATCGGTGCTTGATTGAACCTTAGGTTCAGCGCGACGTGATTGATCCCGAGCGTTTCAATCTCGCGCAGATAGTTGCGCAGGAAGTCGGTGCCCGACTGAAACCCAAGATGGATTGGGCGTGGTGGTGCGGCAGCGTCGGCTACAACATCGACGTAGAGCGATTGCATCACAGGCTTATCCGGTTGACCTGCCGCCTTCACACGTCTGCGGTAGGCCGCGATGACTTGACCCTGAGCCGCCGCATTGCGCGGATATGTCATCCAACCATCTCCGTTTTGCGCTACCCAATCAGGTGATTGTTGGCTACCGCCGGTTATGAGCATCGGCAGGCGCGTTCCATGCGGCTTTGGCAATAGATCAATCCCGCCATGCAGTTTGCCCTGTGCATTTTCATGCTTAGGGTAAGCCGATCCAACCGCGCGGATGTACTCAACACTATCGCGGAAACGAGCCCCCCGGTCGTCAAAGTTCTGGTTCATGGCCGGGTACTCCTCGGGCCGGTCACCGGACGCGACACCCAACAACAACCGCCCGCCCGAGAGCACATCTGCAGTCGCTGCCGCCTTGGCGACATGAGCGGGGTGACGCAATGGCAGGATCACGCTCGACGTTCCAAGCGCAATCCGATCCGTGGCCGTTGCCAATGCCCCCAGATAGACAAATGGATCGAAAACTTGCCCAGGATCACCAAAGCTTGGAACATTAAAGGGTACGTCCCGCAACCAAAGCGCTGCAAACCCAAGCTCCTCGGCTTTCTGAGCGGCTTCCAAGTGCCCCCGTAGAGTCGGCTCCGCACCGACGGAATAGGCTTCGAGAGGCAACACAAGGCCAACGCTCAGTCGTCCAGGACGGAACACCTGGTTGTAGGCCAAATTGACTTGCTCAAACCCAACCGGCTGCGTTTCATCCAACATGTCTGGCCCTCCTTTAATAGCGCACCAAAGTGCGGCTTTCGATGCTTTTGCGAATGGTAGTGATGTTTGGATCCTCGACCATATCGAGGGCGCTATGAGCAATCGAAGCCAGGCCTCGATTGTCATAGATGTTGAAGATCGCAACCTCATCGGGCGTCATCTTGGATTGATAGATCCACTCATGTTTGGGGTTTCCCGCTAGCCCCATGATTTGCCCGGTGCGGTCGGGATAGATCAGGTCCAGTAGAATCCAGTCAGACGGGTCGACAGACGATGGCCGTACAAAGCCCAGAGGTGCCGAATTGATCCGATGATCCACAGGGCGCCACACGTTGACAAAGGCAAAATGACCTTGCGCCCACTCCGCTGCGGTCTCGGCACTAAGCAAGTCGACAAGCCGCTGTTCGGCTCCATCCTTGCTGTAGTCGCTATGAACATTGCGCGCCGGTTTACGTATTGCGTCGGGGTCATCCACCCTAACGGTGTGATCAAAAACCACGACCTCTCTCGCACCCAGCTTGTCCTTCAGCATAGCCTTAAGTTCCGCATCGTAAATCGGTTTCCAGCTGTCGCCTGCAAAGTCTCGGACCTGCGTTTCAAGTGGCATGATTTCAACGGCATCACATGCAAATGAAACTGATGAGTTCGTTGTTCGGTTGTCTGCTAGCACAACGGATGTCGCGACCAACTCAGGGGAAATCAGGTTGCCAGCGACCCCGCCAGCATCAAGCACAAAGGCTTGCCGGTAGGATTTGTGAACATGGTAGTTGACGGTGGCTGTCCGTGTCATGTGCGCCTCCTGCCTAAGCTGTGCTGTCTCTGTGAAAGGGATTTAACCTCGATCAAATTGAAGATAAATTGCACAATCATGTATTGATAATTCGGGAAACAAATATAATGGGTTTAGACACAGACGCTCTTAGATTGTTTATAAGGGCAGCAGACATGCTGAACATCAGCGCGGCTGGGCGTGACCTGGGCATGGCCCCAGCGGTCTCCAGCGCAAGGCTTGCCAAGCTGGAGCAGAACCTCGGTTTTGAGCTTTTGCACCGCACGACACGCAAAGTGTCGTTGTCGGTGGAAGGAGCGGATTTCCTGCCCTTCGCTCGTGAGATCATTGCGCAGGAAGAGGCGGCATTTGCTGCTTTGGGCAAGCAAACGACAACGATCAAGGGTACATTGCGTTTTGCTGCGCCAAGCAGTTTTGCACAGCTCTACATTGCGCCAATCCTGCCAAAGTTCCTTGAACGGCACCCCGATCTCACACTCGATCTGCGCCTGTCCGATGTGCAGTTCGATCTGATCGAAGGAAGCTACGATCTAGCACTCAGGAACGCGCCTCTGGTCGACACCAGCCTGAAGGGCCGCAAACTGGCTGATGACCAGCGAATTCTGTGTGCCGCGCCGCACTACCTCGAAACGCATGGCGTTCCCGATACACCAGCCGATTTGACAAACCACCGTCTGATCGCTTTCCAAAACTTCCAACCGCGGCCACTGAAAGGACCGGCGGGCGAAACTGCTATTTTCGATCCCGCCTCAGCCGAAGGCCAATTGATCATCGATGACGGTCAAAGCCAGGTCCGCGCCACACTTGCCGGAGCCGGTATTTCTTTGAATGCTCGCTGGAGCATCTATGACCAACTGAAATCAGGCCGTTTGGTACAGGTTCTGCCAAACTTTGAGGCCAGTGAAGACAATGTCTTGTGGCTGATCTACCCCAAGTCCAACGTATTGTCCCCAAAAGTGCGGGTGTTCATGGACTTTCTGGTTGCGGAGATAGGCGCAAAGCCTCCTTGGGAAACATAAGCGCTGACTACTGCCTCAATTGAATTTCAAAACCTCACGAAATCGGTAAATCTCGTCATTCTATCTTGACCCGAACGTCAAGCCTCTTTGGCCTAAAAACATTGAAATATACAGAGGTCCACTAAACCCAATAAGACCCCTGAGGCAGCGCGCATTGAACAACATGCGTCTATGACCTCGTCCGGGCTTCACAAACCAACTCAATCTCTCGGGTTTCTCAGGCTAGACCGGTCATAGAGATCACCCCGCGCTACAAATCAACCGATCAAGCATTTCGAACTTCTGCTTTATGAACTCAAGCACGCGCTCCGACGAAGCAGGCATGCTTCGGGCGCTTAGTGTAACGCATCCCAAGTGCCGGTCGGGATCACCGATTTTTATCGGAAGTGCTGCCAAAGTTTTTTGCCTTTGCATCATGAAGACCACCGAAAAAGGCAAAACAGTTAGGGAGTCTGAGCCCGTCAGAACGTTCACAACCGCACTCAAAGACCCGCCTGTGAAACTGATTTTGAGGTCTCGCATACCGATACCGTCCAGCGTGTTTCGCAAGTCACGAAAAAGCGGGCTATTTGCAGGTGGCGCGATCCAGGAAAACTCGGTGATATCTTCCAGCTTTACCTCTTTTTTGCGCGCCAAAGGGTGCCCAAGGCGGCATGCAATGACGTTTCGACCAGGCAGGATTTGACGAAACTCGTACTCGTCAGACACGTCTGCCGGGCGCATAGGGAGAATGGCCAAGTCCAGAGTTTCGGCGGAAAGTTGAGACAAAAGTTCAGTGGGGTATCCATAGGATTGGTCGATCCGAATATTGGGATACTCGGCCTGAAACTCTGCAATCACGTTCGAGATGACACCGTCCATAAAGATCGGCGTACCCGCAACCCGCACAGCGCCAGCAATGCCTTGACGGTGTTCGTCCACAACACGACTTGCATGGCGACCCGCGCTTAGGATTCTTTGACCTTCCTGAGCCAGCGCAAGACCAAGCTCAGTGGGTTGCAATGGTCTTCGGGTCGGCAGGAATAGGGGCTCTCCCACCCTGTCCTCCAAGAGAGAGACGCTTCTCGAGACACTGGGTTGAGATTTCCCAAGCAAAGCAGCGCCTTCGGTCAACCCTCCGGCCTCGACAATCGCCGCGAGAATCTCAAGATGTCTTGGATCCAGCTTCATAACTCAAAGTTATATTGATGGTCGATAATTCGATCAAGAGTGCTGTGTTTGCCTGCTAGCGTTCCCTCCAGACCCGCAATCCATCGCTTGTCAGGAACCCACCCTATGGCTCTCAGCACCAATAGCATCAATGGTCAGAAAGTCCGGTTCGGCGCAGGTTTGCGCAACAAAATCTGCGCAGAGTTGGCGGAGCTGGGATCGAATAAGGCGCTGATCCTGTCGACGCCTCAGCAAGTCGATATGGCAATGGAGCTTGCAACAACTGTTGGGGATCGTGCTGCAGGCGTCTTCACTCGCGCAACCATGCACACCCCGGTTGGCGTGACCGAAGAAGCGGTTGAACATGCCTTGTCTGTCAAAGCCGATAGCATTGTCTCTATCGGTGGAGGTTCGACGATTGGCTTAGGCAAGGCGATTGCCCTTCGGACCGGTTTGCCACAAATCGCCATCCCGACCACATATGCCGGCAGCGAGGCGACTCCGATTCTGGGTCAGACTGAGGACGGCATCAAAACCACCCTTACAGATCCGAAGGTTCTGCCGCGCGTCATTCTGTACGATCCTGAACTTTTAGCGTCTTTGCCGCCCGCGATGACCGTGACCAGCGCCTTGAACGCAATGGCTCATGCAACTGAGGCGCTTTATGCCAAGGATCGCACGGATCAGACCACGGAATTGGCGATCGACGGCCTTAGAGCGTTTGCGGAAGGTCTGCCAACCGTTGTGGCAAACCCCGACGACCTGAAAGCCAGAGAAGAAACGCAGCGTGGTGCATGGGCCTGCGGCACGGTACTTGGTCTGGTCGGAATGGCGTTGCATCACAAGCTTTGCCATACGCTGGGCGGGTCCTTCAATCTGCCGCACGCGGAAACCCACGCAGTCGTTCTGCCCCATGCCATCGCCTACAACGCGGCGGGTGTGCCGGAGCTTCTGGCACCCGTGTCAGAAATTCTCGGCGGTTCTGAGCCCGGCCAGGCGCTTTGGGATTTTTCCAAATCCATGGGCGCACCAATGGCTCTTAGAGACTTTGGCCTGTCAGAGGCCGATCTGAACCGCGCCACCGAAATCGCACTCAAGAACCCGTATTGGAACCCACAGCCGGTCACTGCTGATGGGCTGCGGACGCTTCTTCGAAACGCGTGGGCGGGCAACGCCCCAAGCGTTTGACTTCACCGTGTCAAGGGAGGGACACATGATCACACGACGCAAATTGCTGCAATCCAGCGCTGCAACCGGCCTCGGCCTAGCCGCCGGCACGCTCGCTGCGCCCACTATCGCTCAGGGCGCCAAGATCAAGCTGGGCTATGTCAGCCCGCAATCAGGTCCTCTGGCCGCCTTTTCTGAGGCCGACAAGTTTATTCTCGACAATTTCGCCGCATCTGAGGCCGGTGCGAGTTTCGAAGTCATCGTCAAGGACAGCCAGTCGAACCCGAACCGGGCAGCAGACGTGGCGGGCGAGTTGATCGTGGATGATGAGATCGACCTCATGCTGGTCGCTTCAACACCCGAAACGACCAACCCGGTTGCCTCGACCTGTGAGGCTGAGGAAGTGCCGTGTATTTCCACTGTTGCGCCATGGCAGCCGTGGTTCATCGGCCAACAGGGCAATCCCGGCGATCCAGCCAGCTGGGAGCCGTTCTACTACGCCTATCACTTCTTCTGGGGCCTTGAGGACGTTATCTCAGTCTTTACGGCGATGTGGGGCCAATTGGAGACCAACAAGCAGGTCGGTGCATTGTTCCCGAATGACGGTGATGGCAATGCTTGGGGCGACCCGAATGTGGGCTTCCCGCCGGTTCTATCCGAGTTGGGATATAGCCTGACAGATCCCGGACGGTACCAGAACCTGACCGACGATTTCTCGGCCCAGATCAACGCATTTCGTCAGGCGAATGTTGAAATTGTAACCGGCGTGCCGATCCCGCCTGATTTCACCACCTTCTGGAGCCAGGCCAAGCAGCAAGGTTTCACCCCAAAGGCGGCGAGCATTGGCAAAGCGATCCTGTTCCCGCAGGCCGTCGAAGCTTTGGGTAACGCAGGCAACAACCTGAGTTCCGAGGTGTGGTGGTCACCGACGCATCCGTTCTCATCGTCGTTGACCGGCGCAAGCTCGGCTGAATTGGCTCAGGGTTACATGGCCGCCACCAGCCGCCAATGGACCCAGCCCATCGGCTTTGTGCACGCACTGTTTGAAATGGCCGCTAACGTCATGGGACGTGTTGATGACGCAGGTGACGGGGATGCAGTGGCTGAGGCCATCGCTGCCACGCAGTTGGATTCCATTGTTGGCCGGATCGCCTTTGATGGTGTGGGCTTGCCACCCTTCGCTGCGCAGAACGTTGCGAAAACACCCTTGGTCGGAGGACAGTGGAGGCTGCTCGACAATGGCAGCTATGACCTCGTGATCGTCGACAACTCTTCAGCACCCGAAATTCCGACTGCAGGTGTGATGGAAGAAATCTCCTGATCGCAACGAAACCAGCGCCCCGGACCCTGTCCGGGGCAGGAACACCGGTATGACCATTCTTTCGCTCAAAAACGTCTCAAAAAGCTTCGGTGCGCTCACCGTCACTGACGATGTCAGTTTTGATGTCGCGCAGGGGCAGGCCCTTGGGATCATTGGTCCGAATGGGGCGGGCAAGTCGACGCTGTTCAATCTGATAACGGGCAATCTGACCTCAGATGCGGGATCGATCCATTTCGACGGGGCTGACGTGACGCGCGTGCCGCCGATGCAGCGCTGCTTGTCGGGTATTGGGCGCTCGTTCCAGATCCCTCAGCCGTTTGATCATCTAACGGTGTTCGAAAACCTGCTGGTGGCCGCGACGCACGGGCAGAGCAAATCCGAACAGGAGGTCGAACAGGACTGCGCCCGCATTCTCGAGAAAACGGAACTTTTGGATGTGGCCAATGACACGGCCGGTGGATTGCGGCTGTTGCAACGCAAACGGCTGGAGTTGGCCCGTGCAATGGCGACGAACCCAAAGCTGCTGCTGCTTGACGAAATTGCCGGGGGTCTGACCGATGCCGAATGCACCGCGCTGATCAACACAATCAAGGGGCTGCACGGCAGCGGTGTGACGATCATCTGGATCGAACACGTCCTGCATGCGCTCACCTCGGTGGTCGAGCGGCTGTTGGTTCTGGATTTCGGCAAGGTAATCGGTCTGGGCGATCCGGATGAGATCATGAACAGCCGCGAAGTCAAAGAAATCTATCTGGGGATCGAGGTCTGATGAGTTTGCTGGAAACCCAAGCGTTGACCGCGCATTACGGAGATTTTCAAGCCCTATTCGGCGTGGATATCCATCTGGAACAGGGCGAGACCGTCGCCATCATTGGTGCAAACGGGGCAGGGAAGTCCACCCTGATGCGCTCGATCTCGGGTGTACTGACAAATGGTCCGGATCAGGTCCGGTTCGACGGCCAACCCATCGGTGATCTGACCTCGGACGAGATCATGGGGCGCGGCGTCGCGATGGTGCCCGAAGGCCGCAAGCTGTTTCCGTCGCTGAGCGTCGAGGAAAACCTGCTGATCGGAACATATGGTCGCAAGGTACAGGGGCATTGGTCTTTGCAGACGATCTATGACCTGTTCCCGATCCTGAAAGAACGGCGCAACCATCCGGGCACTGCCTTGTCGGGTGGTCAGCAACAGATGGTAGCCATAGGCCGCGCGTTGATGAGTAACCCGCGTGTCTTGTTGTGCGATGAGATCAGCCTCGGCCTCGCGCCCGTCGTTATCAAGGATATCTACGCCGCCGTTCCCCGCATTCAGGAGGCCGGGGCCAGTCTGATCGTGGTCGAGCAGGACATCGGTCAGGCGCTGAAGGTGGCCGACCGCGTCTATTGCATGATGGAAGGCCGCGTCACGTTGGAGGGCACGGCAGACACGCTCAGCCGCGAGGCCATTCATGACGCCTATTTCGGAGGGGCCGCCGCATGATCTGGATCGACACCATCATTCAGGGCGTCCTGCTGGGCGGGCTCTATGCCCTGTTCGCGGCCGGTCTCAGCCTTGTGTTCGGGATCATGCGATTGGTCAATCTTGCGCACGGAGACCTGATCGTCTTTGCTGCCTACCTGATCCTGCTGCTTGTCTCGCTTCTGGGTCTTTCCCCGTTCCTGGCGGTGTTCATCGCCGCGCCTGTCATGTTCGGTGTGGGCTGGGCCTTGCAGCGCCACGTGCTGAACCGGGTACTGGGGCCGGACATCTTGTCGCCTTTGCTGGTCACGTTTGGCTTGTCCGTGGTCCTCCAGAATGCGCTGCTTGAAGGGTTTTCCGCCGACAGCCAGCGCCTGCCAGTGGGTGAGATCACTACAGCCTCGGTGCAGGTGGGGGGGCTGAACCTTGGCGTGTTGCCTCTGTTGACCTTCGGGTCCGCGATCTTCGTGATCGTTGCGCTTAACCAACTGTTCTATCGGACCGAACTGGGCCGCGCCTTCCGCGCGACATCCGATGATGCGGTCACGGCTGGGCTGATGGGTATCCGCCCCGAACGCATCTTTGCAACCGCGACGGCGATCGCCATGCTGGTGGTGACACTGGCCGCGCTTTACCTGGGGATGCGCGCGAATTTCGATCCCAATATCGGCCCCGCGCGCCTGATCTATGCTTTCGAGGCAGTGATTATCGGCGGGCTGGGCAGCCTGTGGGGCACGCTTGCGGGCGGCATCATCATCGGTGTGGCTCAGACTGTTGGTGCGGCGATCAATCCCGAATGGCAAATCCTGGCTGGCCACCTGGCGTTTCTCATCGTGCTTCTGATCAAACCCAGAGGCCTATTTCCAAGGGCGGTGGACTGATGGCAGATACTTCGATTTACCTCGTCCAGACACAGACCCGCGCGTCAAACACTGCCGGAGCCGTCTGCATCGCACTGATCATCCTGTTCATCCTGCTGCCGACATTTGCGAGCAGGGGGTTGATTCAAGACCTGTTCTTCATCTTTACGATGCTTGTTCTGGCGCAGTTCTGGAACTTGCTGGCGGGGTATGGTGGCCTTGTGTCCGTCGGTCAGCAAGCCTTCGTGGGCATGGGGGCCTACGCCATGTTCGGCGGTGTCATCCTTTGGGGTATGGACCCAGTTCCGGCAATCCTGCTGGGCGGCGTTGCGGCCCTGATTGTCGCCATTCCCACAGCCTTCTTCGCCTTCCGCCTGCAAGGGGCCTATTTCGCCATCGGAACATGGGTCATCGCCGAGGTCATGCGCCTGCTGGTGGCCCAATGGAAAGTGCTCGGCGGTGGCACCGGAACCTCTCTGCCGCGCACCGCAACACGTGAGATGTGGGCCACCGAGTGGATCCAGACCACCTTTGACGTTCGCGGAGCGGCAGCGCGCGATATCCTGACCTACTGGCTGGCATTGGCGCTGGTGATCGCAACGATTGCGGGCATCTATTGGTTGCTCAGAACAAAGCGCGGGCTGGCGCTGGCTGCGGTACGCGACAATGTCGAAGCAGCGAAATCCGTCGGCGTCGACGCGGTGCGGATGAAGTGGTTAGTCTACCTCGTCTCAGCCGCTGGGACGGGACTAACGGGCGCTCTGATTTACGTTCAGAAACTGCGGATTTCACCGGATGCGGCGTTCTCGGTCACCGACTGGACGGCTTACGTGATTTTCATCGTCGTGATCGGAGGCATCGGCACCATCGAAGGCCCGATTCTAGGCGTGCTGATCTTCTTCATCCTACAAAGCCTGCTGGCTGACTACGGCTCCTGGTATCTCATGGTGCTCGGGCTGATCGGGATCGCCGTCATGCTCTTCGCACCGCGCGGCATCTGGGGCCTGATCTCTGAGAAAACCGGACTTCAAATATTCCCCGTGCGCCGTCGTTTGGTGGTTGGCGCGCAGTCGAACAAGGAGGATTGATCCATGAAAACACTCGCAACGGTCGCAGTCACAGCACTTGGAACTGGCGCATTTGCTGGCAGTTCCTTGCCGGGAATGACCGGCACGGACCACGTGGGATTTACAGTCCCGAGTGTCGATGAGGCTGTCACCTTCTTTCAGGACGTAATCGGTTGCAATGTGTTTTACCCGTTGGGGCCGTTCTCGGGCGGTGACAGCACTTGGATGGCAGACCACCTGAACGTGGACGCCAAGGCCGAGATCCCGACGATGCGGCTGGTACGCTGTGGCAACGGCGCCAATTTCGAAATCTTCGAATACACCGCGCCGGATCAGGATACGAAACTGCCGCGCAACTCGGATATCGGCGGTCATCATATCGCGTTCTACACCACCGATATGGAAGGTGCCGTCAGCTATTTGCAGGACAAAGGTATTGAGGTTCTGGGCAACCCGACAACCATGACCGACGGGCCAAGCGCTGGCGAGACCTGGGTCTATTTCCTCGCCCCCTGGGGCATGCAGCTGGAACTGGTCAGCTACCCGGACGGCAAAGCCTATGAGGCCGAATATGACGGCCGCCTCTGGGATCCGCGGTCCTGAGAAATTCAAAGAACAAGGGAGAGAGCTTATGGCCACCATCACAACGGATGTCCTGATCATCGGGACCGGCCCGGCGGGGTCTGCAACGGCGGCTCTGCTGTCGAGCTATGGCGTCGAGAATATGGTCATCAACCGCTATCGCTGGCTGGCCAATACACCGCGGGCACATATCACCAATCAGCGCACGATGGAGGTGCTGCGCGACCTTGGTCATGAGGTCGAGGCCGAAGCTTATATGCACGCCGCGCATCAGGATCTGATGGGTGAAAACGTGTTCTGCGAAAGCCTCGCCGGTGAAGAAATCGGGCGGATGAAAAGCTGGGGCAATCATCCTCTGTCCAAGGCCGAGCACTTGCTGTCCAGCCCGACGATGATGAACGATCTTCCGCAGACATTCATGGAACCGATCCTGTTTGGCACCGCTTGTCGCCGTGGGACTCAGGCGCGGATGAGCACCGAATACTTGCGGCATGAGCAAGACGCAGATGGTGTGACAACGACGTGTTTGGATCGTTTGTCGGGCGAAGAAATCACGATCCGTTCGAAATACCTGGTCGGCGCGGACGGAGGCAATTCTCTGGTCGCGGAACATGCCGGTTTGCCTTTTGAAGGACAGATGGGCGTCGGTGGGTCCATGAACATCCTGTTCCGTGCGGACCTCAGTAAATACGTCGCGCATCGACCCTCGGTCCTCTATTGGGTGATGCAACCGGGTGCGAATGTCGGTGGAATTGGCATGGGTCTAGTCCGCATGGTCCGCCCATGGAACGAATGGCTCATCGTTTGGGGCTATGACATCAACCAACCCGCCCCCGAGGTGGATGAGGCCATGGCCACTCAGGTTGCACGGCAATTGGTTGGCGACCCTGAGCTTGAGATCGAACTGATCAGCGCCAACACCTGGACCGTCAACAATATGTACGCGACCCATATGCAAAAGGATCGCGTGTTCATAATGGGTGACGCGGCGCACCGACACCCTCCGTCAAACGGGCTGGGGTCGAACACCTCAATTCAGGACAGTTTCAACCTCGCCTGGAAACTGGCTGCAGTCCTGAAAGGCCATGCTGGCGAGAACTTGCTGGACAGCTACAGCGAAGAACGCGCGCCCGTGGCAAAGCAGATCGTCACACGGGCCAACCAATCCATCTGTGAATTCGGTCCCATCTTTGAATCGCTCGGAATGGCCGAAGGTGTCGACCCAGAGGTCATGCAAAGCAATCTAGAGGCTCGCACAGGATCAACGCCGGAAGCTGCGGCACAAAGGCAGGCCATTCGCGAGGCGATTGCCTTCAAGAAATATGAGTTCGATGCGCATGGCGTAGAAATGAACCAACGCTACGACTCCTGTGCGATTGAAACGGATGGTCAACCCAATCCCGGTTTTGATCAGGATGCTGAGCTGCACTACCAGCCGACGACTTGGTCCGGCGCGCGCATTCCACATGTCTGGGTGTTTGATCATGATACAGGGAGCAAACATTCAACTCTGGATTTATGCGGTCGCGGAGAATTCACTGTGCTTACCGGTATCGGTGGTGAGGCGTGGGTGAATGCGGCGGAAACCGTCTCGAAAGAACTTGGCATGCCCATTCGCTGTCACGTCATCGGCCCGCGCCAGACCTATGTCGACCACACCGGGGATTGGGCGCGCGCGTCGGAGATTTCGGATACGGGCTGTTTGTTGGTCCGTCCTGATCAACACGTGGCATGGCGCTCAGCCGATATGGCTGCGGATGCCGAAGCCGAACTGCGTCGCGCGCTGACCACGGTGCTTTCGCGATGAGCCAATCTGGAGCAAACTTACACAGGTCAGGAGGCCACAATGGACTCGCATGAGATGGGATACTTTACCGAGGAAAACTCGGCCGAGGTCGTCACGGCACGCAACAAAAACGCAGAAAGCGAACGGCTGAAGCAGGTGATGGAAGTCATCACCAGAAAGCTCCATGAAGCCGTGAAGGAAATTGAGCCGACGCAGCAGGAATGGTTCGAGGCGATCATGTTCCTGACCAAGGTTGGGCACATGTGCGATGATTGGCGGCAGGAGTACATTCTTCTGTCCGATGTCCTGGGCGTGTCGATGCTGGTGGATGCCGTGAACTCACGCCGCCCCACCGGGGCTTCCGAGAACACTGTTCTGGGACCTTTCCACGTGGGAGGTGCCCCGGAATACGAGATGGGGCACAACATTTGTCTCGACCAAAAGGGTGAGCACATGGTGGTGCGGGGTCGTGTCACCGATGTTGAGGGCAACCCGCTGGAAGGCGTCAAGATTGATGTCTGGCAGGCCAATGATGACGGGTTTTACGACGTGCAACAGAAAGGTATTCAACCTGATTTCAACCTGCGTGGCGTCTTCACGACCGGTGCTGACGGGACGTATTGGTTCCGTGCGGTGCGGCCAAAGAACTATCCAATCCCGGATGACGGGCCGGTTGGCGATCTGTTGAAGCGTCTTGGTCGACACCCGTACCGACCAGCACACCTACACTACATCGTATCCAAAGAAGGGTATGACGACCTGACCACGCATATTTTCGATCCCGACGACCAATATATCAATTCGGATGCGGTTTTTGGGGTCAAAGAAAGCCTGATCGCCGAATTCAACCGGGTCGATGAACCGGCGCGATCTGCGGAAGTTGGCTTTGAAGGTCCCTACTGGGATGTCGAATTCGACTTTGTCCTCGCACCGCAAGAGGCCTGAAATGTCCGAACCCTGCATCATCTGTGTTGCCATAACAGGGTCCTTACCAACCAAGGCCAATAACCCGGCCGTGCCCATAACAGTCGAGGAACAAGTCGAAAGCACACAGGCCGCTTTTGAGGCAGGAGCATCCATTTGCCATGCTCATGTTCGAAATGACGACGAGACGCCATCGAGCGACCCGGAAAAGTTCGCAAGGTTGAAAGAGGGGCTTGAGAAACACTGCCCTGGCATGATCATCCAGTTTTCGACTGGAGGGCGATCGGGGGCGGGCAAGACGCGGGGCGGCATGTTGCCGTTGCGGCCGGATATGGCGTCGTTGTCCGTGGGGTCGAACAACTTCCCCACGCGCGTCTATGAAAATCCACCCGATCTTGTCGACTGGCTCGCAGCTGAAATGGCGACTTATGACGTCAAACCAGAGATCGAAGCGTTCGATCTGAGCCACATCCTGAAGGCGGCCGAGATGCACAAGAAAGGGCAAATCAAAGACACGCCTTATGTGCAATTTGTGATGGGTGTGAAAAACGCAATGCCTGCGGATCGGGACGTATTCGATTTCTACGTGAGGACAGTTGGCCGACTGTTTCCAGGTGCGCCGTGGTGCGCTGCAGGCATTGGTGCCCAACAGGAGGTTCTTAACCACTGGGCCATTTCGTCAGGTGGCCACGCGCGAACCGGCCTCGAAGACAACGTACGCCTAGATCGCAATACGTTGGCACCCTCAAACGCAGCGCTTGTGACAAGGACTGCAGAGATTTGTGCCCAATACAACCGCCCGGTTGCGACAGCCGACCAGGCACGAAATATTTTGGGCCTCTAGAACGGGTTTTGCGCACTTCAAAAAACCTTCAAACCCGGTCTGACAGTCAGGCCGAAGGCTCGGTTTTTCTATTGGGCAAGGTTTGCTCTAGTTCTGGCGCAATCGGGATATGCTCGGCGTCGTCACCCGGTGGCAGTTTGAAGGGGCCATTGGCCCAATCCGCCGCCTTCCAAGACTCTTTGGCGTCTTCAATCCTGTCTCGGGACGACGAAACGAAGTTCCACCAGATGAAACGCTCCTCGCTGAGGGTTGCCCCACCCAGCGCCATAAGACGCGCACCCTTTTCACCAGCCCGAACGCTTATTTTGTCGCCTGGTCGAAAGACCATCATTTGTCCGGCGTCAAAGATGTCACCCGCGATTTCAACCGACCCTTCAGTAACGTAGATCCCACGGTCTTCCTGATCATTCGGCAATGGAAAACGAGCGCCCGGCGAAAGAATGACGTCGACGTAAAACGTCTCGGATTGCATCGTCACGGGGCTGGATTTGCCATAAGCTGATCCGAGTATGAGTTTTGCTTGAATGCCCGTATCTTGAAGCTCAGGTAGCGCCGCGTTCTTATGGTGTTCAAAGTCCGGCGCCATGTCTTCCCGGTCTTTTGGCAACGCGATCCAAGTTTGAATCCCGAACAACCTATTTCGCTTGGCCCGTGTTTCCGCGCTGGTGCGTTCCGAATGCGTGACGCCCTTGCCTGCAACCATCCAGTTCACTTCGCCCGGATAGATCATCTGATGAGTGCCTAAGCTGTCGCGATGCTCAAACTCGCTATCATACAAATAGGTTACGGTTCCAAGACCGATATGCGGATGAGGGCGAACGTCTATACCGCCTTCCGTGACGAACTCGGCCGGGCCCATCTGGTCGAAAAAGATGAACGGTCCAACCATCTGGCGTTCGGGCGCGGGCAATGCACGCCGGACCTCAAACCCACCAAGATCACGGGCGCGCGGAATAATCAGAGTTTCAACACTGTCTGCCGAAGCGTTTGGGTGCTCAGGGTTATGCGTGGGGTTCCAACTCATGCATTGGGTCCTTTGTCTGTAGTTGGGTCTTGGCACATGTGCCGCCGGTCAAAGGAAAAGACCGGCAGTATCCTTAGCCCGTTACGTTTTCAGCGCGGCAGTGACGCGGTCAGGTGTAAACGGCATGTGGCGCAGGCGCTTGCCTTGCGCGGCATAGAATGCGTTGGCGATAGCCGCAGGCACCATCGGAGTGCCAACCTCGCCAACACCAACAGGCGGTGCATCGACCTCTGCGACGTAGATCTCGATTTCCGGCATTTGCGACGCGCGCGTGATCTCGTAATCCCAGAAGTTGCTTTGCACCACTTCGCCGTTTTCGATATCGATCTTTTCGGAAAGAGCCATCGAGATACCGAACACGATACCACCTTCGATCTGATTGAGTGCGTTGTCTGGCGTGACGATCAGGCCGGCATCGATTGCGGCCCAGAAGTTGGTGATCTGGATTTCTCCGCTGTCCGCGTCAACTTCAACTTCCGCTACACCTGCGGCCATGGAGGAGCTGTAGCCAGCGAAAGAAAGTCCTAGGTTTCGATCACCCCGATTTTGCCAATCGGACATCTCGGCCACCTTCTCAAGCAGGTGTCGCCCACGCGGGTTTTCAAAAACAAGATCTAGCCGGAACTCCAATGGGTCCCGCCCGGCCTGTTCTGCCAGTTCGTCCATAAAACACTCTGCCGCAAAGGCCGTGTAAGACGCCCCAATGCCGCGATAGGGGGCAAGGCGGGCGTGCCGGTCCATGATCAGGTGATCGGCGCGGAAATCCTTGATCCCATAGAATTTGCTCTCTGCACCACGCATTGAAATCACATCGTTCGGGTTCACCGCATCCCAACGCAGCGGGTTGAAGAAACCAATGACCGTTGGTGTGGCGACCTTGTGATACCACCCGTCCAGTTTTCCCTCCGCTGTCAGACCGGCCTCAAGCTTTTGGGCCGCAGCCGGGCGGAAGGTCCCCTGTTTCACGTCGTCTTCACGCGGCCAGATCACTTTGACAGGGCGTCCAACGGCCTTAGAGCACAGCGCCGCATCACGCACATAGTTCTGCATCAGGGCTGTGCGTCGACCAAAGCCTCCGCCCATCGTCATCATGTTCAGTCGAACGCTTTCGATGGGGATGCCCAGCACATCGGACACGGTGCGCGCAGTCCACGACTGCGTTTGCGTGCCTGCCCAAACCTCGGCACCTTGCCCGTCCGCATCGACATCGGCGACGGCCGCCATCGGCTCAATCTGAGCGTGGTAGGCATAGTCCGACAGATAGAGTTGCGAAAATTGACGGTCTGCGTTGCCAATGGCTGCAGGGGCGTCGCCCTTCTCGGCCCAGGTTGCACCCGACGCTTCGGGAACGCTGACAGCGGCGGCGTATTCGGCCAGCGTCTCTTCGCTGTTTGAGGTCCGGAAGGGTGAGGTGGTGGACCATTCGACCTCAAGCGAACCCCGTGCGCCCAAGGCAGACCACAGGCTTTCCGCGACGACGGCGACACCGTCAGGTACGGTCACGATGTCGATGACGCCCGGTACTTCGCGTGCGGCAGTGTCCTTGATGGAAAGCGGTACCTCGTCCTCGACTGGTGCGCGTACGACCGCCGCATAGGCCATATTGGGCACATCCACATCGATCGCGTATTCGGCCTGACCTGTGCTTTTGGCCGGAACATCGCGACGCGGTAGGTCTTGCCCGATGATCCGAAACGCGGATGGGTCTTTCAGCGGCACGGTCTCAGCGTCTGGTACCGTCACATCCCTTGAACCAAGCGCCGCCAATTCACCATACCCGGCCTGTTGGCCATCGGGACCCAAAACAACACTTGGTTCGGTCCTAAGGCTGGCTTTGTCCACAGCCCATTCACGTGCTGCGATTTGCAGCAAAACGTCGCGCGCCTGCGCGCCCGCCTTGCGCATCGGGTCAAAATAGAACTGCGTTCCGGTACTGCCAGCCGTATATAGAACACCGCCAAACAGCTGATTTCCAAAGCGTCGATCATCAGCGTTTAGCTGTTCGATCTCAACGTCTTCCCAAGCTGCATCCAGTTCCTCAGCGAGGATTTGGGGTAACGTGGAGTAGCTGCTTTGCCCCATTTCGGTCGAAGGAAAGACGATCCGGATGCTTCCATCGGCGCGGATCGTCAACCAGTGATTGACATCCAGAGTGCCAACAGCTGCCTCAGCCCGGACGGATGAGATGCCACCCGCACCGATGAAAAATGTCAATCCGGCAGCGCCTTGTAGAAATCCACGGCGGTTCATGGCCATAGTCATCTCAAACCTCCTTGGCTGCGCGTTCGATGGCTTTGAAAATTCGGTTGTACGTTCCGCATCGACACAAGTTCGAACTCATCTCATCGACGATTTCTTCGCGTGTCGGGGATGGATTGTCCGCCAGAAGTGCCGCCGCGCGCATGATCTGACCCGACTGGCAATATCCGCATTGTGCGACTTGTTCTTCGATCCAGGCCTTCTGAACAGGATGCGAACCGTCTTCGGACAACCCTTCGATCGTCGTGACCTGCGCATCTTCCACATCGCTGACCGACATCTGACAGGCGAATGACGCCACACCATCCACATGCACCGTGCAGGCTCCACACATGGCAGCACCGCACCCGTATTTCGTACCCTTGAGTTTGAGCGTATCTCGAAGGACCAGCAGCAACATTTCGTCAGGGGGGTTTTCAACCTCTACGGGTCGGCCGTTCAATTCGAATTTGATCATTTGGAACAGTCCTTGTGATGCCTGATGTTGAGGGGGTCTTGTGGGGTGGATTTCGTCATGGCCTGACCATGGAGTGGTCTTGCTCGGCGCCTGTGACTGGCTGGACAAAGGGCGTGACACGAACTTTCATTCCCGGTCGCAACGTTTGGTCGGGGTTTTCTAGATCTGCCCACACGCGAATTTTTCCGCTGTTTTCATCGAACCAGACCGCCGATCCGGTAAGCGGAATTGCGTTCGGCAGAACCTGACCGACCTCCGTTTCAACATGGAACCAGCCAGAATTTGATAACTCCTGCGAGCGCGTGATGCTCGTGTTCAACCCCGAAACCCATTGGGCATAGGGAATCTCGAACACAACGCGCAGGCGGTTGAGATTTACGAGTTGAAACAGGGGCGGGTCGCCCGAATTGAACTCAACCAGCGAACCCGGTCCAACACGCGGGTCTTCAACATGTCCTGAGATCGGTGCACGTATGAGCGTGTCGTCGAAGTTGGTTTGTGCGATCTCCAACTCGGTTTTCGCCAAAGCCCTTTCGGCCTCAGCCAAAGCCAGATTTGTTTCGGCGTCCAACAATGCAACCTCTGTTGCCGCTCCCCGCGTAGAGAGTTGGGCTGCGCGTTCCAATCTATCTCGGGCTTGAAGCAAGAGAGCTTCGGCTTTGGCCAGCTTTGCACGCGCAGCATCGACCGCCAGTTTCTCCAGATCGTTTCGTAGTTGCAGCAATGGCGTACCCGCTTCAACATAGTCGCCTTGCTCAACCAGCACTTCTTCGACAATGCCCTCCGCCCGGCTATGCACGTCCGATCGGTTGACTGCTTCGATACGGCCTTCAAACTCCGCACCAGCCGCGGATGCCTGCTCCGGCGCATGGGCCCAGAACAGCGCAACAAGGACTGTGGCCGAAAGAATGGGCCTTTGGGTGACCAAAATCGATAGCATCACAAACACTCTCATCATGGTGCGATCAAATGGCGAACGACAGGCCCGCTTTCACGGGTATCGAAGGCTGCGACGGTCCGTTGAAGGTCCCGATCTTGCTGTGACACACGCTCGTGCTGGGCCAGATGTTCTTCCCAAGATGAGACCATGAAGGCCTCGACCCATAGCTCAGGCTCTTCTGCACTTTGAAAAACGCTCCAGTCATAGGCTCCGTCGCGCCATCGCTCGCCTGACCATTCTTGAATCGCGGACAGAAACGCAGCTTCGTCCTCGGGTCGGATGCGATACTCAACTTCGACCATGACAGGACCGCGGGATGCCAAGCCGTCTTCCTCAAGAGCAACTTGTGGTGCCGGCCAATGCATAGAGGGCGTCAGGTCCAGATCTTCGCCCTGACCAAGCTGAAACTTGCGCGTAAGAAGCAAGCCAACGATCAAACCGCCTGCTGCGATCAGCAAGGTGATCGAAACAGATGTTGCCGTGGCCACCTGACCCCAGAATGCTGATCCAAACGCCATGGACCCGAAGAAAACCATTAGATTCACAGACAATCCTCGGGCCCTGACCCAGTTGGGCAGCGCGGTCTGCGCCGACACATTGAACGTGGTGAGAACGGCAATCCAGCTAAAGCCACCCAACAATGCGGCGATATAAGCCAAGGGAGGCGTTGTCGCCGTTGCGAGAATTGCCATGGCAACGGCAGTGCCGATGGTGCCGCCTGCAGCTGTAGTGCTTGCATCAAGCCTCGCGCGGAACTGCGGAAGTGTCAAAGCTCCCGCAACGGCCCCGGCACCGATCAACGTCAGCAACAATCCATACAGCGTTGCCCCGCCACCTTCGATTGTCCGGACGACCAGCGGCAGCAGAGCCCAATAGGCAGAGGCAAAGATGAAGAAGGCAAAGGATCGGATCAACGTGGCCTTGAGCGGGCCGTTGTGTGCGACGTGCCGCATGCCGGTCATCATCGCGTTGAACATAGGCTGAGATGTCTTCGAAACGCCGACGTCGTGCTTCCAAAACAACAGAGCGCCAATGATCACGAGATAACTGACCGCATTGACCGCAAAAGGCGCCGCCAAGCTGACCGATGCAATCAAAACGCCCGCCAAGGCAGGGCCGATCGCGCGGCTGATGTTGATGCCCATTGAATTCAACGCAATGGCTGGTTGCAACGCATCTCGCGGCACCAGAGTTGGCACGATCGCTTGCCAGGCCGGAGCCATGAAGGCGGTGCCTGTTCCGATGGCCAACGTGAACAGGATCAGCAGCGTCGGTGTTACCAGTTCGAGCTGAACCAGCACGGTTAGCACCGAAACCAGTACCAGAAGCACCACGTTCACTGTGATCAACAGCTTACGTTTGTCCAACCGGTCCGCCAGCGTACCAGCGTACAAGGCGAAGATGAACACTGGCAGGGTTGTTGCCGCCTGCACAAGTGAGACAACCGCCGGAGATGAGTTGAGCGTCGTCATCAGCCACCCAGCGCCCACATCATGCATCCAAGTGCCGACGTTAGAGATTAGGGTCGCTACCCAAAGAAGCGCAAACGCCCGATGTTTGAACGGGGCCCAAGCCGAGTTTGATGCCGCAGGTGCTGGTTTCGCGATACTACCACTGGATGACATCTGCCAACTCCTCGCGGTTTCTTTCGGCGTAGGACCGCACAAACGGGCAAAGAGGCACAATGCGGAGACCCTTGTCGCGCGCGTCCGCCACAAGTTGCGCGGCCAAGGTCCGAGCCAAGCCGCGACCACGCAACTCTTCCGGGACAAACGTGTGGTCGGCGATAACGAGGCTGGGCGTAACTTTTGACAGTGTCAGTTCTGCCTCGCTCACGATCCCGGACACCGAAGCGCCGTATCGTGCTTTTGTATCGCTTTCGCTGTAAGTGATTTTTAGCTTTTGATCGTCCAACATGGGAAATCTCCTGAGGTCTTGCCTCTATTCAGCGGCAAGGCTGCCTTGGCTTTGCGTCGAAGCGCCGGGTGCACCGAAAATTGGAACGGGTGACCAATCTGGAAGCTCTGGCATAGGAGCAGGTGCATGCGCCGCAAATCGAGCCTTGGCATGCACGATCTTGCCGCCCGTCAGTGTCAGGTCGGCCTCGATTTCGGTGATCTCGTCCTCGGCGATCGCGAAATAATCCCGGTCGAGCACGGCGATATCCGCCCATTGCCCCGCCTTGATCTGACCTTTCTTTCCCGCTTCTCGGCTGAACCAAGCCCCAGCGGCGGTCCAATGACGCAGCGCGTCGTGCCGATCCAAGCGGTTCGCTGCACTCCAGATGACGTCTCCGCCACGACCTTTGCCAGAAACGGCCCAGTGAATGGCCAACCACGGATTATAGGACGACACCCGCGTCGCATCCGTGCCAGCAGCCAGAGGCACACCCGAGGCCATCATCTTCTTGACCGGCATGACCTCGCGCAGGGCATCTTCGCCGTAACGGTCGCGATAGGCTGTGGTTTGAAAGGCGATGCGGTTTTGATAGCTGATACCGCCGCCCAGACGGGCAACCCACTCCATTGTAGATTCTGAGATCGTCTCACCGTGATCGAAAATCCAGTTCAGCTCTTCCAACCCTTTGTCACGACCGACCTCCTCAATAAGGCTCAGCAACCGGTGGGCGCTTTCCTCGTAAGTACAATGGAAACGGATCGGCCAGCGGTTTTCGAACAGAAACTCGAGTACCGGCCTGAGGTCCCCCTCCATCCGCTTGGGCAGATCGGGGCGTGGGTAGCTGAAATCTTCGAAATCATAGGCAGACGCGACCAGCATCTCGCCCGCGCCCACGCATTTCAGGTAGTCGTTTCCTTCGTCTGGCTTGACGATGTCATTCCAGCGTTTGAAATCGTCCAGCTCAAACATCGGACGCTGCGCAAAAAGCTGATAGCCGATGCGCACGGTTTGCTCGCCGCGTTTGTTCAACTCGGTGATGACGCCGTAGTCATCTGGATAGTTCAGGAACCCACCCGCGCAATCCAAAGCCGAGGTCAATCCAAGACCATTCAGCGCCTTGAAATAGTGCTTGGTCGAGGTGACCTGCTGTTCGAAATCCAGCTTGGGGGCCATATCCAACAACGCGTAAAGCGGTTGCGCGTTGGGGCGCGCCATCGCGAGACCAGTCGGGTTGCCCTGATCGTCCCGCTCCAGACGTCCTGAGACAAAGGGCTCGTAAAAGTGTTTGTCGATGCCGATTGCACGCAGGGCGGCTTTGTTCAGCCACGCCCGATCATAGAGGTGCAACACGTAGACAGGCACATCTGGCGCGACCGCATTGATCTCATCAATCGTCGGCAACCGCTTTTCGGCGAATTGATCAACAGACCAACCACCAACCACGCGGATCCATTGCCCGGCAGGAGTACGCTCTGCCTGAGCCTTCAGCATGCGCAGACCGTCGGCAAGCGACGGAACGTGGTCCCAGCGCAGCTCCATGGCGAAGTTGTTGCCTTGTCGGATGATGTGCGTATGGCTGTCGATCAGGCCGGGAATTACACGCTGGCCGCCCAGATCAATGGTTTCGGTTTCGGGTTCCGCAAGCCCAAGCATGTCCTTGTCCGTTCCAACGGCGGTGATCTGATCCCCTGAAATTGCCACGGCCGCTGCTTCGGGCCTGTCGGGATCCATTGTCGTGATCTTGCCGTTGAAGAGTATCGTGTCTGGGGCGGCCATGGTGCGCATCCTTTGGCAAAGCGGGAGTTGTCGGTGCCTACTGCTGGGGCACAGATTGAGAGAGGTTTGGAAATTCTCCCGCTCGGTTTCATGGGGAGGGATGAAGGGACCGAGCGGGCTTTGCGCGACAGACTATTCTGCGGCGACTTTACCGGCGGGCACCGCTTCCAGCGTTGGTCCAGTATGGAGGGTGCGCGATGGCGCCTTGTGGACCATCGTGTATGCGTAATCGACGCCCATGCCGTAGGCGCCGGAGTGTTCACGCACCAAGTCCATGACAGCATCGTAGGTATCGCGGCGCGCCCAATCTCGCTGCCATTCCAGCAGAACCTGCTGCCAGGTCACCGGGACGACTCCGGCCTGAACCATCCGGTCCATCGCGTATTTGTGGGCATCAATCGACGTACCTCCCGACGCGTCCGCAACCATGTAAATTTCGTAGTCCGTATCGGCCATGCAGCTCAGCGCAAAGGTGATATTGCAGACCTCGGTCCAAAGACCCGAGACAACGATTTTCTTGCGACCTTCCGCAGCTCCTCGTGCCAGTGCATCCCGGACTTTCTGATCGTCCCAGGAGTTCATGGACGTGCGTTCCAGCAAAGGCGCCTGTGGGTTTACATCCAGAAGTTCAGGATAGGTGTGCCCGGAAAAACTGTCCGTTTCGACCGTGGTGATGATAGTGGGCATGTCAAAGATCTTGGCGGCTTTGGCCAAGGCAACGGTGTTGTTCTTCAGCGTCTGACGATCAATCGACTGCACGCCGAACGCCATCTGCGGCTGATGATCGATGAAGATGATCTGGCTGTTCTCAGGTGTAAGGACTTCAAGTTTGGACATTTTTCATTCCTTTGTTGAGGTTAGATGGGGCTAAAGGGTTTTGGGTTTGGTTGGTTGGCTCGTCTCTTCAGCCTGCGTGACGGCGAAGGATTTCAGATGCAGGGCCTGTGACACAGCGTCGGAATGACCTCGGATCCATTGCACTGCAGCTTCTCCGGCGAGCATACCCAAGAGGCCCAAAAGCGCGATGATTGGCGGGGCGGGACTGCGGACTGCGATCAGGCCATAGATGACCCCAATCCCGAGGCCCGCTGCGAGCGATATGAGATATGGTTGCCAAGCCACGTCGGGTCTCCTTGCAATTCTGGTTCGATTGATCTGATTTTGAGGATTTTAGGTTCTTTCCTTGCCACGGGGCTTGGCATATCGAAAACCAGCGCAGCCCCGTTAGTGTGCAATTGCATAGTGACCTGTTCGGATCGCGGAACTTGTACTCCGTCACCCGCGCTCAGACGTTCGTGCTCGGCATAGGCAAGGCCATCCAGCAGATGAACGAAGCGGTCACTTTCGCCATTTGCAGAAAGCGCAAGTTCTTGTCCTTCGGTGAACCGACGAAGCGTCAGTCGCGCCCTTGATCTCAACGGGATCAAAGGGTGCAATGTGGCGGGTCCAGCGAGCAGGACATCCCCTTCGTTCGGAACCGAGGCTTGTGTGTATGCAGGTTGACCACCTACCTGATCCGGGATCAGCCAGATTTGCAGGAATTTTGCGGGCTCCGACGTGGACCCGTTGTATTCGGAATGACGCACGCCAGTGCCTGCCGACATTCCCTGCACTTCTCCTGCGCTTATACTGGCGACATTGCCCTGATTATCCTCGTGGCGCAGCCGTCCATCCAGAACCAGTGTAATGATATCCATATCCGCGTGATCATGTGCAGCAAAACCACCACCCGGGATCAGGCTGTCTTCGTTGATTACGCGCAGATTGGCGAACCCCATGCGCGTCGGGTCTTGGAACTGGCCGAACGAAAACGTGTGATAGCTATCCAGCCATCCGTTTTGCGTGCGTCCCCGCGATGCTTTTTCGTGGATCTTGATCATTTCACTCAGTTCCAAGTTCTGTTGTTCATTGATGTGGGGCTTAGTTTGAACTCGACAAAGCAGAAGTTCTGCGGGTATGCATTAGTTAGGCTAAACTGTTTTTCTGTATTGCCATGCCGCTGTCCCGATTGCCTTCCTTGTTAAGTCTGCGCGCCTTTGAGGCCGCGGCGCGGCGCGGCTCGATCAAGGAAGCGGCCTATGAGCTTGCGGTAACGCCGGGTGCGGTGAGCCAGCAGATCAAGGCGCTGGAGGCCGACCTTGGGGTGGCTTTGTTTGTGCGAAAGACCCGCGCGATTCATCTGACACCGGAAGGGCAACGCTTGCAGCCAACGATCAGCGAAGCGTTCTTGCAGATCCGTCAGGTGGTCGATGAGGTCCGACCCAAGAAGACGCCCAAACTGCGCATCAGTTCCAGCAATGCGCTGATCAGCAAGTGGCTTTTGCCAAGGCTGCACAAGTTCACCAAGGACCACCCCGATGTTCAGGTCCACATTGAGTCCGAAAACCCTTCGGACCACAAAACCCACGCGACCGCCGATATCGAAATTCGATACACCAGCGAACCGCCAGAGGACCGTTACACGGAGTTGCTCCACCGCGAGTTGATGCTGGTGGTCGCCAGCCCTGGCGTGCTGGACACGTTTGACATAAAGTCCCCTGCCGACATCAAGGCCACGCATGTTCTGTACGATACAACACCGATGCTGGACGGGTCGGTTCCCAGTTGGGTTCTTTGGAGCCAACACGCCGGGCTTCCGAATGCGGTCGATCCTTCGAAAGCCATGCGGTTTGAAAGACCTCCGGGTGGCCAGATTGTGGACGCTGCGATCGCAGGCGCGGGTGTCGCGCTCTGCGGGTCGCTGTTGGTATATTCTGCGCTTTCGGACGGACGACTTGTTTGCCCATTCGGTCCGGTGGTGGAAACCGGGTTCAGCTATTTCATATGTTGCCACCCGGGCCGGGAACGTGAAGAGCATATTCATGAGTTCATGTCCTGGGCGCGCAAAGAAGCCGCCGTGTTGTCTACGTTGAATGCAATGCGTGAACCTTCACCCAGGGCCGACATTCCCGTTGAAGTGGGAGGCTAAAGCCGTCAGTTCAGAGTTTCGCAGTTCGTGTCCGCCTTCATGGACGTCCGAAGTGACCTCGGCACCATGTTCAGAAAGCCAACTGATAAGGCGTTCCGTCATTGGCCATGGCGTGATTGGGTCGCGTCGTCCGGCGGTCACCAGAACTTTCTGCCCCATCAGCTTAGGATGTGCGTTCGGCTCCCACGTGACCATCGGATGCAAAAGGCCGACCCGCTCGAAAAGGTCCGGGCGTTTGAGAAAGACCGCCGCCAAGATGTTTGCCCCGTTCGAATAGCCGAAGCCATAAACCGGATGACCGGGATGCGATGCGCGATGGGCTTCGATGAACGCAATCATCTTGTCCGTCGCACGGGCAAGGTCCTCCATGTCATACACACCCTCGGCAGTGCGGCGGAAGAACCGCGCGGCCCCCATCTCAGAGACATCGCCGCGTGGTGACACGACCCCGGCGCCAGCGACAAGAGTGCCGGCCAATTCAACAAGCTGGTGCTCATCCCCTCCGGTGCCATGAAAGGCAAAGACAAGCGGACGGGCGGGTTGCGGCGCATGCACAAGCGCCTGATAGAGATCTTTGGACATTTCAACCTCTGAAATCATGATGCAAGTGTGGGCAGGAGACTTTCGATCTTGCTGCGATGTGGCTCGTAGCGGGTAGGCAACTTAAGCGCCTCACCCAGATGGGCCGTGTCTTCATCGCGGTCAAAACCGGGCTCGTTCGTAGCGATCTCAAACAGCACACCACCCGGCGTGCGGAAATAGATCGCCCAGAAATAGTCTCGGTCGATAACCGGCGTGACCTGATAGCCTGTATCCAGCAAAGCCTGCCGAACACGCAGTTGCGCGGCGCGGTCCTCGACGGCAAAAGCGATATGATGAACGGACCCAGCGCCCTGACCAGCGGTCGGGGTGCTTGACGATAGCTGCTGCAGATCGATCGTGTCTGCAGCGTTGCCCCCTTCGATCACATAGCGAGTGACGTCACCTTCCGTTTCGGCTTTCTGGTATCCCATGAAGGTCAGCAGTTCACCCGTCGCATCAACACCCTTCAGAGAGAACCGAGCGCCCCGGAACCCAAGAATCGCGGCCTCATCAGGAACACCGCCCTTGGTCCAGGCTGTTCGGCCTCGCGCATCAGACTCGACCAATGCAAAGCTATCGCCATCGGGGCCGTCAAAAGATAGACGCTTTTCTCCGAAGACCGTGTCATCGGCCAGCCCAGTCACGCCCTCAGATGCAAGACGTTGTTTCCAGAATTCGACACCACCTGTAGGAATGGCAAACTCTGTCACACCTACCTCGCCGGCA
Source organism: Ruegeria sp. CK3 (assembly GCF_056536565.1). Classification (NCBI taxonomy): domain Bacteria; kingdom Pseudomonadati; phylum Pseudomonadota; class Alphaproteobacteria; order Rhodobacterales; family Roseobacteraceae; genus Ruegeria; species Ruegeria sp. CK3. The sequence goes on from NZ_JBQFPV010000003.1 coordinate 177,381, forward strand.
CCTCTGCGTCCCTTTGGCATCTGACCAAAAGGAAAATAGGTCATGACCGAGCCCGGCGTTCCAACCTCGTCCCCGTAATAGAGGTGATACACCTCAGGCGCATCGAAATTGACCGTCTTTTTCACTCGGCGCATGCCAAGGGTGTTGGTGAAGAAAGCGTTGTTGATGCTGGCGTCCGCAGCCATCGATGTGACGTGGTGCAGCCCTTTGATATCTTTGATCATGTTCCGCTCCTTGGCGAGTGTTCAACTTGCATCAAAGATGGCGCATCTATTATTAAAGTTAATAGATAAGTATGTGGCTTTATTATTGTCGAAAACGGAATTATTAGGCTGACATGATCGAGCTTAAGCCCATCCGCGTTCTGCGCGCCGTATCAGACCTGAAAAGCTTTTCCCTAGCAGCGCGCGAACTGGGCATCGCGCCGGCATCAGCAACACGCATCATAGCGCAGCTTGAGAGAGACCTCGGCACACAGCTTCTGGTGCGTACGACACGGCAAGTTTCACTAACCAGCGCCGGAGCAACTGTCCTTGCGCAGTACAGACCGCTATTGGAGGGGTTTGAAAAGGTCACACGCAGTCTTCAACGGGCCAACCAACCTGATAAGGGCCATCTGCGTCTGACCGCGCCTGTATCACTAGGCGTCACGTTGCTGCCGCAAGTGATCTCGGGGTTTCGTCTCGCTTATCCGAATATTTCAGTCGAGATCAACTTCACCGATACCCTGCTCGATGTGATCGAGGAAAACTGCGACCTCGCTGTACGTGTATCGGGACCGCCTACCGATAAATCGACAATTTGGCGCAAACTATGCGAAGTTCCGCGGCATATGATTGCTGCGCCGTCTCTGTTTGAACGCATACCACTGCCTGATCATCCGCGCGATCTGAATCCAGACTTTCTGATGTCATACAGCGCGCAAGGTCGTGCTGAAACTTGGGATTTCTCGCATGCAGGTAGCAACGTTTCAGTTCAAGCAGGCGGAAAGATAATCTCCAACAATGGAGACTTCCTCTACGCTCTTGCGGTCGCGGGAGAGGGCATATGTGTTCTGCCGGATTTCATAACTGACAAGGGATTGGCTAGCGGGCAAGTCGTGCAGGTGATGCCAAGCTGGTCTATCACGTCGTTATGGTTGACGCTGTACTACCCCCCATACGAACAACTCCCACCGGTCGTTGGAACGTTTGCAGAGTACTTTGAAAAATTTGTGCAAGACCACCCGAACCTGGAAATACAAGTTTGAAGCCATCTGGGCTGCAAATCGGCGCTGGTTCTCCGTAGGGTAAGTCAGATTGAACGACATTGTTTACGGGAGCATGAAATGGGGGTGCTTGTGGCCGTATATGCCGCCATCCATGACAGGCGTCGTTTTCAAGTTCACCCCGTAAATGTCGACATACTGTGTCGACACCTCACCGCCTGCTTCAGATAACTAGTAAACCTTGATTTTTTTTGGTCAGCGCCGTGGCTTTCGCAAGGTCTTCTTCGGTGGTGCAGCCGGCGAGGATCGGACGAAGCACGGCAAAGCTGAAGTTTGCGTCCTTTTCATAGACCAGAGCGTTCGGAAGCAGAGGGCCGTTTTATCCCTGCTGTACCAGCATATACCTTGCTCCTGAACCGCGGTCCCGACCGTTGGAGCCGACGTCATCCAGAGGGCGTTGCCATGCATCCATAATTGTGCCGAATATTCCGATACCCTCTTCGGACGCAGACATTTCAAAAACGACCGGGCCGTCTTCGATAGTCCAATAGCTGTGGAAGTGGGGCGTCGTGTTATTCGGTGTTGCAGTCTGGAAACGCCAATCCCAGGCTTCTGAATTATACCCAATGTCATTGGGACCAACCCCTGCGTCGGCAAGTGCATCACGATAAAACTTGAAATTCATCAGTGGAATCGCCCAAACGGCTGCGTCGAAACTCGATGATAGGTCATCCACTCGGCAGTGGTGCATTCGCTAGGTCGAGCTCACTTCATTGGCCGGTTGCCCCATCAGCTAGGCCGAAAGCATGTGCCTTCGCAATTGCGATGTCTTTCAAGCGCATCATGGAGAAGACCTTTCCAAAAGTGTCCACATCTGATGAAGCCAGTTTCCCATTTTGGTCGAGCTTAGAAGGGCTGCAAAAATGTGTTTTCTATTTTCGCATCGCAGTAAAATCGGCTCATTGGAGTGATCGCCATTTTCTACCACGAGACGCACCTAACATAGCTGTTGCCAGCACTTAAACATGCAAGAATAAACATAAGTCTAGATTTGATGGGTCCTCCTATGCTCTCCTCAAGCGCTATAGGAGTAGAGGACTTCAAATGAAACGACTGCGCAGAATTAGACTGGTCTGGTTACTATTTTGGTGCGTTGCGGTGTCGTCGAATGGGTTTCCTGTTGTCGCTCAAGTCACTGAACCAGAGCAGGAAATTGTTGTGCTGGAAAACAACAACTTGTTGGAAGAGGTGGTTGAAAAAACAATCCCTGCAGATGATTTGGAAATCCTACTCGTCCCGTTAACGGCTGAAGAGTTATCTGACGTCGCAGGTAGTTGGCAGGGTTACGTGCGATCGCAACTCGAAGACGTCGCACAAATCAACCTGCAGCTTCGGTCAGCAAAAGGAGAGCAAGAGGCCAGCTTACGGTCCCAATTGTCTTCCTTAAGTGCATCTGGATCAGATTTTCTGAACAACTACCGACTGGTGCTTGAAGCCTGGACTTTGAAAGGAGCAAAGGCGGAAGAATTAGAGCCTCACACCGACTATATTCTTGCCTTGAAAGCTGGCGCTCTTAAGACGACCGATATTCAAACACTTTTTCAGAACGCCTGGGCTTGGCTGTTTTCTTGGGATGGCGGCGTTGGCGTACTGATGGCTGCCCTGGGCGTTTTGTTCGCTGTCTGGGCCATGATGTTTGTCGCAAGAATGATGCGACGGATCACCGAACGCGGTCTGGGCAAAATTCCAACGATTTCCAGGATGCTGAAGCGCTTCATAGCCACAACGGTTTACTGGGTTGTTTTTGTGCTTGGCATACTCATCGTATTGGCTCTCTTCGGAGTGAATGTCACGCCGCTGTTTGCGGTGCTTGGCGGTTTGTCTTTTATTCTCGGTTTCGCTTTGCAGGAAACTCTGGGCAATCTTGCAAGCGGTCTGATGATCATGGTTCTCAAGCCGTTCGATACCGGCGATTATATTCAGGTCGGTGGTTCATCAGGTTTTGTGGACGAGATGTCAGTTGTTTCGACCAAGATCAGAACGTTCGATAACCAGATCATCGTGGTGCCAAACAGCAAGATTTGGGGGGATGTGATCACCAATGTGAGCGCATCTGAAGAACGTCGGGTCGATCTGGTTTTTGGCATCGCCTATTCGGACAACGCAGCCCAGGCAATTGACGTTCTGAAAGACTTGGCAGCCCAACATGCGCTGTGTTTGAAAACGCCGGAGCCAGAAGTCTTTGTGGGTGAGTTGGGTGACAACTCTGTCAATATCTTTTGCCGACCGTGGTCCAAATCAGACGACTATTGGACAGTCTATTGGGACCTAACGGGTCAAGCAAAGGAACGGTTTGACGAAGAAGGTATTTCGATCCCGTTCCCACAACGGGATGTTCACTTGATACCTGTGGAAGGAGCAAACTCATGAGAGCTTTTTCAGTTTGGTTCGTATCTTTTCTTCTCTTGTGCAATGTCGCGTTTGCCCAGTCCGAGGAGATCCTCGTTACACCCGGAGAAAGAGACGATCCCGAGTTCATAGCCCCGGTCGTTATAGACGGCGCGGAGTTGTTCGTGGTTCGAGGATCGAGCGCATTGCCTGCCATTGAAAGGGCGGCAAAAATCGAAGAGCGAATTGCTCAGGTCGCGGATGCGTCTCAAAGCAAAACGGTCCAGATGCAGATTTCGGATGCTGAGTTCGGAAAACTAATCCGCGCGGATGGACAAATGGTAACCATCACCACGCAAGCGGATGCTGAACACGAACAAATGGCCATTGAGGTTCTTGCGGGGCTTCAATCCGAAGCGATCGAGGCGGCAATCCTCCAATACCGAGAAGGTCGGTCCAATGAGGGCAGGGTGGGCAGTGCCATGGCGGCATTTGCTTGGACGGTAATCTTTGCTTTGGCTTCGTATGGATTTTTTGCAAAACGTAAAAAGCTATTGAAATACATCCGAAAAATCTTGGAGAAGAGGGCGGAAGGAGTCGAGGAAGCCACCAAGTCCATCTTAAGGAGCAGGGCTATCGCGTCGATCATCGTCTATTCAATTCACATCTTGATGTGGGTCCTTTTTCTGTTCTTCTTCTACTACTATCTTTCTCTGGTCCTGCTTTCTTTCGCCGAAACACAGGGTATTGCTCAAATCCTTTTGAAGTATGTCAGTGAGCCGCTCATCAGCGTTGTCTTGGCAATCATGAGCTACATTCCAAACCTGATCATGCTCGCCATCATTGCCGCTGTTACAAGAATGGCCATTCGTGGCATCGATCTATTCTTTGAAAACCTCGAGAATGGTGCTTTCAAGATCAAGGACTTTGAAGACCATTGGATTGCACCTACGAAAATGCTGGTCAGGGCATTGATCATCGTGATCGCGCTCGTATTCGCTTACCCTTACATTCCAGGGTCTGATTCACGAGCTTTTCAGGGTCTGACCATTCTCGCAGGTATCATGGTTTCGCTCGGGTCAAACACTGTTGTTTCAAATATGATGGCGGGCCTGTTTGTTATCTATAGACGCAGTACAAACATTGGCGATCGCATTCAGGTTGGCGACAAGATAGGGGATGTCACCGAAATCAAGCTGATGGAAACACTCATCAAGTCGATAAAAAACGAGATGATTAGTATTCCAAACTCTCAATTATTAAATTCCGAGGTTGTGAATTACTCGCGCAAAGTGGATGGGCGAGGACTGCTGGTTCACACCTCAGTCGGGATCGGATACGAGGAACCTCCGAAGAAAATCAAAGCTATGCTTGTGGAGGCAGCTCTTCGAACTCAAGGTTTGAAAAAGACGCCGGAACCCTTTGTCCTTTGGACGCAACTGGCTGACTACGCGATCAATTATGAGATCAATGCGTATACGTCGCGTGGATCGAGCTTGCCCAAAATCTTGTCCGATCTTCGCGAGAATATAGTCGAAGTGTTCAATGAAAACGGAACACAGATCATGACACCGTCCTACATAGCAGATCCGCCTGAACCCAAAGTTTCGACAGAAGAATGGAACGGCAGGCTTGCTCATGAAGTTGAATAGGGTCTTTGACCAAACGACGATAGGCGATTCATAATAAATTCGAAAACTGCTATGTAATTATGTGTCAGTTGCTAAGGTAGTCCAATGAACGCGCTTACCAGAATCACCAGAGGGATACGAACGGCCTTTAAGGATGGCAGAGTGAAAGGCCTTTTGGCCTTCACGGTCGGAATGATTTTATGGGCCTCGGTCTTCTACCACTTTGTAGAAGGTTGGAGTTGGCTCGACTCAATCTACTTTTCTGTCGTTACAATTTCGACCGTAGGGTTTGGTGATTTTTCACCTGAAACCGCAGTGGGGAAAATCTTCACAATGTTTTACATCATTGTAGGGCTGGGCGTTTTTGTGACTGCTGCGACCACTGTGGCTGATACGATCTTATCCCAAGACGACAAGAAAACAGACGAATAAACTGCACCTGGTTTCGTCCAACCGAGTTCGTGCACAGGCATCAGATTGCCAGCGCATTTCAAACCCTATTGCGGATTCACTTGTGTCTTCAAATCGATAGGTGATCAGCCCAATCTCAAAATAATATACATATAACGTTTTTTGAGTATAATAATCAGAAAACAAACCCAGGGGGATGGAATGGAAAAAACTCAGGACGCAAAGATTGTCGATCTAGCGATACGCTTGCTGTTTCTCGGACTATTTCTCTATAGCGCATTGGTCATGGTGGCCCCGCTCGCAAGCGTGGTCATCTGGGCAACGATCCTTTGCGTGGCGCTCTATCCGGTGTTTGATTGGATGCAATCCAAATTGGGAGGGCGAAAGAAGCTTGCAGCGACGATCTTGGTTTTGTTGGGCCTTGTTCTGACCCTGGGGCCTGTCGCAACTGCGGTTTCCGGTGCTGCTGAACTTGGATCCGAGTTTGCGGAACAGGCCGACAAAGGCGAAATAAAAATCCCTCCAGCACCCGAAGGTCTCAAGGAACTACCGGTAGTCGGCGGGAAAATTGCTGATGTTTGGGGCATGTTCGAGCGGAATCTGGACGGTGCGCTTGCAAAATACGGCACCCAAATTCTTGAAATCACCAAGTCCCTTTTTGGTAAGGTTTTGGGGATCGGAATTGGGCTTCTTGGCCTTGCCCTGTCGGTATTGATAATGGGGGCTTTGTTCAGTCCCGGACCAAGTATGGTTCAGGGCCTTCAGCGCTTTGCCAACCGTGTATTTGCGCCGCGTGGTGGTGAATTCGTTACTCTGGCAGGCGCAACGATCCGAAATGTCACTAAGGGTGTAATTGGTGTCGCCGCCATTCAAGCCGTCGTCGTTTGGATATTGTTGGTGCTGTTTGGGATAGGCTCGGCCGCTACGCTGGCGTTTGTCTGCCTGATCCTCTCGATCATCCAGATTGGACCCGGTTTGGTGCTTATACCAGTGATCATCTATGCATGGAGTTCCATGTCCGGAGGTGCAGCTTTGATCTTCACCATACTGGCCATTCCCGTGACCATAATGGACAGCTTCCTGCGCCCCGTCTTTATCTCAAAAGGCCTTGAAACGCCGATGCTTGTGATCCTCATCGGGGTTCTGGGAGGCATGATGGCCTATGGCTTGATCGGCATTTTCATGGGACCCGTATTGTTTGCGGTCTTCTATGAGTTGTTCAAAGTTTGGATTGACGCACCACCGGTTAGCGAAGACGCCGCTGAAGGAGCTGCAGAATGAGGAAGACGATCTGGTCGACATTAGCCGTCATTCTCATTTTTCTCGTCTGGTATCTGGTCGCTGACAGAAAGACACCGTTCACAGGAAATGCCAGAGTAAAGGCCGTGGCGACCCAGATCGTTCCGCAGGTCACTGGGACGGTGACCGAGGTTCTTGTTCAAAACGGTCAGGTGGTCTCGGCAGGGGATGTTTTAGTTCGCATTGATGCCAGACCGTACGAAATCGATCGTGACAAAGCCCAAGCCGATCTCGAGGCGGCCACTCAGGAGGTGGGTGCCTCGTCAGCCGAAGTAAGCGCCGCTCAGGCCAAACTGGCGAGGGCGCAGAGTGATCTCGACACTATGCGTCTTCAGACTGAGCGCGTATTTGCGCTCGAAAAGAAAGGGCTGATTGCCGTCTCAAAGGCTGATGATGCGCGAGGGCAGCTTGCAGAATCTGAGGCAAACTTTGAGAACGCAAAAGCGGATCTGGAAAAAGCAAAGCAGAGGCTCGGTGACGATGGGGTTGAAAACCCGAAGATCCAGCGCGCGTTGGCTGCTTTGGCGGATGCGGAACTGAACCTTGAATGGACTGAACTGCGTGCTCCGGCAACAGGTGTCATCTCAAACTTGCTGATAGCCCCAGGTACGTATGCCCGATCAGGGCAAGATCTATTGACGTTTCTGGATGCAACAGACGTCTGGATCGAGGCGTATTTTACTGAGAACAACCTGGGAAGAGCGTCGATAGGGTCTCCGGTTGATGTGGTATTGGATATGCATCCCGGTAAGATTGTCCCTGGCGTCATTGAGAGCTTCAGTGCCGCTGTGTCTTTGAGTGGTGGTGATGAACCCGGGCAATTGGCAAGCGCACCAAGTACCAAGGGGTTCTTGCGAGAGCCTGAAAGGTTCCCGGTCAGGATCGTCTTACCCGGTTATGAAGCTGGAAGTGCTGAAGATGACCTTCGCTTTCAGCTGAACGGGCAGGCCGATGTGATTATGTATCTAAGTGACAACTCGTTGCTGAACCTCGTCGGCCGTACCTATATCCGCGTGGTTTCAATTCTGTCCTATGCGTACTGAGGACCAGCGCTCTGTCGCCCGGCTTGCGCTGGGTGTGACCGGTGTCTTTTCGTTGGGCTTGTTTCTTGGTTGGCCACTCGCAGTCGTCGGGGCGGTATTCACTGCACTGTTTCTGCAAGCGCCTGCCGCATTGCCTTTGGCGGCATTTGGCAAGCTGTTTGTCTTCTCAATTGGATTGATGTTCATTTCGTTCCTGCTGTCCTCAATTTTCTCACCATATCCTGTTGTGTTTCTCATCCTCGTGGCGATTGGAATAATCCTGTCTTTCGTTTGGTCGGTTTCTGGTGCCGGAGTATTGCCGGGTGTTATCGCTCTCATGGGGGCGTTGATGATCCCGAACTTGGTTCTGCAATCGCAGGATTTGGCCTTGGTGCTCGTGTACTGGATACCGCTGAATTTGTTTTTTGCGGGCTTTGTTTCAACGCTGATGTTTGTGCTAATTCCCGCTGAACCTCCGACGGCCGCTCAGAAGAAAGCAGCAACGTCGTCAGACTTTGACCCACATCGCCGCATCGTCAGGATGTCACTTGTCACAGTTCCGTTTGCTATGGCGTTCTTTGTTTCAGGTGCATCTGCACTACTGGTTCTGTTTTTTGTCGCGCTGCTGAGCCAGCAACTCGCGGCGATGCCTGCGGCGGGCAAAACCGTAGCGAAAGCAATGCTGACGGCTAACCTTCTTGGGGCGGCAGTCTCCATCATTTGTTACGAAGTAAACGTAATAGCCCCGGTCATTCTCACCTCTATTCTGCTGTGTTTTTTCTTTTGTCTGACCCTCGGAGCACTTGGAAAATCACAAGCCCCGCTCGCCGCCGCCGCTGGCTCTGCAATTACGACTGCTTTGATCGTCTACGGTGGGTCAATTGCGCCCTTTTCCGACGAAGCTGACGTAAAGAGTATTACGCGAGTTCTGCAAGTCGCCAGCGCTGCGATCTTCGTAATTGTTGCCTATGTCGTGGTTGACGAATTCTGGCCTGAAAAGAAACGACAGCCTGCATCAGAAGCCTAAGGTGGAACCGTTAGACAATTCACTCCACAGAAGGTTTGAAAGTTTTGCTGTTCTAAGTCGCGTATCATGACACAGAATGCACACTTCAAGGATGCATCCAAAATCGGGAAGTTTACTTTCCGCTTTTTACGAATTGCCACCGGACCGCTTCGCTTGCTGGCTACTCTGGACCTGAAAGTTGCCGTTCGTTCAAGGTGCTGCCAAAGTTCTAAGCGAGCCCTTAGAAGACGGTCATTTTCGCCCGCAGGCATCCAACTTCGCCAGTCTCGAACGAATGATATCTATAGGGAGCGTCATCATGAAGCGGTTTTCGCGAACATTCCTACTGTTGCTTTCTCTTCTAATTGGCACTGTCGCCTCAGCTCAGGACAAGCCCAATATAGTCTTTATTTTTCTCGATAACTTTGGCTGGGGTGAGCCAGGGTTCAATGGCGGTGGAATCATTCGTGGCACCGCCACTCCGGAAATGGATGCTCTGGCCGCTGAGGGCTTAAGGCTTACGAACTTCAACGTCGAGAGTCAGTGCACGCCGTCTCGCGCAGCAACCATGACAGGACGATATGGCATTCGGAGCGGAAACCATACAGTCCCACTGGGAGGCGGCGTTTACGGTCTGACACAGTGGGAAATCACGATGGCCGAGATGCTCAAAGACGCCGGATACAACACGGCCATGTACGGAAAATGGCACCTTGGATGGACCGACGGGCGCTATCCAACGAATCAAGGATTCGACGAGTTTTACGGTGTTGAAACCACGGACGTTACAGTCTGGCGCACGCTTCCGGGATTTGCCGAAGCAAACATGGAAGAGCCAGTTGTGATGCAGGGTATTGCAGGCGAACCGGCGACCGTTGCGCGGGACTATGACTTGGACTACCGCGGCGAGATAGATGGCGACCTGACGAAAAAGGCCATCGATTTTATCGAAGCTAAGAGTGCCGAAGACGTGCCATTCTTCATCTATCTTGCTTACACGCAGACCCACTATCCAAATATCGCGTCCGAGGAGTTTGATGGCGCTACTGGAAACGGCGTCTGGGCCGACATTCTACTTAAAACAGATAGCTATATTGGACGTATCGTTGATGCGATCGAGGCGGCAGGCGTATCCGACGACACCGTGGTGATATTTACTGCAGACAACGGCCCCGAAGCTCTTCCGGTTGGAAACGCCAATGTCTCGCCGGTTCCTGCGGTACATGGTACTGCAGGACCTTGGCGCGGCACTCTGTTCACCAGCCTCGAAGGCAGCATGCGCGTGCCTTTTGCGATCAAGTGGCCTGGAAAGATCCCCGCTGGTTCAGAAAGCAACGACGTTGTCCACTCGATGGACCTTTTTCCAACGCTGGCGGCGTTTGCAGGAGGCAAAGTGCCGGACGACCGGGCTTTTGATGGCATCGACCAGTCCGAGTTCTTTCTGGGCGTCCAGCCGAGATCGAACCGAGAAGGCGTGATTGTCTACATGGGCGAGCAGATATTCGGTGTAAAATGGAAGGATTGGAAAGTTCTGTTCAAAGAGAACACAACGGCCTTTGGCGCGACGGAGTCTTTCGACACACCAAGGGTCTATAACCTTCTGAATGATCCACACGAGCGCGAAAGCGTTCTCTTCCCACACACATGGGCGGCCGAAAAGGCGCTGCCGCAGTTGCAGGAACACCTTGCTACATTCGAGGAGTTTCCTCCGATCCCCCCAGGAACGCCGGATCCCTACGAACCAACCAATGACTGAATGGCGGCTTTGTTCGCTCTGCCGACCTCTGAAAGGGACGCAGCTTTGGGCTTGCAGCGAGTAGCTAGTTCGAAGGGTCGCATCCCGGCGTACTCGCGAAGGGTAGTAATGGGCCGGGAAAGTCAGGCCACATTTCTTGCACCGCCTTAACGGCTATTCCCAACTTACCCATTCGGTCAGGTTTTTCCTACCGTACTCCCAGGAATAAGCCGAAATCCGACGTCCTTGGTGGACTTCGTTGGCTCCCCATTTATTTGGGCCAGAACCATCTCGGCTGCGATCTGTCCAATCTTAAGGTGGGGTACTGCAATTGACGTCAACCGATAGGGTTGAATCGCTGAAATGGGTAAGTCGCCCCATCCGGCAATTCCAATGTCGTTCGGAACGCTCAATCCGATTTTTTGAGCATAGTGAAGCCCGCCAATCGCCATATTGTCGTTCTGGTAGAAAACAACTTCGATATCGCGGTGGGAGGCAAGCAGCTGCTCGGTGCCGTAAAATCCGGTATAGAAGCCTGGCGTGTCCTTCAACAGCAATTGTTTTTCAAGCCGCCCGTTTGCATCTTCGATGGCCTTGGAAAATCCGTTCAGACGTGCGGTTGCGGCATTTGCGACGTCATGTGAAGTGCCGACATAGCCGAACTTTTGATACTCCATTCCAGCCAGATAACGACCCATACTGTAGCCGCTGTCAAAGTGGTTGAGCCCCACGCACATGTCCAACGGGCTTGAATTGAAATCCCAGATTTCGACCAACGGGATACCTGCGCCGCGTAGCATTTGGATCGCTTTTTGGCTGTGCGAGCGACCGGTGATGATCAGCCCGGCAGGTTGCCAGGAAAGCACCGTCTCGATCCATTTTTCCTCATGGTCGATTTCGTGCTCGGTGAGGCCGAGCACAGTTTGGTGCCCAAACGCACCGAGTTTTCGGTCGATGCCCTCAAGAACCTGCGCGAAAATCTCGTTGCCCAATTCGGGGATGCTGACCCCGACAAAAGTGGACTTCTTGTCACCCGCGAAAACGGTCGCCAAGCGATTCGGCAGGTAGCCCAATCTGTCCACTTCGGCCATGACCTTGGCGCGCGTTTTTTCCGAAAACCCACCTTCGTCGCGCAGGACTCGGCTGGCTGTCATCTTCGACACGCCCGCAGCCTTCGCCACCTCAGCAAGGCTTACTTTGTTGTTTTTGCTTGATTTATCAGTATCACTGCTCATTTACGTTACGGGTAACTCTTTTTTATTGACAATGACCGGGTCTGTGCGAATGCTAGCGTAACGTTACGGGTAACTCAATACGATGTTGAGGAGCATCAGGGTCACCCAGGTCCAGGAGGAGACTGCCGTGCCCGGCACTGCACAAAACAATCTGTTCTTTGACGGGATAAAGAAGCATTTTGGCGGCACCTATGCGCTGCGGGATGTTTCGCTAAACGTCGAGCGTGGTGAGATTGTTGCCCTGCTTGGCGAAAACGGAGCTGGCAAATCGACCCTCATCAAAATCCTTGGCGGCATTCACAAGGCGGATGAAGGGCGGGTTCTGATCAATGGCGAACCCTACGAACATCGCCCGGGTGGTTTTGGCGAGCGTCAGTCCGTTGCCTTTATCCACCAGGATCTGGGCATGATCGAATGGATGACCGTGGCCGAGAACATTGCGCTTGCTCTGGGCTATTCCCGCAAAGGCGGTCTGATCAATTGGAAATCCGTGGAGAGCTTTGCTCAGGACGCGCTGGACAAGGTGGGGTGTGAATTCGAGCCAACCACGCGGGTGCAGGACTTGTCGCGAACCGAGAAATCTCTGGTCGCGATTGCCCGCGCTTTGGCGGTGGATTGCGACTATTTGGTTCTGGATGAACCAACCGCATCTCTGCCCGCAGATGAGGTCGAGCGACTGTTCGAAGCGCTGCGCCCGTTGAAGGAACAAGGCGTCGGCATGATCTACGTGTCGCATCGGCTGGACGAGATATTTCAGATTGCTGACCGGGTTGCCGTGCTACGAGACGGCGAGATGGTCGGTCTGCGCAGCATCGACCATACAACTCCCGAAGAGCTAGTTTACATGATCGTCGGTCGCAAGACACGGCAGGTGATGAAGCCAGACGCACCTCCGGGTGCGACGCTGCTTGAGGTGTCTGGCCTGAACATGGAAGCAGCGCATAACGTCAGTTTCAAGTTGCAGACAAATGAAATCGTCGGGCTTGTCGGGCTTCGCGGGGCAGGTCATGAAAATGTCTCTCGTGCACTGTTCGGGTCGGAAGGTTTTAGTGGCCAGATAACCCTGCATGGTGAAACGCCTGACCTGAGCTCTCCGCAGACTGCGATGGCGTCTGGGATCGGTTTGGTGGCGCGGGACAGAACCGAGGAATCGGTCGCGATGTCGCTGACCATCCGCGAGAACACCTTCCTGAACCCCGCGGCCATCGGGCGGTCCTTGCTATCGTTCATGGGTCACCGGGCCGAGACAGAGAGCGCCGCGCGGATCGGTGGTGACGTGGCCCTGTCTCCAAATGATCAGAGCATGACGATTGAGAGCCTGTCGGGCGGGAACCAACAAAAGGTTGTCATCGGGCGCTGGCTTGAAACCAAACGCAAGCTGTTAATCTGCGAAGATCCGACCGCGGGTGTCGATGTTGGGGCCAAAGCGGAAATCTACGCGCTTTTGAACCGCGCGATGGAGGAAGGCGTCGGCATCATCGTCGTTTCAACCGACTTCGAGGAAGTCGCTGCCATCTGCCACCGCGCCATTGTCTTCAGCCAGGGTCAGATCGTGCGTGAACTGACCGGCACCGAACTGACCACTGAAAACCTGATACAGGCTGCCTCGGCCTCGAACGCCGTGGCAAGTTAAGGAATACGACTATGCAATCGCTTGAATCCAATGCGCTGGAACCGACCAAGGCCGAGTTGAAAGACGCCTCGTTAAGAACTCGAATTTTCAGGTTCTTGCCGGTTTACGGGTTGGTTCTGCTGACAGGTTTTCTGATCATCCTGTTTTCGATTCTCCTGCCAAACACCTTCCCGACGCTTCTGAACCTACGGGCGATTATCTCGGACAAGGCGATAATTGCGCTTCTCTCATTGGGTGCGATGATACCGATGGCGGCAGGCCGTATCGACCTGACGGTCGGGTATGGGATTGTACTATGGCATATCCTGGCGATCTCTCTACAGACCTTGTACGGCATCCCATGGCCGATTGCGGTGGCGATTGTTCTGCTGCTGGGCTTGCTGACTGGTTTCCTGAACGGTCTGCTGGTCGAGGTTGCCAAGATCGACAGCTTTATTGCCACGCTGGGCACAGGCACGGTCCTGTATGCGCTGGCGCTGTGGCACACAGGCGGACGTCAGATGGTCGGCGCGTTGCCGGAGAGTTTCTATGCCATCAACGGCACCTTTGTTTTCGGTCTGCCGATCACCGGGTTCTACGTGCTGGGGATCACGGTCGCGATGTGGCTGATCTTGGAATACACGCCCATCGGTCGGTACCTCTACGCGATTGGCGCCAATCAGCGCGCTGCGCAGCTGAACGGTATTCCGACTAGGAAATTCGTCATTGGCGCTTTCATGTCTTCGGGGCTGATTACCGCCTTTGCGGGCGTGCTCTTGGCGTCGAAATTGCGGATCGGGCAAGCCTCGGTCGGTCTTGAATTCCTGTTACCTGCTTTGGTCGGGGCCTTTCTTGGGTCCACGACCATCAAGCCGGGACGCGTGAATGTTTGGGGAACAGTCGTGGGTGTCGCGATCCTGGCTGTTGGTATCTCGGGCATTCAGCAATTCGGTGGATCCTTCTGGGTCGAGCCGATGTTCAACGGTGTCACGCTTCTGATCGCAATCGGTATCGCCGGTTACGCTCAACGTCGCAAAGGCGCCAAAAAGTAAACAGCATAAGGGAGGAGATTATGCTGAAACGGACTTTCATGGCGGTATCCGCTGCCGCGCTGCTCACAGGTTTGGGGTTTCCGGTGACCGCCGAGACAGCGTTTGACGGCCCCACCAGCGGACCCAAAGCCGCCGAGGGCAAATCAATTGTCGTCGTTGCTGGCGATCTGAAAAATGGTGGCATTCTTGGGGTGACCAATGGCGTCGAGGAAGCAGTTGGCACCATTGGATGGGACGTGCGCGTGCTGGATGGAGCGGGGTCCATTCAAGGCCGGACCGGGGCCATCGGTCAGGCACTGGCGCTGCAGCCGGATGGGATCATCATCAATGGCTTTGACGCCATTGAGCAGCAGGCCGCGTTGGAAGGCGTTGTCAGTGCTGGTATTCCGATGGTCGCGTGGCATTCCGGTCCCAAGATCGGATGTGACGCGCCGGGAGGCATCTTTGCCAATGTCTCGACCGACGCGATGACAGTGTCCGAAGTGGCTGCTGAATGGGCCATGGAAGACGGCGGCGACGGGGTGGGGGCGATCATCTTCACTGACTCGACCTATCAGATCGCCATCGACAAGGCCGACCGGATCAAAGAAACTATCGAAGCTGCGGGCGGTACCGTGCTGGAATATGTCGATACGCCAATCGCCGATACCTCGGCCCGGATGGGGCCACTGACCACGAGCCTGTTGCAGAAATATGGCGACCAGTGGACCCACGCGCTTGCGATCAACGATCTGTATTTTGACTTCATGGGGCCTGCATTGGCGGCGGCGGGTATCTCGTCAGACGACGGGCCTCAAGCGGGCTCGGCTGGTGATGGATCAGAGGCTGCGTTTCAGCGTATCCGCAGCGGCAACTACCAGACAATCACCGTGGCCGAGCCACTTAACCTGCAAGGCTGGCAACTGGTCGATGAACTGAACCGTGCCATTCAGGGCGAGGCGTGCTCGGGCTATGTCACGTCGCCCGCACTGGTTACCGAGGAAGGTCTGGCCAAGCTGGGCGATAGCAATCAGTTCGACCCGGACAGCCCCTATCGCGAAGCCTACGCAAAGATCTGGGGCAAATAACCGATCCGGTGGTCCTTGCCTGAATAGGCGAGGACCCCGCTCGAAAAGATGACAAAGCGCAAAGCCAACTCAGCGGTCTTTCGACCGCCCTGGCGGAGCTTTGCGCAAAGGAGGAAACCATGAGCGAACAGCCATTGGTTCAAATGCTGGGAATAACTAAACGGTTCGGCGGGGTGACCGCGCTGCAAGATGTTGATCTGACGGCCTATGCGGGTGAAGTACTCGCCATAGTCGGGGACAACGGGGCGGGCAAGTCCACCCTGATCAAGATTTTGACCGGAGTTTATCAACCCACCGAAGGTCACATTTTGATGGATGGAAAACCATTGGAGATGGCCAGCCACTCTGACGCAATCGCAAACGGGATCGACGCGGTTTATCAGACCCTTGCACTTGCCGATCATCTGACACCGGCGGCCAATATGTTTCTGGGTAACGAGCTGACCAGGAACGTTCTCGGCATTCCGTTTCTGGACAACAAACGCATGAAATCTGAGGCCGCTCGGGTTCTGGAAGAACGTCTTGGTGTGCGGCTGCGGTCGATGGATGTGATGACGGAAAGCCTGTCAGGCGGTCAACGCCAGGCGGTCGCTATTTCGCGCGCGGTCTATCACGAAGACCTGCGCTTGCTGGTGATGGACGAACCTACCGCCGCGCTAGGGCCGCAGGAAACGGCGCGGACGCTGAAACTCATCAAGGCGCTGCGTGAACAGGGCCTTGCTGTGATCCTTATTTCGCACTCGCTGGATGACGTGTTCGAAGTGGCGGACCGCGTGCATGTGCAACGCCGGGGCCGCGCCGTTGGCGTTGTTAAAACTGCGGAGAGTTCCGTTCAAGACGTTCTGGGCCTGATTGTCGGCGCCCAGGATGCAGCTGCGTGAAGGAGAACATTATGTCCGCGGCGATGACAAACACTGAACAAAGAACCATCATGGACCGGTTGGAGCCTTATCTGGCCTTTATCGGCCCGATGGTGATGATCCTGGCCATTCTCATCTTCATGGGGATCGCGGAACCGGCCCGGTATTTCCGCCTCACTAACCTCAATCTGATCCTGCTGGATGCGGCGCTGTATATGCCGATGGCGATGGCGATGACCTTTGTCATCACCCAGCGCGGGATTGACCTGTCGATTGGCTCGATCGCGGCGCTATCGGCCATTCTCATGGCCTTTCTGGTGAAGCAATATGGGTTCCCGACCTGGGTAGCTGTTCCTCTGGCGATTGTGCTGGGTGCGATCATGGGATTGATCAACGGTCTGGTTATTACCCGCTTCAAAGTGCCGGACCTGATCGGAACCCTCGCAATGGACCTTGTCTATCGCGGCCTGGCGCTGGTGATTGCAAAAGGTCTGGTGCTCGCACGGTTCCCCGATCTGATCACCGAAATCGGACGTGGCCAGATTCCGGGCTTTATTCCGGTGCCTGTGGTGCTGGGCTTGATCACAATGGCCATTGGCTATGTCGTGCTGACACGCACCTATTTCGGGCGCTACACGATTGCCATTGGCTCGAACCCGGAAGCCAGTGAAATGACTGGCGTGGCCGTCGATCGGCATAAGATCTATGCTTATGTGTTGATGGGTGCCGCTGCGGCGATGGCTGGTGTCATGCTGACCGGCAAGTTGAACGCCATTCAGGCGACCTCGGCCCCGTATTTCAACCTGCACGTCATTGCGGCGGTTGTCGTGGGCGGTACGTCCCTGTTCGGTGGGCGCGCCTCGATGCTGGGCTCTCTGGCCGGTGTGCTGCTGCTGTCGATGATGATCAACGCACTGGTGACTCTGCGGATCGAGTTCTTCTGGCAATCCGTCGCCTCGGGCGTGGTGATCGTCAGCTCGGTCGCGCTCTACACCTGGATGCAAAAGAAAGACCGGGACGGGGCGCATGGCCTGCTGGCGGGTTTGCGCAGCAAAGAGGCGCAGAAACTCATCCGCTTTTCCGCCGCTCTGATCGGCGCTCTGATCCTGTTGCTGGCCCTTGGGGCGGGACTGGCAACCGAGCCTACGCCAAGCGGCTAAGGCAAACAAAAGTGGTGCGCCCGGAGGTAGGAGTCCTGGCGCACCTGCAAGACCCCACAATGTTCGCGAAAGGGAGGACTTACCGTGAAACAATTGAACAAAGCACTACTGACGACAAGCGCATTCTGCCTGTGTGCCACTGCGGCCTTTGCTGATGGGCACGGAAAGCTACCGCTGAAGGAACTGCCGGGTATCGAAGATCGGGACTACTGGGTCCCGGGCGAGGTTAATGCCGACGGCAAGTTGGAAGCCTTGCAGGCAATGACAGGGGCTGAGGCGGTTAAGTATGAGGGCACTCAGGATGCACCTTTGCAGATCGCACTGATCTATCCTTCTGCGGACACCTCCGACTTCTGGGCGCGCAACTATCTGGCGATGACCAAACGTCTAGACGAGTTGGGGATTGAGTATGAAACAACCGAGTTTGCCAGCCGTCAGATCGAACACAGCCTGCAATCGACCTATGCCAATCAGGTGGTTCAGGATGCGGACCTTTATGACTTCGTGATCTTCGGCCCGTCGGAACTGGCCATCCAAGCTGACAATATCGACAAGATGGCCGGAAGTGACGGGTTTGCGACCTTCGTCTGGGCCTTCCACACGCCGCCAAAGGAGTTGAAAAATCAGCCCGACGCGTGGTTCGACTTCAGCTCAGCGGCCGGTGCCCTGACCATGTGCGACTATATGCTGGAACGGCTGGGCAGCGATGTCACGATGGCTATGAACCGCGGAATTCCTGGCATTACCGACGACCAGCGGTCAGGTGATTTCAAGGCCTGCGTCGAAGAGAAAGGCAACTGGACCACCGTTTACGAACATTACGGTGAGTACCAGCGCGAAGGCGGCTTTGAGGGCACCAGCCTGATCCTGCAAGCCTATCCAGAAGCCACCATCATCCATAACGCCAACACCGCGATGGCCATGGGGTCGGTCGAAGCTCAGCTTGCGGTCGGCAAAGAGAAAGACGTGTTCTCGACCGGTTGGGGCGGCACCGGCCTTGAGCTGGACGCCATTCGCCGGGGCGAGCTGGACGCGACCCCGATGCGCATGGGTGACGATGTGGGGGCGGCGACAGCCGAAGCGATCAAGGCGCATATGGAGGGCCGGCAGGACGAACTGCCCTTTGTGTTCTTGGGTCGTATCACCGTCGCGCATGACCAGATGAGCGCTGAGGAGATTGATGCGCTGGAACAGGAAGCGTTCCGGTTCTCGGGCGTGGGCGCATTGGAGCGCTAAAAAACCTGCTTGTGGCTGGCCCTAACGGGACTGGCCACAGGCACATGAAGTAACCAAAGACGGAGAGAGCCCGAATGGCGCAATCCATGATGTTGATTGAAAAATGCAGCCATTGCGTAAGCTGGTATGACATTGAAACCGGTGCCCGGCAGGGGCGGTTGGGTCTGCCGCATTTCCCTCATGAGTTCGTGGTCGATGACGAGTTTCACTATGCCTATGTCGGTCATTACGGCGTGCAGAATTCCGGTATCGAAGGCACCGATGGTCGGTCCGTGATCGTGATCGACATCCGCAAACAGGAAATCGTGCACAGCTACGATCTGGGTGAGCATGCCCGTCCACACGGGATTGGGCTAGACGGGCAGGGGCGTCTCTACGTGCTGTCCGAATGGACAGGCCATCTGCTGGTCAAGGAAAACCCCCGTGCCTTCGATCAAGGCTGGGATCACATCACGCCAACCGGCGGCACCAAGTGTCATCTGTTTGCGCTGACCAGAGACGGGCGAACAGCGTACTCAATGAACCTGACCTCAGGCAACGTGACCGTGTTCAATCCCTATGATGCGTCGGTTTCGCCGATCCCAATCAAAACCGGAAAGAAACCTGAAGGGCGCTGTCTGCGTGAACAGGCACAGACGCTCTATACCTCTCAGCGTATCTCCAACACCGTCGCCGTGGTCAACACCGGTACGCTTGAGATCGAGCGCACCTTTCCAACGCCAGATGATCCCTGCCGCATCTACTACGACGAGAAACGCAACCGGTTGGTGACGATGAACCATTTCGGGGGGTCGTTCTCGGTATTCGATGAAGCCACGGGCGAGATGCTGCACGAACAGAAAACGCCCGCGAACCCGCTGGCACTGTGCATCGATGATGAGGCTGCCTTTGCCTATATCGCTATCGATTGCGAACAGGTGCAGCGGTTCAACCTTGATACGTTCGAGGTGGTGCAGACCTTTGACACGGGCAAGGAACCGGACGTGATGGTCATCTTGCCCGACGGATTTTCAAAACACTGGGAGAACGCGGCATGACCAAGCCTCGTATCGCTATTGTGCCCGGCGACCCTTCGGGGATCGGACCGGAACTGATCGCCAAACTGCTCAATCAGGAGGGCGTGCAGGAGGCCGCGGACATTGTGCTTGTTGGAGACAGTCACCTGTGGAAGCGCGGCGCGGAACAGGCTGATCTGAACGTGCCGATCAACACGGTGGATGCAGTGGCAAATCAACCGGGCCTGTCACATCTTGAACTCGACACCATCGCGCCCGAGGACGTGAAGATCGCGGAGGTCACCGTCGAGGGCGGTACGACGTCGCTCCGCTGTCTCGACAAAGCAATGGATCTGGCGATGGCGGGAAAGGTGGATGGTATCCTGTTCGGCCCGTTCAACAAGGCCGCTATGACCGCCGCCGGGCTGAATGCCGAGGACGAGCACCGCTACATGGCGCGCTACATGGGGCATACCGGCTATCACTCTGAACTCAACGTTCTGGATGAGCTGATGACGACCCGCGTGACCTCACATATCGGGTTGAAGGATGTGGCGGCCAATATCACCGAAACCGGGATCCTGAAGGCTGTCAGTTTGGCCAATGACACGCTGCGCAAAGCGGGCAACGCGCGCCCGAACATCGCCGTAGCAGCCCTGAACCCCCACGCTGGGGACAATGGCAAGTTTGGTCGAGAAGAGATCGACATTCTGGAGCCCGCCGTGCGCAAGGCTCAGCAGAAACAGATGAATGTGACCGGCCCGTGGCCCTCGGACACCGTGTTCCTAAAGGCGCAGCGGGGCGAGGTCGATGCGGTAGTGACCATGTATCACGACCAGGGCCAGATCGCGATCAAGCTGATGGGGTTTGAGCGCGGCGTGACCGTGGCCGGCGGCTTGCCCATCCCGGTCGCAACCCCCGCGCATGGCACAGCCTTTGATATCGCCGGACAGAACAAGGCCAACCCGGGCGCAACACGGCAGACGTTCGATCTGCTGGTGCGCATGGCGAAAACACATCGCGACGAACGCAGCGCGGACTGAGGAGACAAAGATGACCAAAATCAAATCCGTGCGCACGCGCGTCTGGAACTGGACCGGGCCTACCGTGCCGCCGACGGGCAATTTCTGCACCAATGCCTCGGACGTTCTGTACGAAAAAGGCGATGCGATGTCGTCTTTCCGGTTCCACCAATGGCTAACCTGCGAGATCGAGACCGAAGACGGCACCATCGGTATCGGCAACGCGGCCTTGGCTCCTTCGGTGGTCAAGGCGGCCATTGACGAATGGTTTGCTCCGCTGGTGATCGGCGAAGACCCGTTCGACTATGCTTACCTCTGGGAAAAGATGTACCGCCGCAGCCATGCGTGGGGGCGCAAAGGGATCGGGATGATCGCGATCTCGGCCGTCGATCTGGCGATCTGGGACCTGATGGGCAAGCTGGCGGGCAAACCGGTTTTCAAGCTGCTGGGCGGTCGGACCAAGGAAAAAATCCCGGTCTACTATTCCAAGCTCTATTCCGGGCCTATCGACGTGATGCAGGCCGAGGCCGCCGAGGCACAAAAACACGGCTATTCCGCCTATAAGATGCGGTTTGGCTGGGGGCCAAAAGACGGCATGGCTGGGATGCGCGAGAACCTCAAGCGGGTCGAGGCCGTACGCGAGGTCATCGGCTATGACGTCGATCTCATGCTCGAATGCTACATGGGCTGGAATCTCGACTACACTAAGCGGATGCTGCCTAAACTGGTCAAATACGAACCCCGCTGGCTGGAGGAACCGGTCATCGCTGATGATGTCGAAGGCTACCGCGAGCTGAATGCGATGAATATCGTGCCAATCTCGGGCGGTGAGCATGAATTCTCGGTCATCGGCTGCAAGGACCTGATCGAGAAAAAGGCCGTATCGGTCCTTCAATATGACACGAACCGGGTGGGTGGCATCACCGCAGCGCAAAAGATCAATGCGATTGCCGAGGCGTTTCAGGTGCCCGTGATCCCCCATGCGGGCCAGATGCACAATTACCATCTGACCATGGCCAACGCCAATTGCATGATCAGCGAGTACTTCCCCGTCTTTGATATCGAGGTCGGAAATGAGCTTTTCTATTACATCTTCGAAGGTGACCCCGAAGCCGTTGATGGGTTCCTTGATCTGGATGACGATACGCCGGGTCTTGGGATCGAAATCACGGACAAACACCTCAAACACTTCCAGATTACGGAGTAAATCATGACCTACACCGGTATCTGGCCAGTTGCGCCAACACCGTTCAACGAGGACGGAACGCTTGATCTTGACGGGATGAAGCGCGTTCTTGATTGTCTGATCGATCAGGGCGCGGATGGGATCTGTGTTCTGGCGAATTTCTCGGAACAGTTCCTGATCTCTGATGCCGAGCGCGAGACTTTGACTCGGCTCAGCCTTGAGCACGTCTCGGGACGTGTTCCAATGATTGTGACGATCAGCCATTTCGCCACGCAGATCGCGGTGGAACGGGCGCAATTTGCCAAGGACTTGGGCGCAGACATCGTGATGATGATGCCGCCCTATCACGGTGCGCTTCTGAAAGGGAACGCACAGCAGACCTATCAACAGTTTGCAGCCGTGGGCGAGGTCGGCATTCCGATCATGGTGCAGGATGCGCCTTTGTCGGGTGTCGACCTGCCGGTGCCTCTGCTGGTGCGTATGGCGCAAGAGATCGAGATGGTGAAGCTGTTCAAGATCGAATGCCCTCGGGCGGCCAACAAGCTGCGGGCGCTGATTGCCGAAGGCGGCGACGCGATTGAAGCGCCGTTTGATGGTGAAGAGGGGATTACCCTGCTGGCCGATCTGGATGCGGGGGCCACGGGTTCGATGACCTCGGGTATGATCGTGGACCAGATCAAGCCGGTCATCACCCATCACCATGCAGGTCGCATTGATGAGGCAACCGCCGCTTACGGGCGCGTGGCGATGGTTATCAACCACGAAAACCGCCAATGCGGCTGGCAGTCCTGCAAGGCGGCGATGGTTGAAGGCGGCGTGATCCGATCCGAGTTCTGCCGCCACCCGATTGACCCGCTTCAACCGGCGATCCGCGACCGGTTGATCGACCTTTTGAAACCTTTGGACCCGATGGTTCTGAAGTGGGGAAAATAAGATGATCCTTGGACAAAACCTGATCGACGGCAAATGGGTCGGCTCTGACAACTTGCGCGCCTCAGATGATCTGGACGGGCAGAACTTTGCGCAGGCGACAGCTGCGCAGGTCGACGAGGCTTGTCGAGCCGCTCGCCGTGACTTTCGCGCGTTTGCGGGCAAATCGCGGGTCGAGCGAGCAGCGTTCCTGCGCACGATTGCCGAGCAGATGGACGTTCTGGGGGAGGAGATTACCCAGACCGGCATGGCAGAGACTGGACTGCCCGAGGCGCGCCTGGTGGGCGAACGCGGCCGCACCACCGGGCAGTTGCGCATGTTTGCCGATCTGATCGAAGAGACCGGGTATCTCGATATCCGCAAAGACGGCGCACTTCCTGATCGGACGCCACTCCCCCGCCCTGATCTGCGCCTGACGCACAAAGCCATCGGCCCGGTGGCCGTCTTTGGTGCGTCGAACTTCCCGCTCGCCTTTTCAACGGCGGGCGGGGATACCGCCTCGGCTTTGGCCGCTGGATGCCCGGTGATCGTCAAGGGCCACAGCGCCCATGCGGGTACCGCCGAATTGGTGGCACAGGCCATCGCCAAGGCGATTGAGCTCTGCGACATGCCAGCGGGCACGTTCCAGATCGTGCAAGGGTCAGGGCGCGAGGTTGGCTCGGCTCTGGTGCAACATCCAGATATTCGGGCCGTTGGCTTTACCGGATCACTGGCCGGAGGCCGGGCGCTTTATGATCTGTGTCATGCGCGTCCACACCCGATCCCATTTTACGGCGAGCTTGGCTCGGTCAACCCAATGTTCTGTCTGCCCACCGCTATGGACGCGCGTGCGGCAGAGATTGGCGCGGGCTGGGCAGCTTCGCTGACCATGGGGGCAGGACAATTCTGCACCAACCCCGGCGTCGCGGTCATGTTAAATGGGCCAGGTGCCGACGCATTAGAAACCGCGTGTGTGGCAGCACTGAACCAAGCGGCGGAACAGAAGATGCTGACCGACGGTATCCTCGATGCATACGAACAGGGCGTCCGCGCCTTCCGTGATCTGATGACCGAGGTCACGTCCTGCGGTTCTGCCGTTGGCAAACGCGCAGCCCTGCCTGCGCTTTTCAAAGTCAGCGCTATAGAGTGGATGGCAAACCCCAAATTGCAGCACGAAGTGTTTGGCGCAGCGGGTATCATCGTTCTGTGCGACGACACGGATCAGATGGTGGCTCTTGCCGAAAGACTGGAAGGCCAACTGACCCTGACGCTGCACATGGATGATGCAGATCATGACTTCGCCGGCACTCTGATGCCTATTCTCGAAGAGAAAGCCGGACGTTTGTTGGCCAATGGCTTCCCTACTGGTGTCGAGGTGTGTTCGGCGATGATGCATGGCGGGCCATACCCGGCCAGCACCGATGTGCGCGCGACTTCTGTCGGCACTCTCGGTATTGCGCGATGGCTGCGCCCGGTCAGTTATCAGAACATGCCCGGTGCTTTGCTGCCGAATGAACTGCAGGGCTGAGGATACACGTCAGGCTATCTGTGGCCTGACCCCAAAACGCCACGAACGCACAGGTTCGGCGGCGGCTAAAGGACAAATAAAGGAGCAAATGGATGTACGGCGTTCTGGATGGCACCGGATTTGAGGTCATCGAAAAAGAGTTCGAAGCCTGTTTCATCGGCCACGCGCGAGTCGAGCGGTTGTGGACCGGCGCCCGTTGGTCCGAAGGGCCAGCCTGGTTTGCCGCCGGGCGCTATTTGGTCTGGTCTGACATCCCCAACAACCGCTTGATGCGCTGGGATGACACCGATGGCTCGGTCTCAGTGTTTCGGCAGCACTCGAACAATGCCAATGGTAACACGGTGGATCGCGAGGGTCGGTTGGTGTCATGCGAACATCTGACCCGGCGTGTCACAAGGACTGAACATGACGGCTCTGTTACGATTCTGGCAGACGCATGGCAGGGAAAGCGCCTGAACTCTCCTAATGACGTCGTTGTCAAATCGGACGGGTCGATCTGGTTCACCGATCCCTCCTATGGGATCATGATGGACTATGAAGGGGAGCGCGCCGAAAGCGAAATCGGGGCCTGCCATGTGTTTCGTGTGGATCCGACATCACGCGAGGTGACAGCCGTCGCCACCGACTTCGTGAAACCCAACGGCTTGGCCTTTTCACCGGACGAGAACACTCTCTACATCTCTGATACAGGCATCACCCATGACCCAGACGGTCCGGCGCATATTCGCAGGTTCGGCGTCGCGAGCGACGGAAAAACTCTGACGGGGGGCGAGGTGTTTGCGAAGTGTTCCGCGGGGCTGTTCGATGGTTTCAGGCCAGACCGTGAAGGCCGCATCTGGAGTTCCGCCGCGGACGGTATTCATTGCCTGAACCCGCAAGGAGATCTAATCGGCAAGGTGCACATACCCGAGATGGTAGGAAATGTTTGTTTTGGCGGGGCCAAATTAAACCGGCTCTTTGCGGCGGGAACAAGCAGCCTTTACGCGATCTATCTTAATGTGAACGGTGTCTCACCGGTTTGATTTTACTTGCGAAAGTGGGGTTGGAAGCAGAGGAGACATCTACAGACGCCGACGCAAATACCAATCGAACGTTTTTTGAACTAGTCACAGCCATGCTTATCAAAGAACTGCTACTTCTTTCAATAAGCCGCTTTAAACGCGTCCTTTGTGCCTGCCGTGCAAATCGTAGTAACAGGGTCTGCAAGGCATTTTTAGATGAACCTAGCGAGTGTCCGCAATGCGAGTAAGGCTGCAGCATTCAAACACGCAGTCGAATGGCATCATTGAACCGGAACTGGCCAACCTGCTAGGCGCCCGCGCTCCCACCCATACCTTTTCCAGATGACAGATCCGGAGACGCTACAAGCCTCAAACCCGCGTCGTGCTCTCGAACTAGGCTGACATTCTTCACAACCGTTTCATTTGTAGCTTTGGGGCTCGCTCTTTGCATTCTCTGTATGTGTCCCGACTGAAAGCAAAAGCGCATGCCGGCCATTAATCGTGCTTTGGGATTTTGCTCATGCAGCAGGTCGCGAACCAAGTAAGCCGGACTTCGCCTGGTCGGACGTGACCAGATCCACAGCACAGGCCTGATCCGACAGACCGAAGGCTTTCAATCGCGGGCTGAGCCAGAATAGCGACACCGCAGAGTTTACGACAAACCTTAAGGGGGCGCGCAGCGTACGCTCTACTAGACCGCGCTGGAGCAGTTGTATCACAACATGTCAATCTTGCGGGCAGGCATGAGTTTTCGAAACTATGCTGAACAGGCCTGAGATATTCCGGAGAAATACTATGCCAACCGCGACTACCTGTCGTCGCATCGCTGCGGGATGACCGGCGAATTCCCCTTTCTTTACCACCGTGGCGACCTACCCGATGCGAGCTATGACGGTGTGATCGAGGCGAGCATGACCATTTGTGTCGAAAGCTATATCGGCGACGAAAGGGGACATGAGGGTGTCAAGCTGGAACAACAGGTGTTGTTGACAGAGACCGGCGTAGAACTTCTGTCGGAGTTTCCCTTCGAAGAGAGCCTGATGGACCTTAGTTTTCAGCCCGCATTTCCTCTGCCGAGGATGTAAGAGCGTGCAGGCAATGGTAGGCGAAGGAGTTGACGTAAGCCGCACCACAAATCCAGCGCAGGCGTTTTTCAAGGTTATCGACTGGGCGGCTCCCTGCGTAAAGGTGATCTGTGCCCTGGACTTGTTCCTGACCGACGCAGCGCTCGAAAGAACAACCCGCGGCCTTTTTGATCAGAGGCGGGCCGATCTGGTCAACAACGTATCTGGGTCCGTCGAAACAAGAAGTTCGCTTACATCGCGACTAAACGTAAAATACCTGCTGCCAACTAGCCGATCAATTTACCCAACGCTCATGCACTTCAGTTGATTCCTCAAGAAGGACATCGAATTTCGGAAACTCTAACGACAGCTTTGGCTCGTATGGCTCCAGTTCCATGTTTGTTTCCTGAATCATGCAGAAATCTGTGCAGATTACAGCATACGTGACTTTGTGCTCTGAATAGATCATCCCCACGCGACTTATCCAAGGGACAATCCGTATGGGAAATAAGGACACAGCGACAGGAGGTTCGCGCCTGAACGAGTTTGCCACAGTTGGCTCGTGTCGAAGCACGGGACGCGACCAACACGAGTATCTGGTCTCGTTTTAATAAGCTGAAAACTCGCGATACAACCTTTGACCTGACGGGGTTCGAATTGGTCACTGAATACAATGCGAACTTTACTTTTTTGCGTTTGTCACCAAACTGAATCCAAACCGTCACAAAACCGCAACGACCCGGGTTCATCCCCTTCTCATTCAAGTGAGAGAGGATACCACCCGATGTCGTTGCGCTTTGTCTGCCTGACATCTGCCCTTGCCCTGACCACTGGCCAGGCTTCGGCAGAAATGAATTTCAACCGAATTGCATCGTTCCCCGTCGTCAAGAATATGGCCGAGGGAACTGATACAGAACGTGAGACCTCACCCGAGATCATCGCTGCTACTGCAGACGGGATGACGTTGGTCTATACCGATAGCCCGTTAGGCGTAATCGGCATGGTCGACATCACCGACCCAGCGAACCCGGCACCTCTGGGCGCGATGGAAGTGGGCGGCGAGCCGACGTCAGTTGGGATCGTTGGTGGGACGGCTTTTGTGGGCGTGAACACTTCGGAAAGCTACACCGCCCCGTCGGGCAAACTGATCTCGGTCGACATCGAAGGCAAGGCGGAAACCGGCGCCTGTAATCTGGGTGGTCAACCCGACAGCGTCGCGATTGCGCCGGATGGAAACTTTGTCGCGGTTGCGATCGAAAACGAACGTGACGAAGACCTGAACGACGGTGCTATCCCTCAACTGCCTGCTGGATCGCTGGCGCTGGTGCCGTTGAAGGATGGCGCGCTGGATTGCGCGGGCATGGCAATGGCCTCACTGACCGGCCTGGCAGACGTCGCGCCCACTGACCCCGAGCCTGAGTTTGTGGACATCAACGCTCTGGGCGAAACCGTCATCACCCTGCAGGAAAACAACCACATCGCGGTTGTTGACAAGGACGGGAACGTAATCAGCCATTTCTCGGCTGGCGCGGTTGATCTGGAAGGCATTGACGCCACGGATGAGCGCGGCGCGCTGATCTTCACCGAAAGCCAAGAGGGTCGCCTGCGCGAGCCTGATGCGGTGAAGTGGATCGACGACAACCATTTTGCCACCGCCAACGAAGGTGACTACGAAGGCGGCTCGCGCGGCTGGACGATCTTCCACAAGGACGGCAACGTTGTTTACGAGAACGGTACCGATTTTGAGAAGGCGATCATCCAGATCGGGCACTATCCCGACAAACGCTCAGACGCAAAAGGTGTAGAACCAGAAAGCGTAACTGCAGCGACCTTTGGTGGTACGCCGATGATCTTTGTGGGTGCCGAACGCGCCTCGATCGTGGGTGTTTACGACGCCACCGATCCGGCCAACCCGGTTCTGAAACAACTGCTGCCCTCGGGCGTGGGGCCGGAAGGCTACGTTGCTATCCCTGAGCGCAATCTGCTGGTCTCGGCCAATGAAAAAGACCTGATCGAAGATGGCGGCCCGCGTGCGCATTTGTCGATCTTCGAATATCAGGATGCACCCGCCGCTTATCCGCATCTGACCTCCGCCGGCGCGGATGAGTTGATCGGATGGGGCGCGCTGTCCGGTCTGGTCGCGGATGAGGACGGCATGATCTATGCGGTCAATGACAGCTTCTACGGCTTCCAGCCCTCGATTTTCAAGATCGATCCCAGCCAGCAACCTGCCCGCATCATGGACGTCATTCGTATCCACCGTCAGGACGGCAACCCGGCGCAAAAGCTGGATCTGGAAGGCATCACGCTGGACGGCAAAGGTGGCTTCTATGTCGCCTCTGAAGGCCGCACCGATCGCGTTATCCCCCACGCGATCTACCATGTCTCGGCCGAAGGCAAGATCAAGGACCGCAAGGGTGAGATCGGCCTGCCGCCGGAACTGATGGCCGTCGAAAAACGCTTCGGGTTCGAAGGCATAACCAAGGTTGGAGACACCCTGTGGATGGCAGTTCAGCGCGAATGGAAGGACGACCCCAAAAACCACGTGAAACTTGTCGCCTATAGCCTTGAAACCAAGGAATGGGGCGCAGTGCACTATCCCAAAGCTGACCCGGAAACTGGTTGGGTAGGTCTGTCGGAGATCACCGCATTCGGTGACCATGTTTATGTCATCGAACGCGACAACCAGCACGACCACCGTGCAGTCACCAAGAAAATATACCGCATCCCGCTGTCTGAAATGACCCCGGCCCCGCTGGGTGGTGAGCTGCCCGTGGTCAGTAAGGAAGAGGTCCGTGACTTGCTGCCCGACCTGACTTCGACTGGCGGTTACGTACTGGACAAGATCGAAGGTCTGGCCATCCTGCCTTCGGGCGAGGCATTCGTTATGACCGACAATGACGGCGTCGATGATGCCTCGGGCGAGACGATGTTCTGGTCGATCGGCTCGGTTTCGGCTGGGAACTAGACTAAACATCAGAAATCAAAAGGCCCCGCGCAGAGATTGCGCGGGGCTTTTGCATTCAAAGCCAGTTTTGATCCCTTTGGCCGTATCGTTTCTCATGAACTTTTACATGCAGCCTGATTGGAAAGTTGTTTTCCTCTGTCGCTTTCTTCGGGGATCTACTTCGAGTTGCCACCACGCCTCGACAAAGTTGAAGAACTCCGACCTGTCATCATCGCGGCCAAAAGGGGTGATCTTGTGGTAGCGCATCCTGCCATCCCATTCGGTGCCGAACCACTTCGCATTGTGGTGGTTAATCTCACGGGCCATCAATTGTACTTGGCTCTCATACGCTAGAAAAACCGGCGACCTAGCATGTCATCTCAGGTCTGCCGAGTCGTTCGCACATGTGTGTACTTTCGCGAAGTTTGTGGAATTTTTGATGGATGACAACGTTAGCAACATCGCTGCCCGGTGCGTTAATGCTCAAAGACTAACAATGATGTCGTGAAAATTCGATAGAAGGATCGATTCACTACTCTCTGCGCTGAGTCTGAACAGACCCTTTAAGCCCCAACCAGCCTATGCCGATTTGAGAAAAGCGGCCTTTCAGATCGCTGGCACCTAGGCAGAAATACTTCTTGTCCGACTGAGCCGAATGCGAATTCGACCAACAGGCATTCTTTAAACCGCGACTAACAGACGAAACGTGTTGGTCCTGATCGAAATGATAGTATTGACCAATCCCGACGCCCATTTAACCTAGATGGCCTTATGGCGTCTCAACCAAACAACATTCTGACACTTCTTGTCCTTGTAACGCCAAACTTCAACATGGCGGCGACAGTGGGTTTCATCGACCCGTTTCGCGCCGCAAACTATCTCGAAGGCAAGGCACGTTTTCATTGGCAGATCGCATCCCTGCACGGTGGTCCTTGCACTGCAAGCAACGGCATGACCATCGACACGATTGCACTGGCCGAGGTTCAGGAAGGGCGCAAGGATTTCGTGATCGTCTCTTCCAGTTGGGCGCCGGAAGCCTACAACTCAACCCCGCTTCATACGTCGCTATGGCGTTGGGCCGGTCAAGGGAGCACGCTGGGCGGGCTGGACACCGGGGCTTTCATCCTCGCCGAAGCTGGTTTGCTCAAGGGGCGTCGGGCCACGGTGCACTATGAGCATATCGACGCGATTAAAGAGCTCTATCCCAATGTCGAGGTCAGTGAGGAGTTGTTCGTATTCGACAAGGCCCGCATCACCTGTTGCGGCGGCGCGGCAGCCTTGGATTTTGCCTTGCATATCATCAAGGGCACCAAGGGCGACGCTTTGGCCAATGCGGCAGCACAATACGTTTTTCACCAGACCGTGCGCCCCCAAGGCGCTATGCAAAGTCCGGGACTGGCCGAGCCGATGGGTCAACTGGCCCCCACAGCGGTCAAACGGGCGATAGCGTTGATGGAGCAGAACCTAGAAACACCGCTAAGCATTCCCGAGATCTGTGATTCCATAAACCTGTCACAACGCCAGTTGAATCGGCTGTTCGCGCGGCACGTCAAGAAAACTCCAACCATGTATTATCGTGACATCCGGCTGGACCGTGCACGCGGGCTGGTGACACAGACAGATATGTCTTTGCTTGAGGTTTCGGTGGCCTCGGGTTTTGCCAGCCAGGTTCATTTCAGCCGCGCATACCGCGAACGGTTTGGGCTGTCACCGCGCAATGATCGGGTGGAAGGCCGCGTTCCTTTTGAATTTCGAGCCTGGCCCATGCACCGCAAGACGGATGAGCAGATGGCGAATAAAGTTAAGTAAACGGCGAACTGTGCACAATGATCGCATGTGAGAGACGCGATCCTGTACCTCTGACCGAGTCACTCGGCAGGGATTTGTTCACAGGAGACGCCCTCAATGACTGAACAGCCAACGTCCCAGCAATTCGCGGATATTTCCAAGGGCTATCACGAAAACCCATCCAGTTCGTTTTCGCTGCGGGCCGAGGCCTATACGGATCCAGCCTGGCATGCTGTGGACTTGCGCGAGATCATCGCCAAGACGTGGCAATGGGTCTGCCATGTCGAAAAGCTGCGCAAACCAGGCAGCTTTGTCACGATCGAGATCGCTGGTCAGCCGGTAGCTGTGGTACGTGATCGGGAGGGCGTTCTGCGTGCGTTCTACAATGTCTGCAAACACCGCGCCCATCAGCTTTTGTCGGGCGAAGGTAATACGACCCGCATCATGTGCCCTTATCACGCCTGGGTTTACAAGTTGGATGGACAGCTGGTGCGTGCCCCGCATACCGAGAATCTGAATGGATTCGAGCCCAAAGAGATTTGTCTGGATGAGGTGCAGGTAGAGGAATTTTGTGGGTTTGTTTATGTAAACCTGGATCGAGAGGCCTCACCCCTGTCGGAGCTGTCCGGCGATCTGGAAACCGAAATCCGCCACTGGGCGCCGGATATCGAAGAGCTGACATTTGCTCATCGACTGACCTATGACATCAAGTCCAACTGGAAGAACGTGGTCGACAATTTCCTGGAGTGTTACCACTGTCCGACCGCTCACAAGGATTTTTGCGAACTTGTCGATATGGACACCTACAAGGTGACCACGCACGGCATCTATTCCAGTCACATGGCAGATGCGGGCAACACGACCAACAGCGCTTATGACGTGTCGAATGCCACGGTGAAAACCCATGCCGTTTGGTGGCTATGGCCCAATACCTGCATTATGCGGTATCCAGGTGGGTCGTCGATGATCATCCTCAACATCATCCCTGCAGGCCCCGACCGGACGCTGGAAACCTATGACTTCTTCCTTGAGACCAAGGAGCCCAACGAGGCCGAGGTCGAAACGATCCGCTATCTGGACGAAGTGTTACAGGTTGAAGACATCAACATCGTTGAAAGCGTGCAGAAAGGGATGAACACTCCAGCCTTCGACGCGGGCCGCATCGTGAACGACCCTGATGGCTCGGGCATGTCGGAACATGCGGTGCACCATTTCCACGGTCTTGTTTTGGACGCATACAAAAGGGCCGCCAGGTGAGTCAGTTTTCCAAAAGAATGCAGTTCCAACATCCTCCCCGCCCGTGACTGAACGCGCGCAGTCACCGCATATTGGCAGGCAAGGAGGAACAGCATCATGCCAGCAACACCAAATATCGTCGTCGTGATGGCCGACCAATTGGCGCCGCAGTTTTGCGGGGCCTATGGCCACCCGGTCGCCAAGACACCGCATATCGATGCGCTGGCCGCGCGCGGGATGCGGTTTGATGCGGCCTATTGCAACTCACCACTTTGCGCACCTTCCCGGTTCGCCTTCATGTCCGGCCAGTTGATCAGCCGTATCGCCGCCTACGACAATGCCTCCGAATTCCGCGCCAGCGTGCCAACTTTCGCGCATTACCTGAAAACGTTGGGCTATCACACCTGCCTGTCGGGCAAGATGCACTTTGTCGGCCCCGACCAGAAACACGGGTTTCAGGACCGCGTGACCACCGACATCTACCCGTCCGATTTCGCCTGGACGCCCGATTGGGAGGCCCATGATGAGCGCATCGACAAGTGGTACCACAATATGCAGACGGTCAAGGAAAGCGGTGTGGCCGTCGCCACCTTCCAGACCGACTATGACGACGAGGTCGGCTTTGCCGCGCGCCGCTGGCTGATAGATCGCGGGCGCGATCGGGCGCACGGATCGGAAGCACCTTTCTGTATGGTCGCCAGTTTCATTCACCCACATGATCCCTATGTCGCGCAGCCTGAGTGGTGGGACCTCTATGACGATGATGATATCGATCTGCCCGAGTTCACATTGTCACCCGAAGACCAAGACCCGTTCTCGCGTCGTGTCATGGATGGGATCGAAGCCAGCTATGTTCCTCTGACAGACGAAGAAGTCCGGCGCGCGCGCCATGCCTATCTGGCCAATGTCAGCTTCTTCGACAGTCAGGTTGGCAAGATCGTCAAGACGCTCGAAGACATTGGCGAGCTGGACAACACCATCGTCATTGTCACTGCAGATCACGGCGACATGCTGGGCCAGCGCGGCCTCTGGTACAAGATGAACTTCTTCGAACACTCGGCTCGGGTGCCCTTGATCATGGCCGGGCCGGGGGTGGCCAAAGGCCGCGCGCCCAACGCCTGTTCGCTACTGGATTTGTTACCCACCTTTGTTGATATCGGAGGCGGCCCCCCGGACATGTTTGGCGAAACGGTCGACGGCCGATCACTGATGCCGCTGGCGCGCGGTGAGGCCGACCCGTTGGACGAGGCGATCGGTGAATACTGCGCCGAAATGACCCCCTGGCCGGTCTTTATGATCCGGCGCGGGCCACTGAAATACATCCATTGCGACATCGATCCACCGCAGCTTTTTGACTTGTCGGTTGACCCGTTCGAGAAGGTGAATGTCGCTGCTGATCCAGCCTATGCCAAAGCCGCCGCAGGCTTTGCCGCCGAAGTCAGAGCCCGCTGGAACAGCGACCAGCTGCGCACAGATGTGATCGCTACGCAGAAATCCCGCCGCGCGCTTCATGCGGCGATGGAAGCCGATGCCGGGGAGCATTGGGATTACAACCCACCCTCTGATGCCAGCCAGCAATATGTGCGCAACCATATGGATTGGACCGAGGCCGCAGGCCGCTATCGGTTCCCGCCGCAAAAGGACGACTGATATGAAACTACAGGGAAAAATCGCCCTCGTAACTGGTGGTCGTGGAGGGATTGGTCGGGCAATCGTAGCGCGCTTTCTGCGTGAAGGGGCGATCGTCTATGCCGCCGATCTGACACCGCAGGGATCATTGGCCGAACATGACGATAATGGTAGCCGTTTTGTTGCGATGAACGTGGCAGACGAGGCTGCGGTAAAAGCTGCGATGGCGCAGATCGAGGCCGACGAAGGCAAGCTCGATATTCTGGTGAACGCAGCCGGGATCGAGATCGAGAAGACCATCGAAGACACCACGCTTGAGGAATGGAACCAAAGCTTCGCTGTAAACTGCACCGGCACCTTCCTGACCTCGAAATACGCCTTGCCCCTTATGCGCGCGGCGGCGAAAACCGGCGCTTCGGCCAGCATCATCAATTTTGGCAGCTATGATGGGTTCATCGCCGATCCCGGCCTTGCGGCTTATTGTGCCACCAAGGGCGCGGTGCATGCGCTGACCCGCGCCATGGCTTGTGACCACGGCCCTGAGGGCATCCGCGTAAACGCGATCTGCCCGGGCTTTATCGACACACCAATGCTGCAAAGTTTCTTCACCGGCGACGGGTCCGGCGGCGGAGGCAAGTCGATTGACGAGCTGCAACAGGCTGTTCGCGACGTACACCCGATGCGCACCTATGGCACGCCCGAGGATATTGCGAACCTTGTCAACTGGCTCGCCTCGGACGAGGCCCGCTATGCGAGCGGTCAACTTTGGGTATTGGACGGCGGACTGTCTGCGCAAGTCCAGCAGATGAGACTGTGATGTCAGAAGCGCTGCGCTCTCAAGAGCCGGAGGTCGCTGCTGGGATGCCTCTGTTCGCGTTTAGAGAGATGGCTTGGCGAAAGCCGATCTGGGGCATGCCAGAGAACCCACGCCACCTCTTAGTTGTCCCTAAGACCTTCGAGGAGCCAATCACATGACCAAGCCCGTCATCGTCACCTGCGCCCCTACAGGCGGCATTCACACCCCCACCATGTCGGAGCACCTGCCCATCACTCCGACCGAAATCGCAACCGCCAGCATCGAGGCCGCCGAGGCCGGCGCCTCGATCATCCACCTGCATGCGCGCGACCCGGAAACCGGCAAGCCCGACCCGAACCCCGACCTGTTCATGGAATTCCTTCCGCGCATCAAGCAAGCGACAGATGCGGTTATAAATGTCTCTACGGGCGGTGGGTTGGGCATGTCGCGCGAAGAACGCCTTCGCGCCGCGACGGTCGCCAGCCCGGAAATGGCAAGCATGAATATCGGGTCGATGAACTTCGGCATTTTCCCGATGAAGGACAAGTATTCGAACTGGAAGCACGATTGGGAGCCCGAATTCCTGGACATGACCCGCGATTTCATCTTCCGCAACACCTTCGCGGATATCGAATACTGCCTAAAGGAACTGGGTCAGGGCCACGGTACCCGGTTCGAGTTCGAATGTTATGACCTTGGCCACCTTTATAACCTGGCGTGGATCATTGATCAGGGTTGGATCGAGGGGCCGATTTTCGTGCAGATGGTTTTTGGCATCTTGGGCGGGGTGGGGGCCGATCTGGACAACCTGATGCACATGCACACGATTGCCAACAAGCTGTTTGGCGATGACTATGAATGGTCGGTGCTGGCCGCCGGTCGCCACCAGATGCCGTTCACCACACAAAGCGCATTGCTTGGGGGGAACGTGAGGGTGGGTATGGAAGACAGCCTATACATCGGACCCGGAGAGAAAGCTGTGTCCAGCGCTCAGCAAGTTCGCAAAATTCGGGAGATCGTCGAAAATTTGGGGCTTCAGGTTGCCACCCCCGCCGAGGCGCGCGCGCGTCTGGGTCTGAAAGGCGGCGATCAGGTGGCATTCTAAGGAGGGGAGCACATGCAGACAAAGATGTTGATCAATGGTGAGCTTGTAGAAGGAGGCGGGGCAGCGATCCCGGTCCTGAACCCGGCAACCGGAGAAGAGATTTGCACCATCAATGCCGCCACCTCGGAACAAGCAGACGCTGCAGCCGCCGCTGCGCATGAGGCGTTTGACACGTTCGGGCAGACCAGCCCGGCGGAACGGTCGCAGTTGTTGACAGATATCGCGGATGTCCTCCAAGCCAACATCAAGGAGTTGGCCGAGTTGGAAAGTCTGGACGCAGGCAAGCCTTGGCCCTCGGCGCTGAACGATGAAACCCCGCTGACGCTGGACACCTTCCGCTTTTTCGCTGGTGCCGCGCGCACGATGTCCGGGGTGACGGCGGGCGAATACGTAGCCGGCCACACTAGCATGATCCGCAAAGATCCGGTCGGACCGGTGGCGGCGATTGCGCCCTGGAACTACCCTTTGATGATGGCCGCCTGGAAGCTGGCTGCGCCTTTGGCGGCGGGCTGTCCCGTGACGCTGAAACCCTCTCAAATTACGCCACTTTCCACATTGAAGGCCGCCGAGTTGATTGCAGACATCGCCCCCAAAGGCGTCGTGAACGTTCTACACGGTTCGGGCCGCGAGATCGGGAGCCAGATGATCAACGACCCGCGCATCGAGGCGATTTCGATCACCGGGTCCAATGCGACCGGGGCCGAGGCGATGAAAGCGGCCTCTCGTCAGATCCGGCACGTGCATCTGGAGCTGGGCGGCAAGGCCCCCGTGATTGTCTTTGACGACGCCGATATCGACGCGGTTACAGAAACCGTGCGCTATGGCTCGTTCTTCAACGCCGGTCAGGACTGCGCGCAACCCTGTCGCTTGCTGGTGCAGGATGCCGTCTATGACAAAGTGGTCGCCGCTGTGCTCGATCAGGTTGGGCAGATCAAGGTTGGTGCGCAAAAGGCTGAGGGTACGGAAATGGGTCCGATCATCTCGGTCGGACAACGCAACACCGTGGCCGGATTTGTCGACCGGGCGCGCGACACTTGCGAGGTTGTCGCCGGTGCTAGGATGATCGACGGCCCCGGCTTCTTCTATGAACCCACGGTTCTCGCCAATGTGCCCCATGATGCGGAAGTATTCTGCAACGAGATCTTCGGCCCCGTCGTTACGATCTCGCGGTACAGCGACGAGGACGAAGC
This sequence comes from Ruegeria sp. CK3, assembly GCF_056536565.1. NCBI lineage: Bacteria > Pseudomonadati > Pseudomonadota > Alphaproteobacteria > Rhodobacterales > Roseobacteraceae > Ruegeria > Ruegeria sp. CK3. The sequence goes on from NZ_JBQFPV010000003.1 coordinate 214,698, forward strand.
GCTGCGGGTTGCCAATTCCGGGCCGTTCGGGCTGGCTTCGTCGGTCTGGACCAACAATACCGGGCGGGCGATGCGGATGTCGGCGAAACTGCGTTACGGATTTACCTGGGTGAATACCCACGGCGTCGCGACCCCGGAGATGCCCTGGGCGGCGATGAAATCTTCGGGAACCGGTTGTGATATGAGCGTCTTTGCACTCGATGCCTACACCGCCGTCAGACATGTGATGATCGCTCATGGATAATTGCGCGATTGTTACCGGCGGAAGCCGGGGGATTGGCCGGGCTATTGTGGACCGGCTGTTGGCAGACGGTTTTGATGTTGTCACATGCGGACGCGGCGTCCGGCCTGAGGACATGCCGGAAGCGGTCGTTTGGGTCACGGCAGATGTGTCGAAATCCGGCGATGCGGCGATGCTCATCAAAGCCGCAAACAACGCATTCGGTCGCGTCACCTTGTTAGTCAACAACGCAGGCGTTCAGGTCGAAAAAACCGTAGCCGAAAGCGATGATGACGATTGGAATCTGGTGATGAACGTGAACTGCAAAGGCGTGTTCAACATGTGCCGCGTGGCCTTGTTGGATATGGCCGAACATGGCGGCAACATCATCAATATTGGGTCAATCTCTGGCATGGTCGCGGACCCAAGCATGGCGCTTTACAATGCGTCCAAGGCCTTTGTTCACGGGCTGACCCGCTCGATTGCCGTTGATCATGGGCCAAAAGTCCGCTGCAACGCGATCCGTCCGGGCTGGATCATGACGGAGATGGCCGAGGACGGGTTTGCCTTGGCAAAAGACCCGGAGAAAGCCATGGCCGACGCATTGGCCCGCCACCCGGTGGGCCGGTTCGGGGAACCCGCCGACATTGCCAACATGGTAAGTTGGCTGGCCTCGGATCAGTCGGCTTACGTGTCTGGCGAATGTTTCACGGTCGATGGCGGCATGACTGCTGCCTCGCCCCTCAATCCGGGATTGTTCTGATGGAATTTGCACATACGGCCTGCCTTGGTGGTGGTGTCATCGGGGCCAGCTGGGCGGCGCTTTTCTTGGCTTCTGGGCGTTCGGTTGCGGTGTTCGATCCGGCGTCGGAGGTAGAAAAGCAGGTGCGCGACTATGTCGAGATGGCCTGGCCAACCCTGACCGAGCTGGGACTCACTGAGAACGGCGCCCCTGACGCAATCAGCTTTCACGACAGTGCCGCTAAGGCAGTCGCCGGAGCCGCGTTCATCCAGGAAAACGTGCCTGAACGCCTGCCCATCAAACACGCTACCTTTGCCGAGATCGAGCCAGTTCTGGACCCGCAGGCCATTGTCGCCAGTTCGGCCTCGGGCCTGATGCTGAGTCAGATGCAGGGAGGCTGGAAAGACCCCGCACGCTTCGTTCTAGGGCATCCGTTCAACCCGCCCCACCTGATCCCGTTGGTAGAGATTCTGGGCAATGACCTGACCGACCCGGCGGCAGTGGACGGGGCCGAGCGGTTTTACGAAGCTGTGGGCAAGGTAACCATCCGGGTGAACAAGGAAAAGAACGGCCACGTCGCGAACCGCCTGCAAGCCGCAATCTGGCGCGAAGCGATTTCATTGGTGGTCGAAGGCGTGGCGAGCGTCGAAGACGTGGACAAGGCAGTCTGGGCAGGACCCGGCCTGCGTTGGGCCGCGATGGGGCCAACCATGCTGTTCAACCTGGGCGCAGGCGCAGGCGGGCTTCAGGCGTTTTTCGATCATTTCACCGACACGTTTAACAGCTGGTGGGATGATATGGGGCAGGTGCGTCTGGATGACGATGTTTCGCGTACCTTGATCGAAGGCGTACGCGACGAGGCACGCGGGCAAAGCCCAGCCGAGCTGTCAGCAAAACGCGACGCGTTGATCCTGGCGATGCAGAAAGCCACTTCAGGTTTGCGTTAGTTGATGAACCACGTTTTGGCTATTGGCACCGGGCATGCCGGGTTTTCGGACTGCGCTAACTTGCGCAAGCGTGGGCATTAAGAGCCGATCACGCTGGTCGGAGAGGAGCCGCGCTGCCCTATCAACGCCCTCCACTGTCACGGTGGTTCTTCTGGGGCGGCCTGAAGCTTATCGCGGTGAGAATGACATCACTCTGCGCACAGGCTGCCGTGACGTGGAAATAGACCGGGTAAACAGTTAGGTGCGCACCGAAACAGACGGCTCCGTCTTCGATGATCATCTGGTGCTGCCAACTGGTTCACGCCCGCCGCGCTTGCCAGATGCCTCAGGGGGAGCCTGAAAAGCGAGTTGACCAAGCGCGATCTGGTAGATGCTGAGGCAGCAAATCGATGGATTAGATGCCTCGATGCCGATTAAGTAGTAGTCTACAGATAAAGAGTCGGACGGATGGGGACTTGAAGAACCTACCATCATAGCATGAGGGAAATCGCCTTAAGGCTTTGCTTTTGACAATCGTGCAGATTTTAATTGTGAGGGGCGCTGCACTGAGAAGTACTTTTCATAATTGAGACGGATTTTTTTGGTGCTATCCCAGCGCTGCGCGAAACAATAGGCAACTGAAAGTAAATTGAAGTTATCGCGGCAATATGCTGTCGCTAATATGATAACTGGTCGGAGTGAGAGGATTCGAACCTCCGACCCCTGCCTCCCGAAGATCGGTGCAGAGGGCCAAGTTATTGATTTTTAGTCAAAGGAGCCCTGTTTTCCAAGCGTCATCGCCAACCAAACCAGCCAAGTTCAGGTTCGGCAGGTTCATTGAACCTCAGAGCACTGTCTACAAGGTCCGCTAGTTATCGTGGTCTATGTTCAGTGCTAGTTTGTTCTCTACATTATTGCCCAGATCCAGCCCACTTATGCGCGGTGAAGAGCTCTGCCATGAGTCAGGCCATTCACTTTCTCTAGGATGGCGTCTGCGTCAATGCAGTGGTGGCGATAGAGATCACTGATTGTTCCGGTCTGACCAAAATGCTCGACACCCATTGGGATAGTCTGATGTCCAAGCACTGCCCCGAGCCAGGATAGAGTTGCAGGATGACCATCGATAACGGTGACAAGCTTGCAGTGTGGCGGAAGGTCGGACATCAGGGTTTCGATGTGGGAGCGTGCCTCTTGGTTACCGCGAGAACGCACTCGTTGAGCGGCGGTCCATCCGGCATTTAGGCGATCTGCGGATGTCACGGCCAATACACCTATGTCGCGACGGCCTTCACCAATCATACCGGCAGCCTTGATTGCCTCCGGCGCGACTGCTCCTTGATAGGCGACTACAACTTCGCAATTGGGCCCGGGTTTTCGTAACCAATAGGCCCCATCAATGGCACCTTGGCGGAACTCGTCGTCGACACGTTTACCGGGCTGTTCAATCGGGTTGGTGGTCAGGCGCAGGTAGAGAGACCCTCCAGTTTCATCGCGCAGCCATGTGCGCTCGTCGGGCTGTCCTTCGCCATCACGCTGCAGGTAGTCGAAGGCCCATTCCATAATCACCGCCAGCTCGTCGGCAAAGGCGGGTTCAAAAGCGGCCAACCCGTCTTGGCTCATCCCGATGAGCGGTGTTCCAACGGATTGGTGTGCTCCACCTTCTGGCGCGAGCGTGACACCCGATGGTGTGCCAACCAGCATGAAGCGCGCGTCCTGATAGCAAGCGTAATTCAGCGCATCGAGGCCGCGGCTGACAAATGGATCATAGACGGTGCCAATTGGGATCAGCCTCTTACCGAATAGGGAATGCGACAGACCCGCCGCTCCCAGAAGCAACATGAGGTTCATTTCGGCGATACCAAGCTCGATATGCTGCCCCTCCGGCGTGAATTCCCATTTCGCCGTCGAAGGGATCCGGTGTTCTATGAAGGCGTCGGCTTGCTCGGATCGGGCGAACAGTTTGCGCCGGTTCACCCAAGGACCAAGGCTTGTCGTGCCTGTCACATCCGGAGAGGTTGTCACTATACGTGCAGCCAATGGGCTGTTGCCTTTTGATAGATCGTCTAGGATCTTGCCAAACGCCATCTGGGTCGAGATTTCGCGACTGGTGTCGATTTCGATTGGCGGCACGTCCAATTTGTCATCAAAATAGCGGCGCGGACCTTTGGCAAAGAACGGGGTGCTGGCCAGGAAATCTTTGAATGCGTCTGGATCTTGCACCGTCGCGAGCGGCTCCCATTCTTCACCCTTCGGCACACCCATATGCGACTGCCATGCGACGAACTGGCTGTTGTTCATCAGCCCGCCGTGATTGTCTTTGTGGCCTGCAATGGGAGTGCCCCATCCTTTGACTGTGTAGGCCAGGAAACATGTTGGGCGATCATGATCGATGTCGGCAAATGTTTGGGCCATGGTCTCGACGCAATTGCCGCCGAGGTTCTCCATAAGGGCAGCGAGCTCTGCATCCGTGCGCCGTTCGATCAGAGCGGTCACATCCCCCTGATCCCCCAGATCGTCCATGAGACGCTGTCGCCAATTCGCACCACCCATGAAAGTCAACGCCGAGTAGTCCTGGTTGGGGCAAGTGTCGATCCAGTCACGCAGGCGGTCGCCGCCGGGTTCTTCAAAGGCCGCGCGTTGAAGAATCCCATATTTGACACGAACGACATCCCAACTGAACGCGTCGAAGGTTTTCTCGATCCGTTCAAACAGTCCTTCCCGGACGATACCGTCCAGCGACTGTCGGTTGTAATCGATGATCCACCACGTGTTTCGGAGGTCGTTCTTCCATCCTTCCTGTAACGCCTCGTAGACATTGCCTTCATCCAGTTCGGCATCGCCTACCAGGGCAACCATACGTCCCATTGGCGCGTCTGACCCCCAGCTTTTGGCCTTGATGTAGTCTTGAATGATCGACGCAAACGAGGTGGTCGCGACACCTAAACCCACAGACCCAGTCGAGAAATCAACATCATCAATGTCCTTTGTCCGGCTGGGATAACTTTGCACACCCCCAAATCCGCGGAAATTCTCCATCTTCTCGCGGGTCTGATTACCCATGAGATACTGCATTGCATGAAACACCGGCGACGCATGGGGTTTGACTGCAACCCGGTCCTCAGGCCGCAAGGCCGAGAAATAAAGCGCGGTCATGATCGACACCATCGAAGCGGACGAAGCCTGATGGCCACCGATCTTGATCCCATCCACCTTTGGTCGGACATGGTTGGCATTGTGGATCATCCAATGAGACAACCAAAGCAGGCGCTGTTCAACGATCTTCAGTTGGGTGGGATCAATGTGCATGGTGGTCTCCGGGTTCAGGCGGCGCTGCGGGCAGGGTAGGGCAAAGCTTGCTCCAGGTCTGCAAGGATATCTTCAACATCCTCCAGCCCGACGGACAGGCGGATTAGGCCGTCACTGATCCCATGCTCGGCCCGTTCTTCGGGCGTATATGTCGAATGGGTCATCGATGCTGGGTGCTGGATCAGTGTTTCCGCATCGCCCAACGACACCGCGCGCTGGATCATGTTCAGGCGGTTCATGAATTCAATTCCACCGGAAAGGCCAGACTTGATCTCGAACGCTATCATAGCGCCGGGTTGGGACATCTGTCGCTGCGCTACATCGTGCTGCGCGAAGCTCTCAAGACCGGGGAAATAAACCTCACCAACGGCAGGGTGCGCTTCGAGGAATTTCGCGACGACCTTGGCAGAAACACAATGACGATCCAGACGCAGGTTTAGTGTTTTCAGACCACGCAGGATTAGCATCGCGTTGAAAGGCGCCATTACCGCGCCGGTCATATCTTTCATCCCAACAAGGCGGATCTCCGCAATCTGTTCGGCGGTTCCTACCACCAGACCGGCTACCACATCGCCATGCCCGCCGAGGTATTTGGTGGCGGAGTGCAGAACGATATCTGCGCCGTGCTCGATCGGGCGGGTCAGATACGGGCTGGCATAAGTGTTATCGACGACGACCGTTGCTCCGACCGAATGCGCAATTGCGGCGCTTGCGGCGATGTCCACCAAGCGCATGTTCGGATTGGCCGGAGTTTCGAAATAGACAACGCGGGTTTTGTCAGAAACGGCCGCTTTCAGGTTCTCAGGGTCTGTCATATCGACATGTGTGATGGTGACCCCCCATTTAGCCAAACCATGACGCATGAAGGCGAAGGTGCAGCCATAAAGCGTTTTGTCCACGATGACTTCGTCACCTGGCGACAGCAGGGTCCAAAGCACTGCCGTGATCGCCCCCATGCCGCTTGAAAGAGCTAGACCGGCCTCGGCCCCTTCAAGCACGGCAATGCGTTGCTCAAGAAGGTCGCATGTAGGGTTTGAAATACGGCTGTAGATATGACCTTCACGCTCGCCGGCGAACATCTCTCCACCAGCCTCTGCGGTTTCAAAGGTAAACGTGGACGTCAAATGCAGCGGTGGTGTCAGCGCACCGTCATTTTCCAGAGGGTTATAAGCGTGGTGAATGGCACGGGTGGCAAATCCGGTTGGACGAGTCATTAGAAGCTCCTGAATTATGCTGAAGCTAGTTTGCGCCTTTACTTTGGGCTAATGGTTGCGAAATCTACCAACATATGTAGCAATATTGGCATATTCTGCTAAGCAAGAGGGTGAAATGGACGCTAAGGACAGGCAGATCATTCGAGCGCTGCAGCGGGACGGGCGCATGACGAACCAGGATCTTGCCGACGAGGTGAACTTGTCTCCCTCACCGTGTTTGCGTCGGGTCAAAAACCTGGAAGCCAACGGAGTGATAAAGGGATACAGCGCCGACGTTGACGCTGCCGCGTATGGGATGGCCATTACCGTCTTCGTGCGTATCAGGTTGGAGCGGCACAACGAAACGGACGTTCAGAATTTCGAAAAGCGCGTTCGGATGATCGATGAAGTTCTTGAATGCCACGTGCTGACCGGGGCAATGGACTACCAATTGCGGGTTTTGGTATCGGATCTCGAGGCCTACGAGGAATTTATTCGTCACCGGATTCATCCGATCGGTGGGATAGCCTCAATCGATACCAGCTTTGTCTATGGAACGGTAAAAAAGACCGCAATTTTTCCGCCCGGATAGATGGGCCGCGTTAGAATCAATTGTCTCCGAGTGCCTACCTAAAATTTTGTATGCTCCGTTGCTTCTAAGTGCTCTTTGGATAGCCGGTAATTAGCGGTGAAGCGTATTGAAGGCTGTACTTTGATTGTATGTTCTGTTGTTCCTTTGGAAGTTCGTGTGGCGACTTCAAGAGAGAAGCTTGATTGAACCCTTGAGGCACTTTTCTGCATCTTCTGCAATCGCCCGGAAATCAACGCCAGCAATTCAGGCGTGCCGCCCCTTCGCACCAGTGACGCAGTCGTATAACGTGCAGTTCGTTACGCCCAACTGGGCGGCTCAAAAATTGCTCGGGGGCCTGAAGTTGGACAAACTGTCAGTCATGCAAGCTTTTCGCCGTATCGTTGAACGCGGTAGCTTTGCCCGTGCGGCGGAAGACCTTGGTGTTTCTCCTGCGCTTCTCAGCAGAGAAATCAAGCTTCTGGAGGAAAGTCTGGGAACCGTCCTTCTGACCAGAACGACCCGATCCATGTCACTGACTGACACCGGCAGCCTTTATTACCAGGATGCAATTGGAATCCTCGATGCTGTTAAAAAAACGGAACAAACGATCAGGGATGGTTCAAAAGCAGTGCGCGGGCACCTTCGGGTGAATGCATCAAGCTCTTTCGGTCAAACCATTATTGCACCGATGCTGCCCGAGTTTTTGGAAGCCTATCCCGATTTGCGATTTACGCTTTCGATGGACGACAAGGTGATCGATATGGTCGAGGGCGGGTTCGATCTATCGATACGCATCCGCGCTGCCATGCCGGATTCGGCACTTGTTGCCCGACGGATTGGCGTGATGCGGCAGAGAATATTTGCGTCTCCTGACTATTTGGAGCGATGCGGGACGCCGACCCAGCCGGCGGATCTGAAAAACCACGCAATCATCGGCTTTTTGCTTGCTGATCATTTGACGAGCTGGAAGCTCTCGGCCGCTAACGGCGTCACAACATTGGAGCTTGATCCACGTGTGAGGGTTGGCAACAGCCTCGTTTTGCGGGATCTGCTGATAGCGGGGCAAGGTATCGGAACTCTGCCCGAGTTCGTCTCTGATGCTCCTGAAGCTAGCGGGGCCTTGGTGAGAGTTCTTCCTGACTACGAACTGCCTGCGCCGGAAGTATTCGCCGTTACGGCATCTCGCTTGGGAATGGACGCAAAGGTCAAAGCCTTTCTTGATCATCTGCGCCTGGCTCTCAGGTCGTGACATTGTTCAATGTAGGTAAAGAGTGATGTCAAAGAGCGAGACTTAATTGGCGGTGCAACAAATTCCATTCTCTCAGGGAACAAGTCACAGCCCTGAGAGGTCTCTTATGTCACGTATTCTCGTTCTCTACTACTCAAGCTATGGCCACGTCCGCGCATTGGCCGGTGCCGAGGCTGAAGGCGCCAGAAGTGTTCCTGGCATCGAAGTTGACGTTCGGCGTGTGCCCGAAACCGTCCCTGAAGAAGTCCGCCAAAAGGCCGGCTATGTCGTCGATGATACACCTATTGCCTCGCCGACAGACCTGGAAAGCTATGATGCAATAATTCTGGGAACGCCGACCCGATTTGGCATGATGGCCGGTCAAATGAAGTCGTTCCTGGATCAGGCCGGCGGGCTTTGGGCCAGGAATGCTCTGGTTGGTAAAGTCGGGGCGGTCTTTGCATCTACGGGTTCGCAGCATGGTGGGCACGAGGCGACCCTTCTTACAACGCAAGTTCCGCTTCAACATTTTGGGATGCTGATTGCCGGAATGCCCTACACATTTGCCGCTCAGACTACATCAGAAGAAATCATTGGCGGCGCACCATATGGTGCCGGAACGATCGCCGGTGCTGATGGTTCCCGCAAGCCTACCGAAACTGACCTGGCCGGAGCGCGGTTCCAGGGCGCTCATGTTGCAAGGGTTGCAGAGTGCCTGGTTGGATCAAATCTGCAAGCGGAAGCAGCGTAACCCGCGCTGCTCTGTCGTCTCACTCAAATTCTCAAACGCTTCAGCCGGGAGACATACAATGTCACGCTTAACCGATATTCTTCTCACCTCACTCGCCCCAGCGGTATGGGGAAGCACTTATTTGGTAGCTACCGAAGCGCTCCCGGCTGGCTATCCGATTACCCTGGCTGTGTTGCGAGCTCTACCTGCTGGCTTGTTGTTGCTTGCAGTGACGCGCTGCGTTCCACCACGCGAATGGCTCGGTCGCACTTTCGTCTTAGGCAGCCTCAATTTCGCTCTTTTCTGGGTGCTACTCTTCGTTGCTGCGTATAGGTTACCTGGTGGTGTGGCCGCCACCCTAGGATCGTTGCAAGCGATGATCGTGATTTTGATGGCGTGGGGATGGCTGGGAACCCCAATCCGACTTGGTGCACTTGGCGCCGCCGCGACTGGCGTAATGGGTGTGTCTCTGCTGCTGATCGGACCAGAAGCACAACTTGATTGGATCGGTATCGTAGCGGGTTTGGGAGGAGCCGCGTCAATGGCTGCTGGCACTGTTCTCAGCCGTAAATGGCAACCTCCGGTCTCGGCGCTGAGTTTCACTGCGTGGCAATTAACAGCCGGTGGTTTGATACTGTTGCCAATCGCACTGTTCCTTGAGCCGCCTCTACCTGTGCTCAGCGCGACAAATGTCGCCGGCCTTATTTGGCTCGGGTTGATCGGTGCTGCAGCAACCTATGCTCTTTGGTTTCGCGGCATAGCGCGCCTGGAGCCCAGTGCAGTCTCGATGCTTGGCATGATGAGTCCTGTTACAGCTGTCGTGCTCGGCTGGGTATACTTGGGACAAACGCTTAGCCTCACTCAGTCGATAGGATCAGCCATAGTTATTGGTTCTGTTGTGGTTGGCCAAAGCGTGAGTCGAAGGGACAATTCGGGTTTGAAAAAATGGAGACGAGCATGCGCGGCATGACACTGGAGGACGCCACGGCCTATTTTGCAACCTCGCGCGAAACCCTGGAAAACGTCTATAGGTCCTACAGTCCAGATGCGCTTACGAACGCAGCGGGAATTATAAATTAAAGGATATTAAGTGCCAATTCAGTAGTTGGTGGATGTCGGTAGTGAACGAACTGAGCACATCTATCGAACGAAACGTTACGGATATCGTTGTGGCCATTCCTCTGAAAACAACAAAGGCGCCCTTGGGCGCCTTGTTTTATTGGTCGGAGTGAGAGGATTCGAACCTCCGACCCCTGCCTCCCGAAGGAACGGGCCTGACTTTAACCCATTGTAATTATTGTAATGTACTATCATTTCACTGTTCCTTTGTTCACGTTTGTACCGATCTATATCCGGAAATGATCTGGATATCAGATTGCATCCGCCGCTCCTCTCTGGTGATCAGGGTGATGATGCCCATAGTTCTTCTCAAGCGTTTCGTGGGTCATACCCAGGAAGCCGCAGGCGTCCCACTTGGGCGCCCCCTTTTGCATTAGCCAGGTCGCACAGGTGTGCCGCAGAGTGTGTGGAACGACTTTTCGGTCCCCCTCGGTCTCCAAGCCTGCCGCCACAACGGCAGTCCTAAATGCGCGTTTGACGTTCTGCAGTGACTTGCCGCGATGGGTGACTACGAATTCGTCTACCGGAAACCGCCTTCGTCGGCATAGCAGGTGCTTCTTCAGACGCGCAGGCAGCCTAGAACTCGGGCGTTCCTTTTTCGTGCGGCGCCGTCCAACGGGGTTCCAGTAGATGATGTTGCTATGAAAATCGATATCAGACCAGCGCAAGGATAGGATCGCCTCCTTTCGCTGGCCGGTCAGCAATCCGATCCTAAGAAACAGAGTCAGGTGCTCAGTCTTTGACTCGGTCGGCACGCCATCCTCCAGAGGCGTATCGAAGCTCCGCGATACCCGGATTAGCCTTAGCGCTTCATCACATGTCAGGAATCGGATACGACCCTCGGGTTTCGGAGGTAGTCGGACCGTTATTTTGCGCGTGATTAGCTGATCTTCCTCGGCACGCCGGATAGCAGTGGAGAGCAAACTGAGCTCCCTTCGCAAGGTGCCGTCCTTCAGCCCCTTGTCTCGACGGCTCTTCCGGCGTTTCTGGCAGTATTCTTTAATGAGCACATCGTTGATATCGCCCACGGCATAGCCATCAAAAAACCTGATGATTGGCTTTGCTGCATTGGCCAAACGCTCCGGGTCAGTAACGTCGTCAAATCGCTTCGCCAGATAGTGCGAAACTGCGTCAGTCACATAGAATTCGTGTGGCTCGACCGCGCGATCCGGCCTGAAGCGCCTTAGCTTCCATTCTGCGAAGTAGAGTTCAGCCTGGTCGCGATCCCCAGTGCCAGTCGAGTGCTCACGGCTGCGTCCCCCTTCGGTCCAGTAGATGTACCAATTGCCATCGGCGAGGCGTTTTCGGTCGCGTGCAAGGCGGGGCGGGGTCGGTTTGCGGGGCATGCTTTCACCGTAAATTGATCGAGGTATCGTTCCCACGCACCATTGGGAATCTTGGGGTTTCGTCGGCCTGGGGCTGTATAAATATGATCCAGCATGTCTTCGCGGATTAGATAGCGAACGTTGGAAACGGGGATGCCCACTCGTTCAGCTAATTCCCTTGGTGTCTCGAGAATTTTTTGCAATTTCAACTCCTCAATGACTGCACACATATCGAGGCAAAATTTTCGTTTTGCGTTCAGATCGAAACAAAACTACGATAATGCTACCTAAAACGAACCAAATGCCTCTATCAGCGGTTACATTGAATAGAGATAACCATAATCGTGGTCAATGCAACCACAAAAAGGTACATCATGACTGTTCCTGACCTAGGGGTGCGCCTTGCGGCTGTCCGAACCGAGGCGCGTCTGTCACAAGAAGAAATGGCGCAACGACTTAGCATCAGTCGAAGTGCATATCAGTACTATGAACGTGGCCAACGCGACCTAACCGCCACCCTACTTCTGAAGGTTTATGAAGAATTCGATGTCGATCCGCTCTGGATGCTCGAAGGGGACACTGCTGAAGGCAAAAGCCGCCGACATTCGGAAATGGCGCATGCCTATCGTAAACTTGGAATCGCAGTTGAGCACAGAATAATTAATCGCGGCCTTGTTGTAGCACCCGAAAAGAAATGGGACGCTATAGATTTTCTTTTCAAAGAAGCTCTGAGCCCCGAAACGATTGAGGGCCTTAACCAAGTGCCCGATATAGCCAGAATTGACACCATCTTAAGGTTAGTCGCTTGATGTTAGAGAACGAAGTTTTGCGAAAAGCCGAGCAATTGAGGCCGCGCAAAGTGGGCGTGTTGGGCAAGGTAGATAGCATCCTAGAAGAGACCCAACTTGATGCACCGTACCAACCTGGAAGCTCCAACGGAGTTAGGCCGACTAGAGGTTGCCCGAATGCCACGGAATGTGAGGCCTGCGGAGGGATTGAGTATCTTTCTAGAGAGTTTTGTCGTTGCGGCCATTATTTACGTGGCCAACTAGAAGACGAGTACTTGTCATGGGTGCGTAGGCTGGAGCATGAGGTTGAGGAAATATCTACGGATTATTTGCAGAAGCAGAAGAAGTTGAAAAAAGGTTTGATGCTTACAATTCTTCTTCTCACCCCTCCGATAGCCGTTCAAGTTACCAGCCCAGATCTACTAGGGCTTTTCGCGTACCTTTGGATACTAGCCGGGCTTGTTGTTGTGTGTATTCTTGCGTTTATAGAAGCAAGACTTGCGCGCCCAACCAATGATGCTTCTGAATTTCTGCAAAACTCCTCTCTCCAAGTCTATCTGGAACACAGAAATCTAATCTTGAACTCAAGTCCGGATGCTTCTGGATAGACTGGTTCCCTCAAAAGTATGATGGAAGCATGAGTTTTAGTTCTATCGATTTATTTGCAGACTGCTGCGGCCTTTCGCTCGGGCTTAGGATTTGCATTCCCTGGAACTTGTACTTCAACATTTGGTTGCAGCGCGTGTTTGCCCTGATAGGATCATTGAAAATAAGAGATTTTTTCAGGCTAATATTCAGCGCCTCGACAGGCTCGTTGAGCCCGTTCCTGCCGTTTAGCGAGAGTCGGTCTTTCGCATATGCGGTAGGTCAAAAACCGCACATTCCGGACGTTCAAATTCCAGTGTCGGATGGCAAGGCTGCGGACAAAGTTGCCATAGGCTCAATGGTTGTTGAGGACCGGTCTCAGCCCAAACCAGACATTCAGAGTCGGACTTTGCAAAGTCCGACGGAAGGAATAGGCGGACTTTCTTGCCTATTTGAAGATCATGCAAACTTCATTCAACTTGAGAACCGGTGTGGTAGCTTGGTCGAGCGAGTTCATGAGATCAGATCAGTCCAATTGGAGTACGACCATGCGTCATATCGAGCTATTTCGGATATTACCAAAAGCGACCATAGCCTTTGTGGCTTCAGTATCGATGGCCTGGGGATGCACTGGCATCATGTTGACAGGGCAGGATGGAAGCATCGTTCGCGCAAGGACCGCCGAATGGGGGCCGTTCGATCTTGAGACAAAGATCAACATTATTCCGCGAGGTTTCACTTATACCGCAGGCGAAATGCCAGATGAGCGAGACGGAGCAAACTGGACCGGCCGATTTGGAATGGTCGGTATCAGCATGTTGGATCATGGGGCTCCCGCAGATGGCATCAACGAAGCTGGGTTGACCGCCGGGTTGTTTTATCTGCCCGGCTTCACCGAGTATCAGGAGTACGACCCTGACCTTTCCGGCAACACGATTCCCGGCGATTTGCTAGCCAGCTATGTCCTTTCCCAATTTGAGACAGTTGAAGAGGCTGCCACCGGGTTGGCGAATGTCCGTGTTGTCGGGGTCGTAGATGAGACTCTCGGATTTCCCTTCCCATTTTATATGTTGGTTGCTGACCGGTTCGGCGGAAGGATCGTTGTCGAGTACATTGACGGTGAACTGACGATTTTCGATGCTCCGCTTGGCGTGATCACCAATTCGCCAAACTACGATTGGCACATGACGAACCTTAACAACTACGTAAACCTGTCGGCCCTTGGGCTTCCGGAAGTTGAGGCAAGTGGCGTTACTTTCGCGCCCCTTGGCGCTGGGAGTGGAATGATAGGGCTGCCAGGCGACTTCACACCCCCATCCCGGTTCGTCCGCGCAGTCGCCTTTTCTCAGACGGCGCGGGAGACGCAAGGTGGCTATGACACCGTGCGCGAGGCGTTTCGCATTCTGGATAATTTCAACATTCCGGCCGATGCAGCGGAGGGCGCTCAAGACGATGTGCAGTCGGACGACCTGCTTTACAGCGCAACTCAGATCACGACCGCTGCGGACTCCCTCAACCTCGTCTACTACTATCACACGATGTACGACAGAACGGTGCATATGGTCGATATGAAGCAGATTGACTTCGGAGCTATGGGAGACGAGATGATCGTCTTTGAAACCAGCGGTGATCGCGAACCAACGTTAGTCGATGTGACCCCAACGAACTGACGTTTTACCACGTGGGCCGTGGCGGCATCACCGCTGGCTGCGGCCCAATAAAACTTCGGAATGGAGGGTTTACCGCTCCAGCGAATTACCGGCGCTAGGCTCGAAGCCGCGTTCACCACTGTTCGCACTAGTGACTGGAGGCAGCCCGAAGCGGACCTTCACTATGAGCTTTACACCCTCTGAGATGCGGACTTTGCGGCCGAAAAAATTTCTTGCACCAAGGTGCTGAGCCCAAAAAGTTAACAAATCAGACCGTTCCTCTAAGCCGATGTTTTTCCTATGGTTGGTAAGTAGTACCAAGCCGGGAGGTCTTAATGAACAAGCTTATCTCAGTAACGGGTGCCGTCTGCTTTGCTTTCACTGGAGCTTGGGCCGACGAACATACCCCGCCCAACATTCTTGTCATCATGGCAGATGACGTAGGTTGGGCGAGCGTCGGCGTTTACCACGGAGGTGTCAAAAGCATCGAGACGCCGAACTTGGATCGTCTCTCGTCAGAGGGTGCTCGTCTCACAGATTATTATGCCGAGCCAAGTTGTACTGCCGGTCGATCAGCTTTCATGACCGGACAATTGCCAATACGGACTGGTATGCACACGGTTGGACTGCCGGGTGATCCGATAGGTTTAAACCCAGATGACCCAACGCTTCCGATGTTCCTGAAAAAGTTGGGGTATACGACGGGACAGTTTGGAAAAAACCACCTAGGCGACCTCAATGAGTTCCTACCGACTACAAAAGGTTTCGACGAGTATTGGGGTTGGCTCTACCACCTGAATGCTATGGAATATACGTCTGATCCGGATTGGCCAGACGACCCAGAATTCAACGCGCAATTTGCGCCTCGCAACATCATTCATTCATTTGCAACAGAGGAAGTAGACGAAACAGTCGACCCGCGATTTGGAAAAGTCGGGAAGCAGCGCATTATTGATGACGGGCCTGCGCCTCCTGAGCGCCAAAAGACTTTGGATGACGAAGTGACATCTTACACGAAGGACTTCATTTCTCGTGCAGTAGAGTCGGACACTCCGTTTTTTGTCTGGATGGCTCCAGCCCGTGCACACGTCTGGACCCACCTCAGCCCCGAATACGAAGCTATGTTGGGCAATGGGCGCGGACTTCAGGATGTTGTCATGAAGGAGTTGGACAACAACGTTGGTAACGTTCTCAGCCACCTTGAGGATCTGGGAGTTGCCGATAATACCATAGTGATGTTCACCGCCGACAATGGCCCAGAAACACTGACGTGGCCCGATGGCGGTACGACGCCGTTTCATGGGGAAAAGGGTACTACCTGGGAAGGTGGCTTCAGGGTTCCCGCGATTATTCGCTGGCCGGGCAAAATTCCTGAAGGACAGGTTTTGAACGGTATCTTCAGCGGAATGGATTGGATGCCAACACTTGTAGCCGCGGCGGGAGGCCCCACAGACTTAAGAGAAAAGCTCCTAGATGGTTATGAAGGGTACAAAGTACACTTGGATGGCTACAACCAACTATCTTACTTGACCGGTGAGGACGAAGAGAGCAATCGCCGCGAGCTGATTTACTATCAGGGTACGGACCTCCAAGCAGTACGCTACAACGATTGGAAAGCGCACTTTGTCGTTCAAAACCACGGCTGGTCAGGCCCGAAGGAAGAACTGGTCGCCCCCTTGCTTTTCAACCTCCGCCGCGATCCCTACGAAAAAGCTGCGGAGGAAAGCGGTATGTACGTCCGCTGGATGGGTGAGAAAATGTGGGCATTCGGCCCAGCCGCCCGGTTAGTGCAGGCACATCTCGCTACTTTCGAGGAGTTCCCTCCGCGCGGGAAGCCGGTCGCCAATCAAGACCATGTTGAAGAACAAACATCAACCGAAGGCGGCATCTCTCAGTAGAGGAAGCTAGGCAACCAATACGCCTTTCCCACCGCAGCGTGGGCATCCGGCTCGGATCATCGGATGCCCAAAATAACCGACTAGGAATCTCGCAAAAAGCGAAACCTCTACGAGACGGAGTCCTCCATGAGTGCTAGATTGGTCCTTCTGCTTGCTGCCGTCGGCCTCATGCCAATCGCGTTATCATACGGTCTGATGCCAAGCAGTTCGATCCCAGTTTTGCTGGGATTTTCGGTGGAAGGAACGAACCAGACGCATGTCTTCCGTGCGATTATGGGACTTTACCTGGCAAACGCTTTGTTTTGGTTAGCGGCCGTGGTGAAACCAGATCTACAACGACCGGCGCTTTGGGTTCTTTTTTTGTTTATGTCGGGACTGGCCGTTGGACGCATACTAAGCATTCTTATCGATGGAGTTCCGAACGGGATACTTCTCTTTTACCTTGCGGCCGAGATAGCTTTTGCAGCTCTGGCGGCGGTTTCACTGAAAAAAGCACGATGAAACAGGAAGTGAAAAGATGCTGAGGTTTTTCTTTGTTCTCTCGATGATTGCAACTTCATCAATTTCGACATCGGCTCTTGCACAATCGTCATCTGCCCAGAGTGCGGTGGACGAAAACTTCTTAGTGCTTGAGACTGCCGTTGAAGAAGCGGGAGCTACGCCAATCGCATCGATAGATCACGCGCGACTGGCCAAAGTCGAAGGTGTAGAAATGCCAGCGTCTCGTGTGCTCCTTTTCTCTGATCCAGAGATAAACACGCCCATTCTGAAAGAGAACGTGCGAGCAGGTCTGGACCTTCCTTTTCGCGTTCTTTCCTTCGATCAGGATGGTCGTCCACAGATCGCCTACACAGACTCTCAATTTCTCAAAGTCCGGCATGGGCTCACGGACGCTTCTTCGTTGAGTGCGTTTCAGAGCAAGATGCTCGAAGTTCTAAACGACTTGGATGCAACATCAGCGCCGACCAACGGATTGTTTGCCGACTACGGGATCATCGAACTGCAAACTCTGCTCAGCGTACCAGAGGCAGTCGAACGTCTCAGGACAGCTGTCATGGGGCAGGACGATACTGTCTGGTTCGGTGAAATCGATTTTGCGACCGAAGCGTCCCAACTGGGGGTGGACCTGCCGGAGGCGGTACTTTTACTGTTCGGCGGACCAGCACCCGGTGGCGTGGCTATGGCGGGCTTTCCGGCAATTGGTTTGGATGCCTTTTGCCAAAAACTATTGGTTTACGCGAATGAAGAAGGCGGCTCCGTAGTCATTTTCAATGACATCGCTGCTTTGGCTGAGTTGCACTACGGTTCTTCAGCCGAACCTCATCACGGTTTGAACAAACGGCTTACCGCAACATTTCAAAACGCAATAGAGTAGCCGCTGATAGGAAACCGCAATAGAAACCCTATACCGATTGGCCATCTTTTCGTTGTCCACTTTGGGCTCGCAGTCGACCTTCGCTGGTTCCCGTGCCTATGTCTGGAGGCAGCCCTAGCCGGACATTCCAAACTGAACTTTGCAAATCCCGACAAGCGGACTTAGCTGCCGTTAACTTTTAGCGGTCAAATGTCCGCTTCCCTCGGTGTTCTAGTGGTCTCTGTCGCACAAGCCGTGGTCGGCCAACGATGCTAATACGTAGCAGTCTTCGGAAACGCCTTTACCATTGCAGCCCTTCGATATCCGGTTGAGTTCCTTTTCAAGTGTTCGGAGGCGTTTGATCTTGGTGCGGACCTCTTCAAGTTGAGATGTTGCGATATCCGTCGCAGCCTCGCACGACCGGTCGGGGTGCTCCTGCAATTCGATCAGCGAAGAAATTGCTTCAATTGAAAACCCAAGATCACGCGCATGGCGGATGAAGCTCAGCCGCTCTAACCCAGCTTGGTCGTATCGTCTTTGGTTGCCTGACGTGCGCTCTGCCTCGGGCAGTAGTCCCATTTCCTCGTAATACCGGATGGTCGGAACTTTGACCTTTGTGCGCTTAGAAAGCTCGCCAATGGAAAACATGAAGAAACCTCTTGAACCTCTAGTCGCTAGAGACATTACATCATGAACAACCAAAGATGAAAGAGGATTCCCATGGCTGGTTGCTGCGGACATGACGCCAAGTTTGACGGTGTTTCAGATGACTACAAAAGACGGCTTTGGATCGTGATCGCGCTCAACGCGACGATGTTCTTTGTCGAGATGACAGCGGGTCATTTGGCCAAATCCCAAGCGCTGCAGGCAGACGCACTCGACTTCGCAGGCGATGCGCTCACCTACGGCATTTCGCTTGCTGTTATCGGGGCCTCTCTCCGCGCAAGAACGAATGCAGCACTGTTCAAAGGCATCAGCCTTCTGATGATGGGCCTTTGGGTGTTCGGATCGACTGTCTATCGCGTCTTCTTTGTGGGCGTTCCAACTGCAGAGATAATGGGGGGCGTCGGCTTTCTCGCGTTGCTTACCAATCTAGCAAGCGTCTTGCTTTTGGTCCGCTACAAAGATGGTGATGCCAATGTTCGGTCGGTTTGGCTGTGTTCGCGCAATGACGCGATTGGGAACGTGGCAGTGATGTTTGCAGCACTTGGTGTCTGGGGCACGTCAACAGGTTGGCCTGATCTTGTCGTGGCAACCGTCATGGCCGGGCTCTTTCTGTCGTCTGCCTTCCAAATTGTGCGCCAAGCCTTGGCTGAGCGCCGGGAAATGACCGACCATAAGCACGCGGAAGCATGATGCTGCCGACCAAGCGCAAAAACAGACCTTCGCCATAGCGCGGCTTCTTGGGGGGTATAGGCTCGAAGTAGTTATTCGTGAAATGACTGCTCAGCGGACAAAGCTGACATAGTCTTTTTCCTGTTGAATTGCTGCTACGGTAACTGAAGAAGAGTTCCTAATCAGCCGTCAACTGTTGTGTTGTGCACGCGTTCATCCTATGTGCACATAATCTGAAATGGAGATTTCATGTCCCGGTAAGGAAGGGAGGCAGCGCGCCTCCCGGAGCACATTCAACATCTGAAGAAACACCGTCACATTATGGCCGACGGTGAGTTTTGATGTGCAAACTTTTTTCTCACCAACAGCGCCCAGATCAGACTTGGGCCAGAGACATGAAAGTGACACCCTATGATAAGGGATTACTCAGACTTCCTTCCGCTTCGCGCACGCAACGCCGGAAGACACTCCGACTTCAACCCTCTTCAGGCATTGGGATGGCAACCGTTTTTCGCCCAGCAGATCAGCGTAGAAGATTTGTCGGTGACACCGCCCGTTCGAATTGTCGAAGTGCATCGCAATGGCCTGCACGCCCTCGGTGACGGCATCGATACGATACTTCCTCCCAGAGCCGATGTAACTGTAGGGGACTGGCTGATGCTGGATCCTTTGCGCCCGCGATCCAGTCGGGTTCTAGAGCGCACGAGCCTCATCAAACGGCGTGCGCCCGGAACCGACCGGCAGGAACAACTGATCGCGGCGAACATTGATACCGCCTTTATCGTCACGTCCTGCAATCAGGATTTCAAAGTGGCCCGGCTGGAACGCTATGCAGCTCTCACTTTTGAGGCAGGGATCACGCCTGTCATCGTCGTCACAAAGACCGACCTCCTGACGGACTCGCAAAGCTACATCGACACGGCCCGCACGGTGTCGGACATGATCGATGTGGTCGCACTTGACGCCCGCGGAGACGCGCCCCGGACAAAACTGACTTCTTGGTGCAGGCCCGGCAAGACGGTGGCGTTTCTCGGCTCATCTGGCGTTGGGAAATCGACGTTAGCCAATGCATTGCTCCAGAGCCAATCCATCGAGACCCAATCTATTCGCGAGGACGACGCCAAGGGGCGGCATACGACAACGCGGCGCGAGCTCCATGCAATGCCCAATGGATGTCTGATACTGGACACCCCGGGTATGCGGGAATTGCAGCTCACCGATGCAGCTGACGGCATTGATGATCTCTTTGCCGACATTCAGGAGTTGGCCGTGCGGTGTCGATTCAGGGACTGCCAGCACGAATCCGAGCCGGGATGCGCTGTTCTGAAGGCTATCGATGAGGGTGCTCTTGATGGCGGTCGTCTTAGCAGATGGCGCAAGCTCATGGCCGAAGACGCCTTCAATTCCGCGAGTCTTGCGGAACGAAGGTCGCGCGACAAGGCGTTCGGGAAGATGGTCCGCGGTGTCAAAAAGCTCAAAGATGTCAGGAAGTAAGACGATGACACAGTCGAAAGCAGGTCAATTCGTATGGCATGACCTTTTCACATCGGACAGGGCGTGTTCGATGGCATTCTACCAGCACGTCGCCAACTGGACGTATGAAGTCGAGCGGGCATCGGATTTTGCATGGGGTGGCGGCGAGCAGGATTTCGTCCTTGCCCTTTCCGGTGACGAAGCGGGTGCGGGATTGATTGAGACGCCCCTGGAGCAGGAAAATGGCTGGATCTCTTACATCGAAGTTCCCGATGTGGACATAGCGATCAACCGCGTCGGTACACTCGGAGGTAAGATCGTTCGGGAGCCATTCGAGGTGCCGGGTGTCGGTCGCAATGCGCTCGTCCGCGATCCGCTCGGTGCTCTAGTGGGGATTTCTTTGTCTCGGCACACTTTCCCCGTACCGCAAAGGCAGTTCGGCCCTGAAGTGTATGTCAGCAACGGGAATGACTTTCCGCAAGCGTTCTACATCGAACTCTTCGGATGGCAGGTTTCTCCCCAGCGGGGCAAGGATTGCGTCACCCTCCTCGAGCCTCAGGGCCAACTTGTTGCAATCCAGCATGCCGCGACTTGGTCAACTGCCTCAAACGCATCTTGGGTTCCTTGCATCAAGGTTGCTTCAGTCTCCGATGCCTCCCGTGCTGCCGAAACCAAAGGGGCGCGTCTGGCTTCTGTGAATGATAATGAAACCGTTCAAGCCGATAGCCCCATCCTGTGTGATCCAAACGGTGCGCCGTTTGCTCTCGGCGTTAAGCAGACAACGAATCTCTATTAGCTTGCCAAATTCTTCACAGGAATTGCAGAGCGGACATTTGCCCGCTCTGCAGCATCCGTGACTCAGGGCTCAGGGCAGCCGTTCGCTGCACTAGGTGTGAACGACTTCTACGCAGGACAAAGTGAGCTTTCGCTGTGGCTGCGCCAGTGACCGCTATGGAGACGATGCCCGCATATCCGCGAGCCTTGCCCTCATATCGCCAAGACTGACTCTAGTTCTTTCTTCGCATTTTCACTGGCGGAGTTTAGGTTTTATCCGGTGACCAATCTGACTATCGACAACAGTGTGTCCGGCGAGCGCGACTTAGGTTTACTATATTTGAAGTCGTGGTTCGTTAAGCGTTGCTCAATGTTGTAAGGAACCGGGCGCTTTGTGCGCGCAATGCCCAGCGTTCTATTACACTCCAAAAGTCCGATGTTGAACACTCCATAACTCCATAACCCAAATCGTCAGGGCCGTGCGCACGCATGGGACAATCCTTAGTGAAAATATATTGGGCTAGCGGGTCATTTCCCATGGGCAATCAACCGACCAGACAATCACATTGCGCCAAAATACCATCTGAACGTGCCAATTTTCTTCAGGCCTATGGTCCACTTGAAGTGACGCGTACACTAAGGGGTGACGCAAAACCTTGTTATAGGAGGCTAAAACGCCAAACCGCCTTTACCCTATGGCCAAATACATCGCGCAGGTGGCCAAATTACTAAATATTTCACCCGAGCGGATCGCGCGCCGAGCCCGGCTCACCGCAGATTTGACACGCGACGAGCGTGTCGAGTTGACGCCTTCGCAAGTGTTCGATCTGTGGCGAGCTGTTGAAGCTGAAGCCGGCCGCCCCGATTTATCGCTCACTTTGGGCAAACTCTTTGCACACGCGCATTTTACGCCTGCGATGTTTGCGTTTTCTTGTTCGCCTGATGTTCGGACCGGCCTTGACCGCTTGTCAGTGTTCAAACCACTGATGGCACCGGTAACCCTGAAAGTCTCCGAGGAAGGTGATTACCTGCATGTCGCAATCGGATCAGTAGACCCAAAAATTCAAATCCCGCCGCAAATGGTCTGGTTTGAAGCAATCTTTCTGCTGGAATGCATTCGTTGCCACACCATCAAGCATATCGTTCCGGCGCGCATAGAACTACCACTCATTGAACATCCAGGGGATGAAGTGATTTCATACTTAGGATGCGAACCTGAGAGAGGCGCACAGATTTCTCTGCATCGGCAAGATGCCGATCTGCTCTTGGTCACCGAGAACGAGGAAACCTGGCCAGAATTCGAGAAGCAACTTCGAGACCGAATGGCAGCACAGGAGCCGAAAGTGGTCTTCGTTACTAGGGTTAAGAACGCCCTACGCGAAATGCTGCCATCAGGAGAAGCAAGCATTGAAGCGATCTGCGAAAAGATGGCCATATCCAAACGCACCCTGCAGCGCCAATTGAGTGAAGAAGGCAAAACTTTCAAGAAGGTTCTCGCATCAACGCGCTTGGAACTGGCAATGCACTATCTGAACGAAGAAGATCTAAGCATCGAAGAAATCTCGTTTTTGTTGGCATACCGAGAGCCAAACTCATTCTATCGCGCTTTCCAACGCTGGACGGGCAAGACCCCAGCGGAAGCGAGAGGTGTGTCAAAGGTTGAACTGAATTTTCTAAATAAATGAAGTGGCGGGGTTACAACGAGGACAGCATGGTCATCAGGCTGCGCGCGACACATATCAACCTTTTCTGGGAGTTTGAGTTTGTCGGCTGATTTCATGCTCATCACATTTTCATTGTTCTTTGCCGGTGCGATCGCGGTCCCGCTGGCGACGCGGTTTGGCCTGGGGTCCGTCCTTGGCTATTTGATCGCGGGCATTGCGCTCAGCCCCATACTTGGCGCGATCGGAGCAGACGTCATCGCTCTCCAGCATTTCGCCGAGTTCGGCGTTGTAATGATGCTGTTTTTGATCGGCCTGGAAATGAACCCACGCGAGCTTTGGGCACTTCGCAATCGAATTTTTTTACTTGGAGGCCTGCAGATCGGTCTGACGACCATAGCCTTTGCCTTGATCGCTCTCGTGCTCGGCCAGCCCTGGACCGTCTCGCTCGCTATTGGCTTGGTGCTCGCTCTTTCTTCAACGGCGATTGTCAATCAAACCCTGAAGGAGAAAGGCCTGTCACGCTCCGACGGCGGGCAGTCCAGTTTCTCTGTGCTACTCGCGCAAGACATCGCCGTAATCCCAATGCTGGCATTGGTCCCGCTTCTCGCCCTGCCGGAGCTTACCGAAGCGCTTAGCCACGGTTCGGGCCACGCAGACGATCACGCCGGCTCCGGGTTCAACATTTCTCTGGTTGAACATCTCAGCGGTTGGCAGACCGCCATCGTGACGGTCATGGCCATTGGTGGGGTGATTGTGATCGGACAATATCTCGTCACTCCCCTCTTCCGCTTTGTTGCCAGAGCGCGGCTGCGCGAGCTCTTTGTGAGCACAGCCCTGATGGTGGTACTTGGCATTGCGCTTCTGATGACAATGGTTGGCCTGTCGCCGGCACTTGGCACATTCCTCGCGGGTGTCGTTCTCGCCAGCAGCGAATATCGCCACGAAATTGAAAGCGATATTGATCCGTTTCGCGGCCTGTTCCTGGGCGTGTTTTTCATGACCGTTGGCGCCGGTATGGATTTCGATCTGCTCTTTGGCAGCTTCGGATCCATCATGGGGCTGACCTTTGGCCTGATCGCGGTCAAAGCCATCATATTGCTGGCTTTGGCACGGGTTTTCAAAATCCGAGGCAGCGACCAATGGCTCTTTGGTCTGGGTCTCGCGCAGGCAGGTGAGTTCGGCTTTGTTTTGCTCTCCTTCACCGTTGCAAATGCCGTCATCCCTGGCGGTGTCGCCGACACTTTGTTGTTGGTGGTTGCGCTCTCAATGCTGGCAACACCGCTGATGTTTATCGTCTATGAGCGTTTGATCGTACCGCGCTACATTTCTGATGAGGACACCGCATCAGACGAGATCGAAGATCACTCGGGTATCATCATCGCCGGGCATGGACGCGTTGGCGGAATCGTCAATATCGCATTGCGTGCGTCTGGCTATGAGACGACTGTCGTTGATTACAGCAGCCAGCAATTGGAGATGCTGCGCCTAATCGACCTCAAAGTGTACTATGGAGATGCCACTCGCCACGACCTCCTGAAAGCTGCGGGCATCGACGAAGCCAAGCTTTTGATTGTTGCCATTGATGGCAAGGATCAAACCACTGAGCTCGTCCGTTATGTTTGCGAAACCCATCCAAATGTACATGTGATTGCCCGTGCCTATGACCGCATTCACGTCTTCGATCTGTGGGATGCAGGGTGCCGCGACATCATCCGTGAAACCTATGACAGCTCGATACGCACTGCGCGATCAGCGTTGGAGGCTCTGGGGCATAGCAAAGACGCCGCAGGACGCATGATGGATGAGTATGACGCGTTTGAGCGAACCCGCATGTTGGAGACGGCTGAGCTTCACAAGCCTGGCGTCGCAATACATGAAAACGAGGAAATGGTCGCCAAATATCAGGAGACGCAAAGTGAGTGGGAGGCCGAGCTTCGGGACCGCGTCCACAGGGCGAAGACAAATCGAGCAGAGTGATCCGTCCTCTTCGGCAAGTCTAATGGCACCAAATGATATTGTTGGTTTTTTGAGTGCTTGTTAGAAATTTCTGTGAATTCAATCTATTACCTAAGGAACTGCCCATGAAAGCGCAGGACGCATTTGACAGCCTCAATCCGACAGCATGGGCCGAAACCTCGGTCGTGGAACGGCTAGCCCTTATTGTGGAGATTCAGGAGAACATCCTGAAATACTGCGATGAATTGGGCACCGCCGATGCAGCGATGAAGAATGAACAGGTTGGCGCAGAGGGCGTTTCTCACTCAGAAGGGATTGTCACGACCGTCAACGCAATGGGCAATACGCTGATGGGGATCCGGCATCTCCATGAGTCGCTTGTGCACGGAGAATTGCCAAAGCCAATCGGTATCAAGCAGTTGCCGGATGATCGCTCCGAGATCGAGGTTTTTCCGCTCTACAAGAAAGACAAGCTGATTGCAGGCAAAGTAAGAGGCTTCCTGCATGTCGCCGGTGAGCCAAAGCAGGTCAATCCCCTCGATAGGCCTGCCGGCATTATCGCGGTCTCTGGAGCCGGCAACTACAGCTCCTCCATCGAGATCGCGATGGCGCTCTTTCTCGAAAACAAAGCCGTGATCCACAAGCCGCACCAGCTGAACGAAGAGTCTGACAAGGTGTGGGCGAAGATTTTCGCCCCGCTCATCGAGCGTGGCGCGCTGGCTTTCATCGACGGCGATCAAGGACGCGAAATGTCCGCCCTCGAGGGGCTTCACTCGATTTACTTTACCGGATCGACCGGCGTCGCCCACGCGATCCAGAACGCAGCGAGCGCTCCGCTCGTTTCAGAGTGTGGTGGCAACAACCCCTGCCTCATCGTTCCGGGGAAGTGGACTGACAAGGAAATCGAGCATTGGGCGATCCAACTGGCATCGGTCGGCAAGCTTAATGGCGGCGCGGTTTGCGGACGGCCACAAACGATCATCACGTCGAAGAACTGGCCGCAGCGCGATCAGTTCATCAAGGCGTTGCGCAATGCGATCTCTGAGACAACTTTCGGGACCTCTACTTACTATCCAGGTGTTGATAAGACCAAGGAAGCGTTCCTCGAGAACCAGCCAACCGCAGAGGTATTGAAACCCGAAGGCGGCAACCACCCCAACAGTGACTTCGTGTTCATACCGGGCATTGGTGAAGATGATTTTGCGGTCAGCAATGAAGCCTTCTGCCAAATCTTCAGCGAGCTTCCTTTGGATACGGAAAACGACGCAGGCGATTACCTCACCAAAGCCGTGGACTTTTGCAACAATCGTCTGCTCGGCACGCTTGGCTGCATGATGCTCGTGGACAATGACACCTTCAAAGCCAACGAAGCGGCTGTTCACTCAGCCGTTCACGAGCTCGACTATGGCGGTATCGCGGTCAACAATGTGCCACCCAATATCTGGCTCAATGCCTATCTGACATGGGGCGGTTGTGGTGAGACAACAGACGACTTTGTTTCTGGAGTAGGCAATTTTGGCAACGGTCTGAACTTCGAGAACGTCGTGAAATCGGTGATTATCGACGATTTTGGGGCGTCTGCCTTCGCCTTCACGAACCGGAAGCAAGTGGACCACATGTTGGTGAACGCGTCCAAATACTCGGTCGATCAAAGCTGGGGCCGGTTCGCCAAGCTCGCCGGGCAAATGGCCTTGGACAGCCTGCACGGCAAAGACTTTTGATGACGGCCCATTGATTCAACCCGGTGGGCATGAGGCCCATCGGGATCACTAAGAATGGCGTGATCTCTTGATTTGCATCGCGCCCGATTTCGCCAATCCGGCGAGGCATACATAGACCATGGCAGGAGATGAATATGACACAAACAATTCTAATCACAGGGTGCTCCAGCGGCATCGGGCGCATGACCGCCAAGTTCTTTCAGGAGAAGGGCTGGAACGTTGTCGCAACCGTGCGCTCCAACCCAAAAGATGATGACGAGCTGAACGCGTTAGACAATGTGTTGGTGACCGCTCTCGATGTGACCAACGAAGAGACCATCAAAGGCGCGATGGCTGAGGCGATTGAGCGCTTTGGCAAGATCGATGTGCTTTTGAACAATGCTGGTTACGGCGCATATGGCATATTGGAATCCACGCCCGAAAAAGCGATCCGTATGCAGTTCGACGTGAACGTCATCGGTGCGCTGCTGGTCACGAAAAACGTGCTTCCCTACATGCGGGCAGCAGGTGAAGGAACCATCATCACCATCTCTTCCATGGGCGGCAAAATCACCTTCCCGCTTGGCACGCTCTATCACGGTTCAAAATTTGCCGTAGAGGGCATGATGGAATCGCTCTCCTACGAGCTTGAGTCTATAGGAATCAAAGTGAAGCTGATCGAGCCAGGAATGATCAATACCAACTTTGCTGAAACAACTGGATCAATGATTAACTATGACCCGGAGCAGGCTGAGTATGGTCCCTTTATGGACAAGGCGCTCGCCGCTATGCAAGCCGCTGGCTCACAAGGATCTGACCCCATTATGGTGGCAGAAACGATCATGCAGGCCGCCACAGATGGCAGCGATCAATTGCGCTACATCGCAGGCCCGGATGCCGAGCAGGTAATCGCAGCCCGTAAGGCAATGGATGACGCTGAATACCTTGCTATGATGAAAGGACAACTGGGGCTTTAACTTAATCGTGAGCGGCCTCCCCAAACCGCTTTTCCCACCTACTTACAGCGCACGCCCACAGAGTCCACTATCGATGCTGGACACTTAGATCATTCCCCCAGACGACTTTAGCGGACGTTTGGTGACTTTGCAGCATCGGTTACAGTGGGCTCGGAGCTGCCATTCTCTGCGGTTGGTGCCGAATGGAAAAAGAGCCCAAAGTTGCCTTTACCGTGCCAAAAAATGCTGTAGGGAAAATCGGCAGGTCGCAGCCCAATGCGGACCTTGCAGGGAGCGTCAGAACCGATACTCTTCACCATTTCGAGTAATAACCCTAAGCGATGGCGAAAGACCGTTTGAATGAGGCCCGTTTTGTCGCAATCCATGGTTGATATGAAAGCTTAGACTCAAAGAATATGGTAACAATACCAGACTTTATTTCAAAGTACCTTGAGGGAAGTATGTGGCACACCACGTCCGTACTTCGGTTTGAGAAAATTCTAGATACAGGTTTCATTTTGTAGATCCCCCGTTGCCAGATAGTGAGCGTTATGGAGGCACGCCTTTTGTGCGGGCTGAAGGAGGGGTTAGCCTCTTTGATTTCCCTAAAGGCTTTGATTTGCAAGAATACGAAGCTGAGTTCTTCACAAGTTCTATTGGTGAGTTTCTCCCTTTCAAGAGACAATGGGGGCGATCTGTTTGGCTGCGAATAAACACCGATGTAGTGGCAGAGAACATCAAATCCGGGAGGGAAATCAGAGCCCTTTGGAAGTTAGAAGAATCGACAAAAAGATTTATGGCAGAGATCGAAAGTGCTCACCTGGGCGATATTCCAGTTGCCGCCATTTCTGATGCTTTCGAGATCGGTGCAGGAGACGACTGTTGGAGCAGGCGCTCACTGCGCCCTAGATCGCCAGAAACGCGCAAAAAACAGCCCAGGCCCACCTGAGTAGGATTACAAGTGAAACTCTATGATAAAATCGTTCAGGAACTAGTGGGACCGGAGGACGAGCCTCGATTTCTTGGTGACCGCATGAGGTGTCGATTCTGCGACGCCACAGGGTCAAAGGCATTTGGAAAAAGGACTAACGCTCATACGTTCCCACGATCTTTGGGGAACCGGAGTCTCTACTTTCTAGACGAATGCAAGAAGTGCAATACCGAAAAGTTCTCACGCTACGAATTCACTGAGAATACGCAGTTGAGCGCTAGGCTAGAACAACTTGGCCTATTTTGATCATTTTCGCATCGACCCCAAGTTCTGGTATCAAGTAGCCGTTTTTGGTCCTGAACACATTCCGCAAATACTGATTTCCGTCAGTGTCCATAAACAGACACCGTAAGTTGTAGCAATCGCCCCAAACCCCTGCAATTGCAACTAGTGGAATGCCTATCGGTAGCGAGTCGACTCTTTCAAATTCTCTGTAGTCAATCCCGCAGGCGCAGGATTGGCGGAAGCTCATGGTGAAGCGTTCGTGATGAGTGGGTATCGTCATTCCTTCAGATCAAAGATGGAAGCCGTAGTCTTGGTCTCGTTCAAGCAGCCCATGATTCAGCTCTCTTGCAGCAAAGTTTCGGCGGCTCTCGCTAGCTTCAAACTCGTCTGCAAGTTCTCTTCCAGCGTGGTGTAGTTCTGTTCTTCGGTCAGCAAGTCGGCCAATGTAGCTACGGACTTGAGATGTGATTTCATCAGCAGCTCGATGCACTGCGTTAAGCCATTTAGCCTGGCCTCGATCCCGGTCGTCGAGCGTTCTTCCAAATTGCGCAATTCCGAGGCGGAGGTCTCGCAAGCCGTCACCAACTGCTCGACGCACGCGAGCAAATCTCGCTCCAAGGCTGTCAGGGATTGGTCCATCTAGTTTGGCTCCACTCTGATGCAAGAAACCAATCGGCTCGCCACCGAACAGGTGCGCATGCTTGATGTTTCTGGCGGCAGGATCAAATAAGTCGCTCCCTCGTGAAGTACCGCCTGGATGCCCAACCTCTCTAGCTGCGTCGAGGCGGCTATCGTTGAGAGTTTCCAGCTCCACAGAAAAGTCAGTCCTAAGGTTGCTGCGATCAACACCATACAGGCCGTTATCACCGCCCAAGGTGAGATCTGAATCAGGAATTTGATCTTGTCGATGTGACTCTGCCAGGTCGTCCCGCTCCAATCCAAAAACGTGCGGGTATCGGCTTCGATTGTATTCCGCGCGAGTGTTACACATGCTTGAATATCGCTCCTGAAGCTCTGCAATTGAGAATCCATCAAGGCGGCGTGCTCTTTTCGGATCTTGTCCAAGTCCGCGTTCAATTTCTCGCTCAGCCGGGTCGGCTTGCCAGTCGTCATGGAAAATCTCTCCTTTCAATCGCCAGCGTTCGCCTGTGTCGGGGTCTTTGGCCGTGATGTAATTTTTGCTTACGCGGGGGATATCGAAACCTGCGTCGGTCAGAGCATCGACCATGCTTGCGCGGTCGGTGATGGTGCCGATGCTGATCTGGTCTAAGATCCATTCGTGGAGTTCTTCGCGGCCCTGTGCCCTAGTTGGGGCCTCAACGGTGGCTTGAACCTCCTGTGTGCGTTCCAGATCCATCGGATCGGCCCAGTCGTGCGTCTTGTTCATTAAGTCGCGCAGACTGTCATAGGCTGTCCGATAGCCAGGTGGCGCGATGTTGAGGCTTTTACCGGTTGTCAGCTCCAAACGCGGTGTACAGAAATGCAGCTCAACTCGGTCTTCGTGGCTGTGCCGGACCCAGAGCAAGTCGAATTGCTCACTGTCCATACCAGCGAATGCCAGTGCCTCGAAGGCGTTCATGACTTCGACCTGCTGGGCTTCGGTGGGTGCGTCCTCGCTGGCAAAGCTGATGACGCCCGCGCGGTAGGTCCACTGATTGCGACTGGCGTCGATCAGGGCCTCGGTGCGGGTGGAATCGCCGCGCAGCACTTCAGGCAAAGGATCGCGTATGACCGTCATGGGCTGGCCATCAGCATCGCGGATTAGATCGCGATTGGAGTCATAGGCCAAGACCTCACGCGTGACGAGATAGCCAACTGGACCAGCACCCGCGCCTTTGCCATTGGGAAAGAACTTGATCAGCATTGTCGTGCCTCATCAAGGATCTTGGTAAGCTGGCGTTCAATCACAACCAGTTGTCGGGCGACGGCCAGCGTATCCATGTCAACCCGACCAATCAGAAGCGCCCGATTCACAACCCGCGCAACCTGGTTGAGGTTACCGCCAATGCGCCCTAGTGCCAGGACCAGAGCGGGGTCGACGCGAGGCGCAGGCTTGCGACGACGTGCTTCCGTCAGACCCAAGGCTTCGCGCAAGAGGGTCGCGGCAGACACTCCGGCAGCTTCGGCTTTGGCGCGAAGCTCAGCCTTCTCAGCAACGCTACATCGAAAGACGAAGGTCTCGGTGAGCGGCGCTTTGGCGGGCGGCGTGCCTCCGCCGGTGGGGTTCGAAGGGGAGGCTTGCCACCCCTTGCAAGGTCCCGTGTCAGCAGCGCCAGCGTATGACATGGGTCGCCTTGCTCTTTGCTCAGACCGCATGGCACAGTTCCTGCTTCGATGGTGCAAACAGGGTCCAGCCTTCGGTGATGAGCCAGCTGCGCAACACGGGCCACTCGTTCTTGTTCGTTGGAGGGAACCTGCCGGGGAGCCAGTAGCCGCGCTCGTTGTTTTCGATGGCTTCAGGAAGTACCCGGTCGATCCAAGCACCAAACATTCGTTCGGTGAACTGCTCCCATTGGCGGCAGCCGAAAGATTGGCGCGAGACGAATTCGGGTTGCGCACTGCCCACGCGCGCCGAGTCGGATGGCCCACCATTCGGCAGATCCGGCTCAAGCGCGAGGTTTTGTTCTATGGATTGTTCTTTCTTTATATAGGAAAGATCACCCATGCGCCCTTTGTCTCTCACGGGCGAACCCTTTCGCCCTTCTGAAAGGCTCATCGGTGCATCCTTTTTCCTCCGGCGAAACGGGATGATTTTTGTTGGGGAGCGAAGGTCGTATTCTGTGTGATTGCCTGCGCCACGCCCTTCAGTTCGAAACAGCCAACCGAACTCGACAAGCTGTTTGAGGCAGCGTTTGATGGTTGCTAGCGACATTCCGACCAGGAACTCATCAAGCGTTTTTAGTGAGGGATTGAGTTGGCCGGTCCTGTCGTTGGCGAACTGTACCGAAAGCGCTGAGGCAACTACCTTAGTTGACGAGTTGAGGTCAGCGCATTGCAGAACGGCCTTGAGCCATTCAAAGCGATTGAGCCTAGACATATGCACCTCCCGCGATTGCGGACCGGCTGCGAATTTGGTATTCTGTTCGTGCAGATAAATTTGCATTACCGTTGAGGTGGGTGGCCGCCCCCTCAGCGGTTTTTCTTTCACTTTTCTTCGGAAACCAGACCCTGAAAACAGAATAATCCGGACAAAATCCGGGTATGCTGCTGCGGCGGCGCAGTTCATTCGTATTTAACTGATTGATTTTATTGGTCGGAGTGAGAGGATTCGAACCTCCGACCCCTGCCTCCCGAAGACAGTGCTCTACCAGGCTGAGCTACACTCCGACCGTGGCGGCGGGTCTATACGCGTGGGTTGGGATGCGCAAGAGGGTTTCTTGTGCGCGAAACTGGAAAAGTCCTGGCGCGTTCTGCTGGATTGGGCTGACCGCACTATTGCAAAATCTCGGTTCTATATAGGCGAATTTTCGTGCCGCCGTGATCGACGAACGGACCAGTGGGCAGAAAAGGCAGGCGCGTCGCGCGGGCGAGGGCAGGGGCGCTGGTGATAACGCCGACGCGCCACCCCTGGAAGCGGTTCATCAGCGTTTTGCCAAGGCTGCCATAGAGCGAACGCAGACGTTTTTCGTCACCGATCCGTGCGCCGTATGGGGGGTTCACGATAACCAGACCAGCGGGTCCGGGGGGTGGTTTGACATCGCTGACGGCACGATGCTGAAAACGGGTATGTTCCGCCACACCAGCCTGTTCGGCATTGACAGAGGCGGCCTCGACAGCGCCTGTGTTGCGGTCGGAGCCGTAGAACTGAAGGGGGCTCTCGGATGGGCGCCACGCGCTCCGCATTGCCTCCCACGCCGCTTTGTCGAACCCGGACAGCTGCTCGAAAGCGAAGGATCGCGAACGTCCCGGCGCCAGCCCAAGGGCGATCTCGGCAGCTTCAATAACAAAGGTGCCCGAGCCGCACATAGGGTCGAGAACCGGCTCCGTTCCCTCGAACCCGCATTCGCGCAGGAACATAGCGGCCATGGACTCGCGCATGGGGGCTTTGGCGACAGCGGTTTTGTGACCGCGCTTGTGCAGCGGTTCACCCGAGCTGTCGATCGACAGCGTGCAGAGATCCTTTTCGATGCGCAGTAGAACACGCAGATCGGCCTCGGGAGAAATCGCTGCGCCCAGGGTGTCAGAGATTGCGCCCTCAATACGCTGGCGCGCCGCCCCGGCATGGTAAATGCGAGACTTGCGGCTTGTAGCTTCGACCTTGACGGGCACGTCGGGGCGAAGAAAGTTCGACCAGGGAAACTTACGCGCGCGTTTATCCAGTTGGGCCAGATGGACGGCAGGAAAGCTGCCGATGCGCACCAGAACCTTGTTGGCACCGCGCAGGACAAGATTGGCCCGCCAGACCTCTGACCAATCGCCCGTACAGCTGACGCCGCCGGGCACGATACGTGCGCCTGCGAATCCGTGCTGCGTGGCCTCGGCGTAGAGCGGGGTTTCGAGGCCCGGTGTTGGCACCAGGAAGATATCAAGGTCGTGGGTCATGCTCATTTTTGTTGCTTACACCGGATGCGGCAGAGGTGCGCCCGGCAAAATATTGGTGTGTTAGCGCCAATATGAACATTCGATTAAGACAAAGTGACAAACAATAGATAATTTCGAGCCTAACGGGTTTGCGTTTCTGGTCGTCGGCGCGTAAAGGACCGACATCAGACACACGCCTGCGGATTCCGACCAGCAAATAGCTCTTTGCGACCCGGTCGGTTTATCATCCGCGCTATCAGATGCCTCTTCTAATTGGGCGATGATAGCTGGCGCAGGAGAGAGGCTTGGAAGACAGTAGCGAGATGCAAACTTTCAAACTGAAAAAAGGGCTGGAATTGCCGATCGAGGGTGCCCCGGATCAAACGATCCAGCCGGGGCCTGAATTCAGCCAGGTTGCGGCCTTGGGCGGCGACTATTTGGGGTTGAAGCCCCGCATGCTGGTGCAGGAAGGCGACGAGGTGCAGCGTGGTACCCCGCTATTCTGCCACAAGGACGTCCCCGAGGCGATGATGGTTGCTCCGATGACCGGCAAGGTCATTCAGATCAACCGTGGTGCGCGCCGCGTTTTGCAAAGCGTTGTGATTGAAATCTCTGACCCGAATGACGCGGGTGTTGATTTCTCGGGCGTGGGCAATGGCGACACGGCCGAGGGCGTGGCAGAAAAACTCTGCGCGGCGGGTCTTTGGACGGCGTTCCGCACACGGCCCTATTCGAAAATGCCGACGCCCGACACCAAACCGGCGGCGATCTTTGTAACGGCGATGGACAGCGAGCCTCTGGCCGCTGATGCCGCCGTAATCATCGCCGATGCAGGGGACGCCTTTGCCGCCGGTCTGGCGGCGGTTGCCAAGCTTTCCGATGGCAAGACCTACCTGTGCCACAAAGATGGCGACGCAGTTCCAGGCGCAGATGTTGCCGGAGTGGAAGCGGCGGCCTTCGCAGGCCCGCACCCTGCCGGTCTGGCGGGTACTCACATTCATTTCCTGGAGCCGCTCGCAGGCGACAAACAGGTTTGGACCATCGGATATCAGGACGTCATCGCGATTGGCCGCCTAATGCAGTCCGGCCATCTGGACCCGAATGTCGTGATCGCTCTGTCCGGACCGGGCGCACGTCAGCCGCGTTTGATCCGCACCGCCATGGGTGCCTCGACAGATGAGCTGACGAAGGAAGAGATCAACTTGGACGGAACACCCCGGATTATTTCGGGCTCGGTTCTGTCGGGTACTCAAGCCGAGGGACCGACCGCCTATCTGGGCCGGTTCGCACGTCAGATCACCATCATCCGGGAAGACCACGATCAGATTCCGATGGGCTGGATTCGTCCGATGCCGTCGAAATACTCGGTCCAACCGGTTCTGGGTTCGGCATTGTCCAACAAACTGTATAGTCTGACCAGCAACCTGAATGGTGGCCGCCGCGCGATGGTGCCGACAGGCGTGTTCGAGCGGCTGATGCCGCAGGATTACCTGCCGACGCAGCTGCTGCGGGCCTTGCTGGTGATGGACACCGATACCGCTCAGGCACTGGGTGCACTGGAGCTGGACGAAGAGGATCTGGGCCTTGTCGGCTTTGCCTGTCCGGCGAAATACGAATATGGGCTGGCGCTTCGCGACTGCCTCGCCAAGATTGAAAAGGAGGGCTGATCCAAATGGGTTTGCGCAGCTTCTTTGATCGGATCGAGCCAAACTTTACCAAGGGCGGCAAGTACGAGAAGTACTTCCCCATCTACGAGATGGTGGAAAGCTTCATCTACACTCCGAAAACTGTAACCACAGCCGCGCCGCATGCTCGGTCGTATATCGACATGAAGCGGATCATGACCTACGTCGTGATCGCGACGATCCCCTGTATCCTGTGGGGGATGTACAATACCGGCTATCAGGCGAACTCGGCCATTGCGCTGCTGGGGCCTGAATCCGCGACCGGATGGCGGATTGCTCTGCTGCAGATGTTTGGTATCTCGCTGGACCCCTCCAGCGTCTTTGCCAACGTGATGCACGGGCTCACTTATTTCCTGCCGATCTACATCGTGACGCTTGTCGCGGGTGGTATCTTTGAGGTCATTTTTGCCACCGTGCGGGGCCACGAAGTAAACGAAGGTTTCCTCGTTACTTCAATGCTTTACACGCTGATCATGCCTGCGACTGCGCCTTTGTGGCAGGTAGCTTTGGGCATCATCTTTGGCGTCGTGATCGGGAAAGAAGTATTTGGTGGCACCGGCAAGAACTTCCTGAACCCGGCTCTGGTCGGTCGTGCGTTCCTGTACTTTGCCTATCCGGCGAGCATGTCCGGTGACACGGTATGGACACCGGTCGATGGTTTCTCGGGCGCGACTGCCCTGTCCGTCTCCGCGTCGCAGGGCTTTCAGGCATTGGCCGCTGATGGCATAACTTGGTGGAACGCGTTCTTCGGCTCGATCCAGGGCAGTTTCGGTGAAACGTCAACGCTGGCCTGTATGATCGGTCTGGCCTTCTTGCTGGCCACGCGGATCGCCAACTACCGCCTGATTGTCGGCTGTCTAGCAGGCACGATCGGCTTTACCTTGCTGCTGAACCTAATCGGTTCGGACACAAACCCGATGTTCGCGATGCCTTGGTACTGGCACGTGGTCATTGGTGGGTATGCCTTCGGTCTGGCCTTCATGGTGACCGAGCCGGTTTCGGCCAGCCACACCAACATGGGTCGCTACATCTATGGCGCGCTGATCGGTATCATGGTTGTGATGATCCGTGTCATCAACCCGGCTTTCCCCGAAGGCATGATGCTGGCCATTCTGTTCGGTAACGTCTTTGCTCCGCTGATCGACTACTTCGTCGTCCAAGCCAATATCAAACGGAGGGCGCGTCGCCATGTCTGATACGCAATCCCCAGATCAAAACGAGGCTCCTAAAGGCGCGATCGCCAAGTTCCTGGCAGCCTCGCCGGACTCTGTCGGCAAGACGATTGTCATCGCGGTTGCTGTCTGCCTGGTCGCCTCGATGGTCGTGTCCGCAGCCGCCGTTAGCTTGCGCCCGGTTCAGGAGACCAACCGTCTGAAGGACAAACAGGTCAACGTTTTGCAGGTGGCGGGCGTTTATGAGCCCGGTATCGACGTGACCGAAGCCTTCGCCGCGTTTGAGCCTCATGTGCTGGAACTGGCGACCGGTGAGTTTGTCGATGATCGGTTCGACCCGGCCACGTTCGACGATATCGCAGCCGCCAGCGACCCTGAACTGAGCGTCGCTCTGGATGATGACCCAGCAGGTATCGGCCGCAAGTCGAACTATCGCGTGATCTACCTGCTGCGCGATGATGCAGGGGGCTTGGACAAGGTGATCCTGCCGCTGCATGGCTACGGTCTTTGGTCTACGCTCTACGGCTTTATCGCGTTGGAGAACAACGGCAACGACATCTATGGCCTTCAATTCTATCAGCACGGTGAGACCCCCGGCCTTGGGGCCGAGGTGGACAACCCGCGCTGGAAGGCGCTGTGGAACGGTAAGAAGCTGCGTGATGACAATGGTGATCTACAAATCACCGTGTCGAAGTCCCAGCCGGCCGCCGGACCCGACTTCTATATCGATGCGCTGGCGGGGGCGACCTTGACCTCGGTGGGTGTCGATAACCTGGTGAAATTCTGGATGGGCGATGCGGGCTACGCACCGTTTCTGGCCAAACTGCAAGCAGGAGAGCTCTGATGTCCCAGACCAAGAAAGAGATGCTGGTCGACCCGCTTGTCGACAATAACCC
Organism: Ruegeria sp. CK3; assembly: GCF_056536565.1. NCBI lineage: Bacteria > Pseudomonadati > Pseudomonadota > Alphaproteobacteria > Rhodobacterales > Roseobacteraceae > Ruegeria > Ruegeria sp. CK3. Next base: position 251,680 of record NZ_JBQFPV010000003.1, read on the forward strand.
GATCACGCTTCAGGTGCTGGGCATCTGTTCGGCGCTTGCGGTGACCTCGTCGCTGCAGGTGTCGATGGTGATGGCGCTGGCGGTGATTTTCGTGACCTCGTTCTCGTCCTTCTTCATCTCGTGCCTGCGCAACCAGATTCCCGGCTCGATCCGGATCATCGTGCAGATGGTGATCATCGCCTCGCTGGTGATCCTAGTGGACCAGATCCTCAAAGCTTATGCGTTTGAGATCTCGAAAACCCTGTCGGTCTTTGTTGGCTTGATCATCACCAACTGTATTGTGATGGGCCGCGCCGAGGCATTTGCGATGAAGAACCCTCCGGTTGCGTCCTTTATCGACGGCATGGGCAACGGTATGGGCTACGGCCTGATCCTGCTGCTGGTGGGCTTCATTCGTGAGCTGTTCGGTGCCGGGTCGCTGTTCGGTGTCACCATTCTGGAGACCGTCAACAACGGCGGCTGGTACGTGCCCAACGGCATGCTGCTGCTGCCCCCGTCGGCGTTCTTCATCATCGGTCTGATCATCTGGGCCTTCCGCACATGGAAGCCAAACCAGGTGGAAGAGCGTGAATACAAAATTCAGCAGGTAGAGGCCCACTGATGGAAGGTCTGATCTCACTGGCCGTAAAGGCCATCTTTGTCGAAAACCTTGCGCTCAGCTTCTTCCTGGGGATGTGTACTTTCATCGCCGTGTCGAAGAAGATCTCGACCGCGCTGGGTCTGGGAATTTCGGTCATGGTCGTGCAGGCCATCACCGTTCCTGCCAACAACCTTCTGCTGAACTACCTTCTCAAGCCGGGTGCGCTGTCCTGGGCCGGGTTCCCCAATGTTGATCTGACCTTCCTTGGTCTGATCTCGTATATCGGCGTGATTGCGGCGATGGTTCAGATCCTCGAGATGGTTTTGGATAAGTATTTCCCGCCGCTCTACAACGCGCTGGGGATCTTCCTGCCGCTGATTACGGTGAACTGCGCCATCCTGGGTGGTTCGCTGTTCATGGTGGAACGGGATTACAACTTTGCCGAGGCAACCACCTATGGGCTGTCTTCAGGCTTTGGTTGGGCACTGGCCATCACCGCAATGGCGGGCGTTCGTGAAAAGCTGAAATACTCGGACATTCCCGACGGCCTGCAAGGTCTGGGGATCACCTTCATCACCGCCGGTCTGATGGCGATGGCCTTCATGTCCTTCTCGGGCGTGAAACTGTAAGGAGGGCAGAATGGAAACTTTTGGTTTAGGCGTTGCCCTTTTCACAGTGATCGTCATCGCGCTGGTGACGATCATTCTGGCCGCCCGTTCGAAACTGGTCTCGACCGGTGATGTGAACATCACCATCAACGGCGAAAAGACCATCTCGGTCCCTGCCGGTGGCAAGCTGCTGCAGACCTTGGCGGCCGAAAAGCTTTTCGTTCCGTCTGCCTGTGGTGGCGGTGGTACCTGCGCGCAGTGCCGGGTGAAGGTGCATTCCGGTGGCGGATCGATCCTGCCGACCGAGGAAAGCCACATCACCAAGCGTGAAGCGGCCTGTGGTGACCGTCTGTCCTGTCAGGTTGCGGTCAAGCAGGACATGGACATCGAAGTCCCCGAGGAAGTCTTTGGCGTTAAGAAATGGGAATGCACCGTTCGCTCGAACGAGAACGTGGCGACCTTCATCAAGGCTCTGACCCTGGACCTGCCCGAAGGCGAGGACGTGAACTTCCGCGCTGGTGGCTACATCCAGATCGAAGCTCCCGCGCACCAGTTGAAATATACCGATTTCGATGTGGAAGAGGAATATCGCGAAGACTGGGATCGCTTCAATCTATGGCAGTACGAGTCCGTCGTCGCTGAACCGATTGAGCGTGCCTATTCCATGGCGAACTATCCGGACGAAAAGGGCATGATCATGCTGAACGTCCGTGTTGCCTCGCCCCCTCCGGGATCCGATGGCATCCCTCCGGGTCAGATGTCGTCTTACATCTTCAACCTGAAACCGGGTGACAAGGTCACCATCTCGGGTCCGTTCGGTGAGTTTTTCGCCCGCGAAACCCAAAAAGAGATGGTCTTCATCGGCGGTGGTGCGGGCATGGCGCCCATGCGCAGCCACATCTTCGACCAGCTCAAGCGTCTTGAGAACCGTGATCGCAAGATCAGCTTCTGGTACGGTGCGCGGTCGAAGAAAGAGATGTTCTTTGTCGAGGATTTCGATCAGCTGGCCGAAGAGTTCGACAATTTCGACTGGCACGTTGCCCTATCGGACGCACAGCCCGAGGACGATTGGAAAGGCTATACCGGCTTCATCCACAACGTTCTGTTCGAGGAATACCTCAAGAACCACCCCGCGCCCGAGGATTGCGAGTTCTACATGTGTGGTCCTCCAATCATGAACCAGTCGGTCATCAACATGCTGCTGGATCTGGGTGTGGACCGCGAAGACATCATGCTCGACGATTTCGGCGGGTAAAAAAATAAACCGGCGCATTTTGCGCCGGTTTTCTTTTTTGGAACTGGGTTAGAGCCTCAAGTCACTCGCGTCCTTTGGCAGGCAGGACTTGATGTCGAACACCACGCTGTTGGGTTTGCCGTAGGCTCGGAATGTTGACGGATCGGTGTCTTTGTATTCCTGATGCGCGACGGCCAAAACGACTGCATCATAGGTTCCGTCCTGAGGGGAACTTGAAAGCGAGAGGCCGTATTCAGCCTCGGCTGCGGCGGGGTCGGCATGGGGATCGTGGACATCAACGCTGATGCCATAGCTCTGCAATTCCTCAATGATATCAACGACGCGTGTGTTCCGCAGGTCAGGACAGTTTTCTTTGAAGGTCAGGCCGAGAACCAGAACCCGCGCTGCTCCGACATTGATGCCGTTGCGGGTCATGCGTTTGACCAGTTGAGACACAACATAACTGCCCATCCGATCGTTCAGCCGCCGCCCGGCCAGAATGATCTGAGGGTGATGGCCCACGGCTTCGGCTTTGTGGGTGAGGTAGTAGGGGTCCACGCCTATGCAGTGCCCCCCTACCAGACCGGGGCGGAAGGGTAGGAAGTTCCACTTGGTCCCCGCGGCGCGCAAGACGGCCTCGGTGTCGATCTCCATCCGGCCGAAAATCATCGCCAGCTCATTCACCAGCGCGATGTTCAGGTCGCGCTGAGTGTTTTCGATCACCTTTGCAGCCTCAGCCACGCGTATGCTTTCGGCCTTGTGCGTTCCGGCTTTGATGATCCGCGCGTAGAGCGCATCGACCAGTTCCGCCACCTTTGGGGTCGAGCCCGAGGTTACCTTGCAGATATCCGCGATCCGATGGGTCTTGTCGCCGGGATTAATCCGTTCGGGGCTGTAGCCGGCAAAAAAATCAGTGTTGAAACTCAAGCCCGAGGTGCGTTCCAGCACTGGTACGCAGTCTTCCTCGGTCGCGCCGGGATAGACGGTGGATTCGTAGATCACCAGATCGCCGGGTTTCAGGACCATTCCCACGGTTTCCGAGGCCGCGAGTAGAGGTGTCAAATCAGGTTGTTTGCCTGCGGTGATTGGGGTGGGCACCGTGACGATGAAGGTGTCGCACGCCGCAAGGTCGGACGCTTGCGTGGTGAAACTCAGACCCGATGCGGTGGCAAGGTCTTCGGGCTCGACCTCTTGCGTTGCGTCCTTGCCATTGCGCAAGGCGTCGATACGTGCGGCATTGATATCAAACCCGACCACTGGGCCGATTTTTCCAAAAGCGACCGCCAGCGGCAGGCCGACATAGCCCAACCCAATCACGGCGATTTTGCGGGCGTCAGGATTGGTTTCCAGCATTCTGGTCTTGGCCCTCTACTTGCCGTGATAGTCGCGGAACCACGCAATAAACTGCGCGATCCCGTCTTTGAAATTGGTTTCCGGTCGGTACCCTGTCAGGCGTTGTAATAGGTCAGTATTGGCCCATGTGCCGGGGACGTCGCCCATTTGCATGGGCATGTAGTTGCGGATGGCTTCTTTGCCGATCGCGGCTTCGATGGCTTCGATGAAATCCATCAGGCGCACCTTGTCACCATTGCCGATATTTACTACGCGGTACGGCGCGACGGGGGACAGACTGTCGCCGTCCTCGATCTCATCAGCGCCGGCGGGCCGCTCCGGAGGCACGTCGATCAGCAAACGGATGCCACGGACCAGATCCTCGACATTGGTAAAGTCGCGATACATGTCGCCGTGGTTGTAGATATCAATCGGGCGGTCTTCGAGGATCGCGTCGACGAACTTATAGAGCGCCAGATCGGGCCGCCCCCACGTGCCATAGACCGTGAAGAACCGGAACATGGTGGTCGGCAGGTCCCAAAGATGGGCATAAGAATGGGCCATCGCTTCATTGGCCTTCTTGGTCGCCGCGTAGATCGTCAGCTGCGTGTCGGCCTTTTCGACCTCGGTAAATGGCATATCCTCATTGGCGCCATAGACCGAAGAAGTCGAGGCCATCAGAAGGTGCTGAACCTTGTGCTGACGCGCGACCTCCATCACATTGAACGTGCCGACGACGTTCGAGTTGATGTAGCTGCGTGGCTCTTCCAGGCTGTAGCGCACACCGGCCTGTGCGGCGAGGTGGATGATCACCTCGGGCTGGAACTCATCCGCGACCTGCATCAGTCGTTCGTGGTTTTCCAGCATGTCTTCGGTGGTGGTAAAGCCGGGATTTTGCAGCAACATCTGGTGGCGACGCTGTTTGAGGGCGACGTCGTAATAGTCGGTCATCCCGTCATAGCCATGCACACGGAACCCTTCGGACAGCAACAGCTTCGCCAAGTGAAAGCCGATAAATCCGGCCGTGCCCGTGATCAAAACCCGCTTCATACATCCCTCACGCTTCGGCGACCCGTCTGCAATGTCTATCAAGGTTGCGCGCCCATTGGTCAACCGCCCGTTTCCGGACCGATTGCTGATTGTCCGTCGCAGCCGGTCAGAGTAGAGGTCTTTGCATGGTGACGGGCTGGATCAGAGGGCTGCTTGGACCGGGCGGAATGCGCGGCGCGGATGTGTCGGGCATGAGGCCCGAGGTGCCATTCGTTGCGGTCGGAGATATCCACGGACGTCTGGACCTGTTGCAAGCCCTGCTGCCGAAGCTCGACGAGGGCCTGCCTTGGGTGTTTGTCGGCGACTATATCGACCGGGGCGACTACAGCGCACAGGTGTTGCGGCAGCTGAAACATCTGAGTTTGACCTCGAATGGGCGTGTAACCTGCCTGCTGGGCAATCACGAAGAGATGTTACTGCGGTTTCTTGAGGATCCGTTCGGAATTGGCCCGCTGTGGATGAACAACGGGGGCGTCCAGACGCTTGCCTCCTTTGGCATACAGAATGTCGACGCCGACAAGGGCGATCTGGCAGAGCGTTTGCGCATTGCAATGGGCGAGGCGCTCGTGGACTGGCTGACCAATAGGCCCTTGATATGGACCAGCGGCAATGTCTCGGTCGTTCACGCCGCTCTGGACCCTCGGACATCAGCAGAAAAACAGGACCGGAAAACCTGCCTTTGGGGCCACCCCAAGTTCCGACAGCAGCCGCGCCGGGATGGTCAATGGGTGGTGCATGGGCACACGATCGTGGATCAGGCTCAAGTTCGGGACGGGGTGATTTCGATCGACACCGGCGCTTTCGCCACAAACTGCCTGACCGCTGCCGAGCTATTTCCCGGAGGGGTCACGTTCACGGCAACAACTTAGGTTGTCTGGCCCGAGGCGTCAGGTCGCCGCGGGCCGGGTTGCTTTAGCCTACGATCATCTGCTTCATGCGCAGCGCTTCGTATTCCAGCTCTTTCAGACGGAAATGCACCACGTCACCGATAGTGATCATACCGCACAAAAGTCCATCACGAACCACCGGCATATGACGGAAGCGACCCTCGGTCATGGTTTTCAGAACCGCATTCAACGTATCATCGGGCGAGCAACTCTGAACCTCCTTGGTCATCAGATCCTCGACCGATTGTGGCAGCGTCTGGCCGGGCGTGTCAGCCATCCGGCGCACGATATCGCGCTCGGACAGGATGCCCTGCAGCGCTCCGTTCTGATCAGTGACCAGAACAGCGCCGATGTGTTTTTCCTTGAGAATATTCACCACCGTGTGGATCGTCTCGTTCGGACGGACCGAGAACACCGCGTCGCCTTTCCCCTCAAGCAGTTTCGCCACGGTCGTCTGCGACTGCGACAGGTTCGATCCCGTCGACTGGCTGTAGGTGGACTTGTCCTGCTTGTCGCCGCGTGTGGGGGCCTGGTATGAGGTTGGGGCCATGGGCAATCTCCTTTTTGGTTCTTGCAAAGTCTTTCCCTTTCACCTTAGCGCAGCTAAATGGCCTGTATAGGGTGCAAATGCCCGCATCGGCGAAAACCCGGAGTCCAAGCCTGTGAGTGACATCTATCTGACACCGCCCATTGCTGCGCTGATTTTCTTTGTTGTGGTGGTCTGCGGCCATAATTTTCGCATGGTGTGGAAACAGCAGCCGGACGGGTGGCAGAAGCGGGCGTGGCTGTTCGGACTTCCAGCCGGGATCGGCCTTTTGATGTTGGGCTTTTTGCCGCTGAAGTTGTGAAGCCGGTTTGACTCTGACCGGGGTGGCTGGCATATGCCGGGCACTACTTTTCCCGGAGACTGATCCATGCGTCTATTGCCTGCGCTGGCCCTTGCCACCCTTTTGACTGGCTGCCTGTTCGACAAGGAACCCGATGTGGTGCGCCTGTCGGGTGAGACCATGGGCACGACCTTCAATGTCACTGCAATTGGCGAGGATCTGGATGAAACCGCGTTGGCTGCTTCGGTCGAGGAGACTCTCGCCGCGGTTAACGCCAAGATGTCGAACTGGGATCCGAATTCCGAGGTTTCGACCTTTTCGGCGTCCGCCAGCACCGACCCTGTTGCGGTATCCGACGAATTCGCACTGGTTCTGACCGCTGCAAATGACGTCCACGACAAAACCGATGGAGCCTTTGACGTCACCCTCGGCCCGTTGATCGAGCTGTGGGGTTTTGGCCCGCGCAAGCCCGAAGACCCTGTGCCGTCGGATGCTGATATCGAGGCCGCGCTGGCGGGCGTTGGACAAAAGCGGCTTTTGACGCTGGATGCTAAGGAGGGAACTCTGGCAAAATCCGAGCCTGAGGTTGGCATCAATCTCTCGGCCATCGCCAAGGGCTATGGCATTGACGCCGTCGCCGAGACCTTGCGGGACGCAGGCATCGAAAACTATCTGGTCGAGATCGGCGGTGATCTGGTCTCAAAAGGCCAGAACGACAAGGGCGAAACGTGGCAGATCGGGATCGAAAAGCCTCAGGCCGGGTCCCAGAGCCTGCAGCTGATCGTGTCGCTGGACGATCGCGGGATGGCCAGCTCGGGCGACTACAAGAACTACTTTGAACAGGACGGCGTGCGCTATTCGCATATCATCGACCCCACAACCGGGCGCCCGATCACGCACCGGACGACCTCGGTCACGGTTCTGGCGGAAAACGCCATGATGGCGGATGCCTGGGCGACTGCAATGCTGGCGCTTGGTCAGGAAAAGGGTATGCAACTGGCCGAAGAGCATAAACTTGCCGTGTATTTCATCTCGCGGGATGTGACAGGCGGCGATGATGCCTATATAACTTCGCACAGCAGCGCGTTTAAAGGCGCCCTGGGCACCAACTGATTGGTAGGAACCGAGATGAGCACCTTCATTCTGGCCTTTATTCTTCTGTCTCTGGTCATGGTCGGCATGTCGCTGGGCGTGATGTTGATGGGTAAAACCATCAAGGGCAGCTGCGGCGGTTTGAACGCGATCTCGGGCGCGGATAAATGCGTGGTCTGCCAAAAGGACATCGACCCCGACAGCCCTCTGCGGGACCAGCTGCAATGCAAACGCGCCAAGAAGATGCTGGAGCAGATGGAGCGTCAGGCCTAATCAGCATTTGCACCACCTGCTGGGAATTGGCTAGATAGCCTCCGGACCAGATCGGAGGCGCGTGTGGCCAAAGCCAAGAATATCCTGTTCATCATGTTCGACCAGCTGCGCTGGGATTACCTGAGCTGCTACGGGCATCCGCACCTCCACACGCCCAATATCGACCGTCTGGCGGCTCGGGGTGTGCGATTCAATCGCGCCTATATCCAATCGCCGATTTGCGGCAGTTCGCGCATGTCGACCTATACGGGTCGGTACGTACATTCGCATGGTGCCTCGTGGAACGGGATCCCCTTGAAGGTTGGCGAGATGACCATGGGCGACCACCTGCGCAAGGCGGGGATGGAATGCTGGCTGGTTGGCAAAACCCATATGCGCGCGGATGCAGAGGGCATGGCGCGGCTCGGCCTTGAACCGGACAGCCTGATTGGCGCTCGTGTGGCGGAATGTGGTTTTGATGTCTTCGAACGAGATGACGGCATGCGCCCTGAAGGGCCGGACGGGTTTTATGACCCCGATGGGGCCAAGGTCTATAATGAGTATCTGCGAGACAAAGGCTATGAAAGTGACAACCCTTGGCATGACTTTGCAAATTCCGGGTTGGACGCAGATGGCAATGTTCTGTCTGGCTGGTTCCTGAAGAATTCCTCGGAGGCTGCAAATATCGCCGAAGAAGACAGCGAGACTCCCTATCTGACCGGGCGCGGGATCGAGTTCATGGAAACCCATGACGCCCCATGGTGCTGCCATTTGAGCTTCATCAAACCGCACTGGCCCTATATCGTGCCAGAGCCATATGCCTTGATGTACGGGCCTGAGCATGTGCTGCCGGTGGTGCGATCCGATGAGGAACGCCAAAACGCGCACCCGGTGTTGAAAGCGTTCATGGAGACCAAAATTGGTGAGACTTTCTCGCGCCAGGATGTGCGTGAGGCGGTGATCCCGGCCTATATGGGTCTGATCAAGCAGGCCGATGATCAGATGGGCCGGTTGTTTGACTGGATGGAGCAGACCGGCCGGATGGAGGACACGATGATCGTTCTGACCTCGGATCATGGTGATTTTCTCGGCGACCATTGGATGGGCGAGAAGACGTTCTTCCACGATACCTCGACCAAAATGCCGCTGATTATCTACGATCCCTCGTCCGAGGCCGACGCGACCCGAGGCACAGTGAGCGATGCGCTGGTCGAATCCATTGATCTTGCTCCGACATTCGTCGAAGTGGCCGGAGGCGACGTCTCAAATCATATCCTCGAAGGTCATTCCCTGTTGCCGATCCTGCATGGACAGGCACAGGACCTGCCTCGGGATGTGGTGATCTGCGAATACGACTATTCCACATCACCAATTGCCGAGCGGATGAAAGCCTCTGTCCGCGATGCGGTGATGTTCATGGTCGCCAACAAACGTTGGAAGCTGATCCATTGTGAGGGTGGGCACCGTCCGATTCTGTTCGATCTGGAAAACGACCCGGAGGAGTTGGTTGATCTGGGCGACAGCGAAGATCATGCTGAAGTGATCGGTGAAATGTATGACCACCTGTTCGCCTGGGCACGCCGCCCGTCACAGCGCACGACGCGGTCTGAACAGCAACTGATCGAGATGCGAACCAAAAGCCGGGGCAGGGGGATCGTGTTGGGGATCTACGACGAAAATGACATGCCGCTAGACCTGACGGTCAAATACCGAAACCGGAAAGCCAAGCCTTACAAGAGTTATCTGAAGGACTAACTGCGCCGCGCTTTCCACTGAACATATCGGGCCATGCCGCGTTCCAGCAGGTTCGGGGTCTTGCCGTCATCCAGATGCAAATCTCCACCACCGGCCCGGTACATCTCGGCAAACACATCCAGCACCTTGGATTTCACCATGCCGCGCAGCGGGACATGGGCCATCATGCCATAGGTTGCGGCCCCTCCGGATTTGGCGAGCTCAGGGTTGGCGCGAACGGTCGCGACCGCCTGGGCGAGATCGCTCAGGTATTCATCGGTGACATGCCGGTGTTTAGCCGTGACCATGCAATGGATGCCATCTGGGTTCTGAACGCGATTGATGCTCCAACCGGCGCGCTCCAACTGGTCCGCCACGGCATAGATGTTGAGCTTCGGATCGGTTGAGCCATAAGCCAGCAACGGTCCCTGCGGGTTCCCCAGAATGCGCAGCCCGTCTATCGCCGCTATTCCCGCCTTCAACGTCTCGACCGCTTCGGTCGTGTCTTTCGCCAACCGGCAGTAGCCGTCCTCTCCCAGTTTCTGCATCACAGCCCAGGCGGCGGCATAGGCGCCTCCCGGTCTGGTACCCAGCAAGGCGGGCGAGGCAAAGACCCCTCCGGGCCAGTCCTGGCAGACGAACATCTGGTGCTTCAACAGGTCTAGATTGCGATAAAGGATGGTCGACGCCCCCTTGGCCGCATAGCCGTATTTATGCAGATCAGCCGAGATCGACGTCACCCCCGGCACCCGGAAATCCCAATCGGGCAGGTCAACGCCGTTCCGCTCCATGAAGGGCAGGATCAGCCCGCCGACGCAGGCGTCTATATGCAATGGAATGCCTTTGGACTGTGCGATCGCGCCCATCTCGGCGATCGGATCAATCGTCCCATGCGGGTATTCCGGCGCGGAGCCGAGGATCATCACCGTGCCCGCGTCAATCATCCTCGCAAGTTTGGAGATATAGGTGGCGTAGTCCTGCGTCATCGGCAAAAGGCGCGCCTTAACGCCGAAATATTCGGCCGCCTTGAACCAGGCGACATGAGCGGTCTTAGGCAGGATCATGTTCGGACGGGTCACTTTACGCTTTTTGCGCGCCATGTCCCGGTAGGTTTTGACCGCCATCAGGCAGCTCTCGGTGCCGCCCGCAGTGACCACGCCACAGGTGTCCGGTCCGCCCTTCAGCAGCCCAGCCATGGTTGAGATGATCTGCGTCTCCATCCGCTTGAGGCTTTGGAACGCCGCCGGGTTCAATCCGTTGGCCGAGGAGAACGCGCTATAGGCCTTGGCTGTGAAGGCGTCGTGGTCATCGTCCAGATGATACACAAGGCTCCACGTCCGGCCCTCACGGTAGTTCGGGTCGTTTTCGGCAAAGGATTTTAACTGGTCCAGGATATCGCCCTCGGGGCGGCCTTTCTCTGGCAATTTCTGATGATCCACGTCCTATCCCTTTCCTGCCAGCAGTAGCGCCAGTGAAATGCCCAGATAGTTCCCGATGGCAAAGCCAAGAATGCCGGTTGCCATGCCTGACATCAAGATCGCAGGGTTGCGCAAGCTGCGCGCGACCATAGGCACAAAAGCAGGCGACATGACCGCCGCGACCGAGGTGATCAGGAACGTATCCCGGTCGACCCCGGCGGTGCGTGCAAGCAGGGCGTGCAAACCGAAGCTGCCGAAGGTGGTAATCAGCACAAAGCCAAGAACGGACAGATCCATATCGCGCAACTCCACCAGATCCATCGAAGCCGCAACGCTGAACGAAAACACGTAAAGCAGGTACATACCCATATGAGGTGCGGCCCGGTTTTTGCGCAAAGACGGTGTGACCGAACCAAGCAGACCCAGAGATGTCAGAAGAACCACGGTCATGACCTGTGAGGGCGCAAAGCTGAACAGAGGGGCCAGAAGCACCGCCGCGGCCACGCAAAACGCACTAACCAGAAAAGCGACCACCCCCTGACGGAGCATATTTGGCGCATTGGCCTCGACCGCGTCAGGAAGCTGCGTGTCGCGGGCAGCCGGAAACGGCTTAAGAAAGCGGGCAAAAACCAACGGGGCCAGCGTCAGAACAAACAGCAGGTAACCTGCGCCGACAACAGTATCGACGGTTGCAAACAGCAGATATCGGTTCTCGGGGATATCGAGCGCTAGTTTGATCGCGCCCATATTCGCAAGGCCGCCCGTATACATCCCCACTGCCATGCCGGAAAGCTGCTCACTCTGCGCGGTGCCGCCTGCTTGGAAAGCAAAGAAAAGGCCCGTTGCAACAAGCGTGACCGAAACAACGGCCAGCGCCATCGACAAGAGCGCAGAACCTGCGATCCGCCCCCATGCCCCAAGGTCGACTCCAAACAGCAGCAAAGGCAGGGCCAGTCCTAAGCTAGCCTCCATGACCCCATCACGGACCTGACCAGCCACGTCAGGCTGCAGGCCAGACAGCCCCAGCGCCAAACCGGCCATATAGCACAACACAATCGGCCCCAGCCGCCCGGCCAAAGTCGAATGCCGCGTAAGCAGCATCATCGCGGCGGGCGCCAAAAGGTAGATCAGTGCGAAGACGGCGATCTCTGGCTGCATAGGTTCCCTCTCCTTGAGGGTGAGACTAGGCAGCACCGCGCGGTTCGCACAAGGTGGTCTGACGTAAGGTTCACGTTCCTTTAGGGTAAGGAAATCCGGATGTCAGGGTCGTTTTGCGAAACGATTAAATCTGCGTCGATGGGCGCAAAGGCGGTTCACCCCAAAGCGGTCAGACGATAGAAGGTTCGCCAAGAGCAGTTACCGGAGACCAAAATGGCCACGCCCAAACCCGTAGTCCTGTGTATTCTTGATGGTTGGGGATTGTCCGAAGACACTCAGGCCAACGCGCCATACTTGGCCGATACGCCAACATTCGATGCGATCATGCAGGGCGCGCATGCCACGCTGATTACGCATGGCCCGGATGTGGGCTTGCCCAGCGGTCAGATGGGTAATTCCGAGGTTGGGCACACCAATATCGGCGCGGGCCGTGTGGTGGCGATGGATCTGGGCCAGATTGATCTGGCGATCGAGGATGGCTCATTCTTCGAAAATGACGCGCTGCAGGCGTTCATTGCAAAAGTGAAAACCGCGGGCGGGACGGCGCATCTGATGGGGCTGGCCTCGGATGGCGGTGTTCATGGGCATGTGAACCACATCGTTGCAGCGGCCAAAGCGATCACGGATGCCGGCGTTCCGGTGGCTCTGCATGCAGTGACCGACGGGCGCGATGTCGCTCCGAAATCGGCCTTCACCTACATTGCCGAGCTTGAGGAACGTCTGCCCGAAGGCGCGCGTATCGTCACCGTCTGCGGGCGTTACTTCGCCATGGACCGCGACAACCGGTGGGAGCGTGTCAGCAAAGCCTACAACGCCATGATCAAAGGTCAGGGCCGAGCCGGTACCTCGGCGCATGGAGCGGTTGACTACGCTTACAACCAATCCGAGACGGATGAGTTCATCGTGCCGACCGTGCTGGAAGGTTATGACGGTGTCAAAGATGGTGATGGGTTTTTCTGCCTGAATTTCCGCGCCGACCGCGCGCGGGAAATTCTGCGCGCGATTGCCGAGCCGGGCTTTGACGATTTCGACACCGGCCCGCGTCCAGCATTGTCTGCCCTGCTTGGCATGGTCGAATACTCCGACGGCCACAACGCCTATATGACGACGGTGTTCCCCAAACGGGCCATCGTGAACACTCTGGGCGAGTGGGTGGCCAAGCAGGGATTGCGTCAGTTCCGTCTGGCCGAAACCGAGAAATACCCCCATGTCACCTTCTTCCTGAACGGCGGCAAGGAGGTCCCCGAAACTGGCGAAGATCGCTTCATGCCCAAGTCGCCCAAAGTGGCCACCTACGATCTACAGCCCGGGATGTCCTCGGCCGAGGTGACGGACAAGTTCGTTGAGGCCATCGAAGCGGGCTATGATCTGATTGTCACAAACTATGCCAACCCCGATATGGTCGGCCATACCGGAGACCTTGGCGCTGCAATCAAAGCCTGCGAGGCCGTGGATCAAGGTCTGGCTCGCGTGGTTGCCGCGCTGGGAAAAGCCGGGGGGGCGATGATCGTCACCGCCGATCACGGCAATTGCGAAGTGATGGTGGACCCGGAGACAGGTGGCCCACACACCGCGCACACGTTGAATCCGGTACCGGTGGCTTTGGTTGGCGGGCCTGAGGGGGCGACGCTCCGCTCCGGGCGTTTGTCGGACCTTGCGCCCACCTTGCTGGCACTGATGAACCTGCCCAAACCGCCTGAAATGACTGGGGAAAGCCTGCTGTCATGAGGATTCTGGCCGCAGCCTTGGCGGTGGTTTTGTGTGGCCCGGCTGAGGCGCAGAACACCCCATCTCAAGCGGCGCTGGCGGCGGCCGAGATGTTGGAACAGGCGTCAATCTCGCTGTCTGAGGCTGAAAGCGCGCGCGACCGGGTGCGCGCTCTAACAGAGACGATCCAAGCTTACGAGGCTGGGTTGTCCGCCATGCGGGACGGGTTGCGCATGGCCGCCACGCGTGAGGCGCAGCTGTCGGCCGAGCTGCGCGCACGGGAACAGGATGTCGCGCAGTTGCTGGGCGTATTGCAAACCATTGAAACGACTACCCCGCCAGTGCTGATGCTTCACCCCTCGGGCCCCTTGGGGGCTGCGCGGGCCGGGATGATGTTGTCTGAGGTGACACCGGGTCTGAATGCAAAAGCGCAGGCTTTGGCGCAGGATTTGCAAGAGGTCCAGACTTTGCGAGTGCTGCAGGAGGACGCAGCGGAAACCCTGACGGAGGGTTTGACCGGTGTGCAGGCCGCCCGCACCCGCCTGAGCGAGGCCATCGCGGATCGCACCGAGTTGCCGCAACGCTTTGTTGAGGACCCGATCAAAACGGCGATCCTGATCTCTTCGACCGAAACACTGGATGGGTTTGCCACCGGGCTGTCAGAAATATCGGAAGGGGAGATCGCGCAAAGTGACGCCTCTATTCAAAGCCGCAAAGGCGACGTGCCTCTGCCGGTTCAGGGCGTTCTTTTGCACCGGGCTGGGGAAACAGACGCAGCAGGCGTAACGCGGCCGGGGCTCGTGCTTGGTGCGCGCCCGCGTGCCTTGGTGACAACGCCCACGGCGGCAACAATTCGCTACCGAGGGCCTCTTCTGGACCTAGGAAATCTGATCATTCTTGAGCCTCAGCCCGGTCTTCTGTTTGTCTTTTCGGGCTTGCAGGAAGTCTACGGAGACATAGGTCAAGTGATACCAGAGGGCACTCCGGTCGGTTTGATGCCCGGTGAAACGCCGGAAATCGGTGCTATTTTGTCAACTCGTGGTGATGGCACTGGAACTGACCGGTCAGAAACGCTCTATATAGAGGTCAGAGAAGATAACAGCCCCGTGGACCCCGAGTCGTGGTTTCGGACCAGCAAGGATGGATAAACGAGTATGAAGAAATTTGTGATGG
The DNA here is from genome assembly GCF_056536565.1 of Ruegeria sp. CK3. NCBI lineage: Bacteria > Pseudomonadati > Pseudomonadota > Alphaproteobacteria > Rhodobacterales > Roseobacteraceae > Ruegeria > Ruegeria sp. CK3. Next base: position 266,732 of record NZ_JBQFPV010000003.1, read on the forward strand.
CCGGACTGGCCGGAACGGTTGCAGGCATCATTGCAACAACTCAGATCGCAGGACCCCTGCTGGCGCAGGAGGCCGAGAGCAAGGCCGATGTTTACCAGCAACTCGACCTGTTCGGTGATATTTTTGAGCGGATCCGTGCGCAGTATGTCGAAGAGGTTGAGCCAGAAGAGCTGATCGAAGCCGCGATTGACGGCATGTTGACCTCGCTTGATCCGCATTCCAGCTACCTGTCGCCCGACGACGCCGAACAGATGCGCGTGCAGACCCGGGGTGAGTTTGGTGGGCTTGGTATCGAGGTCACGCAAGAGGAAGGCTTTGTCAAAGTCGTCTCGCCGATCGACGACACGCCCGCCGATGAAGCCGGGATCGAGGCCGGAGATTTCATCACCCATGTGGATGGCGAAAGCATTCTGGGCTTGACGCTGGACAAGGCCGTTGAGTTGATGCGCGGCCCTGTCGGCTCGGAAATCGTGATCACAGTTGTGCGTGAAGGTGAGCCTGATCCGTTCGATGTGACCATCATTCGCGATACGATCAAACTGACCGCTGTACGCGCCCGGACCGAGGGCACCAGCGTCGTCATGCGTGTGACCACGTTCAATGATCAGACCTTCCCGAACCTGCAAGCTGGAATGGAAGAGCAGATCGAGGAAGCGGGCGGAATCGACAAGGTCAATGGCTTTGTGCTGGACCTGCGCAATAACCCGGGCGGTCTGCTGACGCAGGCGATCAAGGTCTCGGACGCGTTCCTGAACGAAGGTGAGATCGTCTCGACCCGTGGGCGTGACCCACAGGACGGCGAGCGATTCAACGCGACTCCCGGTGATCTGGCCGAAGGCAAGCCAATTGTGGTGCTGATCAATGGCGGCTCGGCCTCGGCCTCTGAAATCGTGGCCGGCGCCCTGCAAGACCACCGTCGCGCGATTGTTGTTGGCACCAAGAGCTTTGGTAAAGGCTCGGTGCAGACGGTGATGCCGCTGCGCGGTGACGGTGCGATGCGTCTGACCACCTCGCGTTACTACACGCCGTCTGGCCGCTCGATCCAGGCGTTAGGTGTCAGCCCGGACATCATCGTAGAACAACCGCGCCCGGCTCCGGAAACCGAAGAAGAGGATGATCGTCCGGCACGTTCCGAGGCGGATCTTCGCGGCAGTCTGAACAATGACAGCCTCAGCGAGGATGAAATCCGTCAGATCGAAGAAGACCGCGCCAAAGCTGAAGCCACCGCTGAGCTGCGGGAAGAGGATTACCAGCTGGCCTATGCCATCGACATACTCAAAGGTCTGTCGGCGTTCAATCCTGACGGCCCGTCTCAGTAAATCGAGTCTCAGTAAAAACCAAAGGGTCGCGCCAGGCGCGGCCCTTTCAACTTTCGATCTTGTGCAGCTTGGCTTCGTCCAGCATCAGCGCCAGAAGAATGCCCAACGAGACCGAAATCGTGGAAAAGATGAAGGCCATGCTCATGCCGCTGTCAAAGGCGGTTGTTAGGGCGGACTTGACCGTATCGACCTGATCCGCGCTCAGCTTTGCCATCACCGCATGTGCAGAGTCGGTGCTAAGGGAACCGCCGTTGATCGCCCGTTGTTCGGCATCGGTTAGATCAATGCCGGCGGCGGCAAGCTTGTCCCGCAGGGTAGACAGCGACACCGCATACATGATGGCCGTCGCACAGGCGACCGAGATTGCCCCGTAGACCAGATGCGTCATGAAGCTGAGGCCACCAACCAGCCCGGCGCGCTCGGGTTTGACCGCGCAGACCGCAGCGGTTCCGGACGGCCCGACCGTCAGGGTCGCACCCAGCCCGATCATGGCCATACCCGGTAAGATGTGGAAGTAGCCTAAACTGCTGGGCAAGATGACGATGCTGGCCGACCCAACGGTCGCCAGAACATAGCCCCAAAACAGCAGGCGTTTGGGGCCGAAATCATTGTAAAGGGTGCCAGAGACGATCGACCCCACCGCCAGAAGGATGGTCAGAGGGGCCAGCCCGAGTGCCGATTGGAAAGTCGTCCAGCCCAGCACCTTTTGCATGTATTGCGGAAAGTACAACAACGCGACGAAGGCGGCTGAGACGTTGAACATATTCAGGCCAAGCGTGATCAGAAACTCTCTATTTTGCATTAATTGCGGCAATAGGAGCGGCTCTTTCACCCGCTTTTCAACGCGCGGAAACAGCAGGAACAGAATGGCGCTAACAAAGAATAGCAGCAAAAGCGGGATCGACGACCAGCCCCAATCGGCCCCCACGTCCAACCCATAGAGCAACAGAAGCACGGCAAAGGACAGGATCCCCATCCCGGCAAAGTCGATATGTTCGCCCTGTTTGTGCTGGGTCTCCCGCTCCATCAAAATCAGTGCGGTTGCCATCGAGATGCAGGAGAACACGACGTTGGCGAGGAAGAAGTATCGCCATTCACCGAAACTGACGGCAAGTCCGCTGATCATTGGGCCAAATACATTGCCCGTGGTCACGCCCGCCAGGATCAGACCCATGACAAGCGCGCGGTGTTCCTGTTTGGAGACTTTGGTGGCCCCAAAGGCCAAGGTGCAGGGCCAGACGCATCCTGCACCAATACCTTGCAAGGCACGCGCGCCGATCAGGAAATCGAGGCCGGGGGCGAAGAAGCACATCACCGAGGCAAACAGAAAGATCGACAGGCCGATGATCATCACTCTGCGGTGTCCGTACATGTCGCCCAAACGCCCTCCGGCGACCATGGTCATGGCGAAGAACAGTGCGTAAATGTTCAGAACCCACTGGGTGCTGGTGATATCGCTGTCAAAGCTGCTTTCGATTGACGGAACCAGCATCAGAGCCCCGGTAAAGTCGATGCCGATGCCAAATGCGGTCACCATCAAGGCAATGACTTTGATGATACTTTTGCGATCCATGGCGGCTTCCGGAGTGTTGCGGCTGCCTCAATGATGCATGTAAATGGCGAAAAAGATAGGAAAACCCGGGTAGTGGCTCAGCTCGGGTCCCGGCAAATTCTGCGAAAAGCTCGCTTGAGCATGTCAAGCTCACCGCGCAATAGCTCGACTTCGGCGCGTAGGTCGTCGGCGGTAGGTTCGCCCGCAATCACCGTGAAATCACCGAGTTTCTTGGCCGTTGAGCGCTCGGATATGACAAAGCAATGGACCCCGTCCGACAGAGCTGCGATCGGCACCGGGATTGTCACGGACCAGCCGTCCTCGACATCCGAGAGTGTAACACCTTCGACGTCCTCACCCCGGTACAGCACCTGAATATCCGGCTGGGTCTGGGCGCGCAGATGCCCTTGCCAAATTCCGTTCTCAAACCGGGTCCGGGTCAGTAGTGGCTCAGTCATTCCCAAGGACCTCACAAATCAGCGCGATGGTGGCGGCACAAAGTCAGGTCGCGCAGAGTGACGCTGTTCATGCCGGGGTTTTCAAGGATTAGGTCCAACCAGACCTTCTCGATCCGTTTCTCATTCAACGGCAGATGGGCCAGATCGAAATCGACGCTGGGCGACGGGTTGGTCAGATCAAGCTTGCGCAGAACCTGTTCGGTATTCGGGCCGCTCAGGATGTTCAGCCGGGCAAAGAGGTCGATCTCCTGCTCCGCGTCAATATGCGTATCCAGACGAATAAGGTGCTGCAGGCTCAGACCCTGAGAGGCGTTGCTAGGCAGTTGGATCGAAAGCGACAGAAAACTGCCTTCGAAACCAAAAACCTCGACCTCAAAGTTGAAAGGGGCCAGATCATTGGGCAGACGGTTTCGCTTCTGGCGCAGTGCGATCTCGGCCTGTGGGCAGTCATGAAACACCTGCACCTGATCATTGAGGGACGCTTTGCGCGGGGGTGAGGCAAGGCCAGGTGTGGAAAGTGGCCATCGCCACAGATCGGGCCGCCAGCTCCAATCCGTGCCGATCGGTTTGGGAAACTGGTTCGAGCCGATTTGAGGGTCGCGTAGCCGCATATCCGCCGTATCAATCACCTGTCTGAGTTGTGTTTGGAGCGCGCGCGCACTGTCGCGCTGGCGTCGCAGTTCGGCCTGAGAGGCGTTAGCCGCCATCTGCGCGGCCTTGCGCCAGCGGTCCAAAACCCTGCGGTGAAAATAGCGTTCGAGAATCCTGCCCATGGTCCCTTCGTCCGACGTAGGACCTCTTTAGTCAAAGACCGGGCGGGGGACAAACCCGGAATTTTGATCTGTCGGATTTCGGTGGGTCTGGGCACGGTCGGTTCTTGCATTACGCTGGGTCTGTGCTTAGGGTCGGGCCTCTTGAAAAAGCGGGTCGCCAGCAACCACGCCACGCATCAGTTTTTCATTCGACAAGGCCCGGCCATGGAACCCACCCTGTTTTCGTTCATTTGGAAACACTCCAAAAAACAACAGCTTGTGCTGTTGGTTCTGACGGTTCTTTCGTTTCCGTTCCTTTATGCCTCGCTTGAGCTGCCCAAGCAGATCATCAACGACGCCATTGGTGCGCCCGCGGATACGGTCACGATCTGGGGGGTGACCGTCACGCAAATTCAATACCTTATGATCCTGTGTTTTGCCTTTCTGGCCACTGTGATCGCCAGCGGCTTGATGAAGATGCGCATCAACACGATGAAGGGCGTTCTGGCGGAACGGATGCTGCGTCGCTTGCGATTTACGCTGATCAACCGGTCGATGCGCTTTCCGAAATCGTATTTCGCAACCACCAGCCAGGGTGAGTTGGTTTCAATGATCACTTCCGAGGCCGAGCCGATGGGTGGTCTGATGGGCGATGCCATCGCCCAGCCGGTGTTCCAGTTCGGTCAGATGATGACCATCGTCACCTTCCTGTTCATGCAGAGCGTCTGGTTCGGGCTGGCCAGTATCGCCCTCATCCCGCTGCAGGCGTGGTTGATCCCGAAACTGCAACGTCAGATCAACCTGTTGAACAAAGAACGCATTCAAGAGGTCCGCCACCTGAGTTCCGAGATCGGCGAAAGTGCCGCCGGGATCAGCGATCTGCGCACCAATGGCGGCTGGCGCTACCGATTGGCGCAATTTAGCTACCGTCTAGGGAACCTGTTCGAGATCCGCTTCAAGATCTACAACAAAAAGTTCTTCATGAAGTTCCTCAACAATCTGATCACTCAGATGACGCCGTTCCTTTTCTACTCGGTCGGTGGATATCTGGCGATCACGGGTGAGGTGACGGTGGGTGCTCTGGTCGCCGCTTTGGGGGCGTACAAGGATCTGAGTGGTCCATGGAAGGATCTGCTGACCTATTACAATCAGGTGCAGGACATGTCGCTGCGATGGGAGATCGTGACCGAAAGATTCGCCCCGTCTAACATGATCCCCGAACACCTGTTCGAGGGCCGGCCCGAGGTCATCCCGCACCTCACCGGCGATATCGAACTGCGCAACATCACCGTGCGCGATGATGACGGTAAAACCATTCTGGAAGATATCGATCTGAGAATTCCCAAGGGCGCGCGGGTGGCGATTCAGTCGACCAACGCGGCCGAACGCACCGCTCTGGCGCAGCTTCTGACGCGTGAGGTGGTGCCGGTTCAGGGAGAGGTCCTGCTGGCGGGGCAGAATCTCAACGAACTGCATCAGGCGGTGATTGCTGCTCGGATCGGATACGCCTATTCGCGGCCTTACCTGTTCGATGGAACTCTGGGTGACAACCTGCTGATGCCGCTGCGCCCATATCCTCAGCACGAAGCTGAGGCAAAGAAGGCCCCGACCCGCCGCCAGATCGAGGCCGTGCGGTCCGGCAATCCGATAGACTCGCTCGAGGATGAGTGGGTCGATCCGGGGCTGGCCGGGCTGGATGATATCGACGACATCCGCGCGTGGTGGTTCCAACTGGTCGAGGCGATGGGCATTGACGAGTTCATGTTGCGCCGCACCCTGCGCACGCAGTTTGACCCGAAATTGCATCCAGGCTTGGCGCAAGAGCTTGTGAAACTTCGCGAGACAGTGGCCCAGAAATTGCAGGACAAGGGCCTCGATCGCTATGTCTATCGGTTCGACCCGGATCAGTTCAATCCGGCGGTGCCTTTGGGTGGTAACCTGCTATTTGCAACGCCCGCGCGGGATATCACGCCCGAGTCACTGGCCGGTGATCAGCGGTTCCGAAACATGTTGCGCAGCCATGATCTGGCCGAAGAAGCAATGAACATGGCCAGCACGGTGATCGAGACGTTGGACCAGGCCTTTGGTCGCGATGGCACCGATCACCCGCTTTTCCTGCGGTTGGGCATGTCCAAAGACATGTATCACAGGCTTTTGGACATCAAGGATCGCCTGAAAACCAAAGGGGACGATGCGGTCTCAGAACCAGATTGTGCGTTGATGCTGACGGTGCCGTTCCTGTTGACGGCCGAGCAAATTGGCCCCGACTTTCCGGATGAATACAAGGACAAGATCCTTGCGATCCGAAAACAGCAATCCGCCGCTATGCATGAGGCGCTGGATGGGATGTTCGTCCCACTGTCACCAGACGCCTACTTCCCGCGTCTAACCGTGATCGAGAATGTCCTTTATGGACGCGTTTCCCTAATGGCGGGTGCGCACGCCGAAGAGATTGAGGATCTGGTTGCCCAGGCCGTGAATGAGGCCGGTCTGCGCCGCCGCGCTGCAGCTACCATGTTCGACCTACCCTCGGGCTTGGGGGGGAACAACCTGCCTACGGTGTTCCAAGAACGCGCATCGTTCTCGCGTGCGGGGATCAAGCGGCCCGATATCCTGATCCTCGATAAGGCGCTGGCCAGCCACGATTCGGAAAGTCGCCTGCGCACCCGGCTGCGCTTGCGGGAATTACTGCCCGAGTCGATCATGATCTTCATGGAGGATCACTTTGCTCATCCCGAAGCCTATGACCTGTTCGTCGAGGTAAAGGATGGCCGCATAGATGGGGTCTCACGCACGCCCGTTCTGCATCAAGAGGGGGCAACTGCCGACCTCAGCAGAAAGCTCGAAATCATCTCGACCACCGAGCTTTTCTCGGGCATCGACGCGCGGAACCAAAGGCTGCTGGCGTTCTCGGCACAATGGTATGACGTCGCCGCGGGGCAGGTGATCTTCTCGCGCGGGCAGACGGCGGACGCAGCCTATCTGTGCATCCGGGGTCAGGCCCGGTTGGACTGGTCGGATGAAGATGGCAACAAACGCCCCATATCGATTGTTGAGCCGGGTCGCTTGATCGGTGACCTGTCGATCATCACTGGAGACCGCCGACAACTTGATCTGGTCGCCAACACAGATTGCGCCTTCTTGCGTATCGGGGCCGAAGAACTGCGCGCCGTCGTCGAAAGCGACGCCTCGGTCGCGACGCAGTTGCTGCAGACCGTTGCGGGATACCTGACCACGCTCGCCACGCGCGTGAACACGGTTGCCAACCCGGCGGATGTCTTCCCGGACGTGGTGCAGGAAACCGTTCTTGATGAGGCCGATGACAATGATTGAACCCGCCGCCTATGCCGCGCATGAACATCTGGTGCGCGACGCCCGCGCGCGCCCTGACCTGTGGCGGTTGCTGGTCGGGCTGGTGATTGTTTGCGCGCTCTATTTGGCGGCGAACACTGTTCTTTTTGCGATCATCGGAGCCCTCATCCCCCCCTCTCAGGCCCAAGGGTTTTTGCGCGGTACGTCCCCCCTCGCGACATTTGTCCTGCTGGCCAGCTTTGGGTTTCTGACGATAGGCGTCGCTGTTGCTGCAAAACAGATGCAGCAAAGGTCGCTTTGGGCGATTCTCGGAGAGCGTCGTTTGGCGATCAGTCAATTCACACGGGTTTTGGTGGCCTTGGTGGTTCTCGGTCTGGCACTGGCAGCCCTACCGCCTTACGGAATGGGGGATCCGCTGACCCAGAACCTGGCGTTCTCGACCTGGATCGTACTGCTGCCGTTCGCGGCAGGCGCCGTGCTGATTCAGACCAGCGCCGAAGAGATCCTGTTTCGCGGCTACCTGCAGCAATCTCTGGCTGCGCGGTTTCAGTCACCGCTGATCTGGGTAGGCGTGCCTTCGGCCTTGTTTGCAGCGGGTCACTATGCGCCGGGGATTGCTGGCGACAACGCGCTGCTGGTTGCAGTCTGGTCCTGTGTGTTCGGCGTTCTGGCGGCTGATCTGACGGCTCGTTCTGGCACTTTGGGCCCAGCTATCGCCTTGCATTTCTTCAATAATGTGATCTCTCTCCTGATTATCTCATTGCCCGATACGCTTAGTGGTCTGGCCCTTTTCGTGCTGCCCTACGATATGTCGGACGGTGGAGTATTGCGGCAGTGGTTGTGGGTGGATTTCGCCTCGATGATGGTTTGCTGGCTGACAGCACGACTAGTCATCAGGCGCTGATTGCATTTCTTTCCGTAGCGTCTTATTTGACGTCAACGCCGCACAATCCAAGGCTCTGATATGAACTGGATCACAAACTACGTCCGCCCCCGGATCAACTCGATCTTCTCGCGCCGAGAAGTGCCAGAAAATCTGTGGCACAAATGCGATGAATGCGGAACGATGCTGTTCCATCGCGAATTGGCCGAAAACCAGAACGTCTGCACTCAGTGTGGCCACCACATGGCAATCACGCCGCGTGACCGCTTTGGCCACCTGTTCGATGGCGGGATTTTCACCGAAGTTGCGGTGCCTGCGCCCAAAGATGACCCGCTGCAGTTCCGCGATCAGAAGAAATACCCCGATCGCATGAAGGCGGCCCAGAAGAAAACGGGCGAAAAAGAAGCCATGCTGGTCGCTACGGGCGAAATCGGGCGTACCCCGATTGTTGCGGCGGCGCAGGATTTCTCGTTTATGGGCGGTTCGATGGGCATGTATGTTGGCAACGCGATCATCGCCGCCGCGCAAGAGGCGGTTAAGCTAAAGCGCCCGCTGATCCTGTTCTCGGCCGCCGGCGGTGCCCGGATGCAGGAAGGCATCCTGAGCCTGATGCAGATGCCGCGTACCACCGTGGCCGTCGAGATGCTGAAAGAGGCGAACCTGCCCTATATCGTCGTTCTGACCCACCCAACCACCGGTGGTGTGACTGCATCTTACGCGATGCTGGGCGACGTGCATATCTCGGAACCCAACGCGCTGATCTGTTTTGCGGGTCCCCGCGTGATCGAGCAGACTATCCGTGAAAAACTGCCCGAAGGGTTCCAGCGCGCCGAATATCTGCTGGACCACGGTATGCTCGACCGCGTGACCAAACGTACCGAGCTGCGAGAAGAGCTGATCACCATCACGCGCATGCTGATGAACCAGCCTCCTGCGATTAAAGGTGATTTGCCCGCGCCGGAACCGGAGGAGGCCGCCGCAGACGCACCTGCTGAAGATACGGATCAGAAATGACCGCCCAAACATCGGACGCCATCCTCGACCGGATGATGGCGCTGCACCCCAAGATCATCGACCTGACCTTGGATCGCGTCTGGCGTTTGCTAGAGGCATTGGACAACCCGCAGAACAAGCTGCCTCCAGTGATCCATATCGCTGGAACCAACGGCAAAGGCTCGACCCAGGCGATGATCCGAGCCGGGCTTGAGGGGGCGGGGCTGTCGGCCCATGCCTATACCTCACCTCATCTCGCCCGGTTCCATGAACGTATTCGTCTAGCCGGAGAGCTGATCTCGGAACCCGACCTGACGGCGGTGCTTGATGAGTGCTACGCAGCCAATGGCGGCGAGAACATCACCTATTTCGAGATCACGACCTGCGCGGCTCTTTTGGCGTTCGCACGAGCCAAGGCGGACTATACCCTGCTCGAAGTCGGTCTCGGCGGGCGTCTGGACGCCACCAATGTGATCGATCAACCCGCCGTGACGGTGATCACCCCGATCTCGATCGACCATGAGCAGTTTCTGGGCAATACGCTGGCGAAAATCGCCGCTGAAAAGGCCGGTATCATCAAACGCGGCGTGCCTTGCATCGTCGGCCCGCAACCTGATGAGGCGATGGAGGTCATTGAACAGACCGCCGTACGTCTTGGCGCGCCTCTCATTGCATATGGTCAACATTGGCACGTTACCGAAGAAAATGGCCGCCTGATCTATCAGGACGAAACCGGCTTGCGTGACCTCCCACTGCCCAACCTCTTGGGTGCCCACCAGATCCAGAACGCAGGAGCGGCCCTGGCCGTTCTGCGCCATCTCAACCTTGGCGACGCCGCTTATGAGGCCGCTGTCACCAAGGCCGAATGGCCCGCGCGGATGCAACGCCTTAAGACCGGCCCGCTTGTGCAAGCTGCAGGGCAGGCCGAACTCTGGTTGGACGGAGGCCACAACGCCGCAGCTGGGATCGCTCTGGCCGAGGTTCTGTCGAACCTGCCGAAACGCCCGACCCATATGATCTGCGGTATGCTGAACACCAAAGACGTGACAGGCTACCTCGCGCCGCTTGCCAATCAGGCCCAGAGCCTGACCGCTGTTTCCATTCCGGGTGAGGCTGCAACCCTCAGCGCCGAAGAAACAGCCGCCGCTGCCGCCAAAGTCGATTTGCCCGCATCAACTGCCAACAGCGTGGCAGAGGCGCTCGACAAAATCGTCGCCAAAGACCCGCAGGCGCGCATTCTGGTCTGCGGGTCTCTCTACCTTGCGGGCAATATCCTGCGCGAAAACGGTTAAGATCCGCCCGCGGGACTTCATTTGGCCGAAGAAATCCCATGGGAGCAGCCAGTAGTGGCGGCGGCAGAGACCTTAGCCCGTTCCATAGTCGCATTTTCAGTTGTGGTCGAGAAGTTATCACCCCTGATGTGATCTATGGGGCAGCGTCCAAGCACGAACGAAAAAATCGGCCCAAGGCAGCCATTTGCGTCAGCCGCATCGAAGGTCCGGTTCGAGTCCAAAAGCGACCAATGCGATAAGCGCTGTGTTCATCGAAAAGGGCGGAAACCGGCTATTCGCCGCGTGCGCGAGCTTGTCAGGACGCAAATTCGGTAGCAGACATTCAAACGACCTTAGGACCGGTTTTCAATCTGCGCGACTGAATGACGCCGGAGAGTGAAAAATCAGACATTCTGCAGAGAATTCCGGATTGTGATCTAGGTCTTGTGCCTAGCACTTCGTTGTCTGGTCGAGTAGCTGGTTATTTGATGAGTCTATCGTTTCCTGGCCAAAACGTTCGAACATATGCCACTAACGTTCGCCGCGTCGGTAGGGTGCCATCAAAGCTGCGGGGACTTCGGCTCTGCGGGCAACAAGGACGAGCGCGACGATCGAAAGTACATACGGCGCCATAAGGAACAACTGATATGGCACACCTTCAACCGTTGTCTGCAATCGTAGTTGATAGGCATCGAAGAAAGCGAACAACATCGCGCCAATCAAAGCCTTACCGGGTCGCCAGCCAGCGAAGACTACCAATGCAATGCAGATCCAACCGCGCCCCTGCACCATGCCCGGGAAAAAGCTGTTGAACGCCGTTGTGGTCAGGAAGGCCCCGCCCACCGCCATCAAAGCCGACCCGACAACAACTGCGCCGATACGGATACGGATCGGGTTCAGCCCCTGCGCCTCAACCGCATGAGGGTTCTCTCCGGTCATACGAATAGCCAACCCCAAGGGCGTGCGGGCAAGAACATAGGCCATCACAGCCACCGCAGCGAGCGCCAGATAGGTCGGCAAAGCTTGACTAAAAAGGATCGGTCCCAAAACGGGAAGATCTGAGAGGATCGGAATATCGAGCGGCTTAAAAGCCTCGATCGTAGGGGGCAAATCTCCCACCTCAACAAGCAACCTGTAAAGGTAATAGGCTAAAGCGGATGCAAAAAGCGTTATGCCCAGCCCTGAGACGTGTTGCGAAAGCCCAAGTGGAACTGTCAGCATGGCATGAAGCAATCCCATCACCGCGCCGCAAAACGCTGCAAAAATGAGGCCTGCAAGCAATGGTGCGCCCATGTAGACGACAAGCCAACCGCTCATCGCCCCCATGGTCATGATCCCCTCGATTCCCAGATTGAGCACGCCCGAACGTTCGCAAAGCAACGCTCCAAGAACACCAAATATGAGCGGTGTCGCAATACGCAGCACGGAAGCCCAAAGACTGGTATTCAGCAGAAGATCAATTGCATCACTCATCGGCGCAACCGGTAGGTTGTGAAAAGAAGGGCCACGATCATGGTGAGCAGGCAAAGCGCCACAATCACATCGGCAATGAAACTGGGAACACCCGTCGCACGGCTCATGGCGTCGGCCCCGACAAAAACTGTGGCGACGAAAACAGCGGCAGTGACCACTCCGGCCGGATGTAAAGCGGCGAGCATGGCGACGACAATGCCTGCATAGCCAAATCCGGGGCTCATAGTGGTGGTGACACCCGCAGTGACCCCCATGACTTCGACAGACCCGGCAAGCCCAGCCAGCGCGCCCGAAAGCAGGGCCACACCCATGATCGTTCGGGGCAGGGAAATTCCGGCAAAAGCAGCAGCGCTGGCATTTAAACCTGCGGCGCGTGTTTCAGCACCAAAAACAGTGCGCGCAAGGATCAGCCAAACAGCACCTGCTGCAACGATAGCAAAAAGCAATCCGATATGGAGACGTGTACGGGGGATCAGATCCGGAAGGCGGTATTCACCGTCTACGGGCACCGAAGAGGGCCACCCAAAGGCCAGCGGATCGCGCATAGGACCCTCAATCATGAGACCAACGAAAAGGATCACGATGAAATTGAGTAGCAGGGTTGTCACCACCTCATCTACGCCGAAACGCAAGCGTAGAAAGGCAGGCCCTGCCAACAGGGCCGCGCCTGCCGCCATGCCTGACAACATCAAGATCGGAATACCTATCCACCCTGGAACCCCGAGTGAATGACCGATCCAAGCGGTGATTAGCGCCCCAACAAAGAACTGTCCCTCGCCCCCGATGTTCCAAAGCCGCGCTCGGAAGGCGACAGCTGCGGCAAGCCCCGTAAAGATAAGCGGAGTGGCGCGGGTCAGCATCTCGGCGATGGAAAGGCGCGAGCCGAATGCGCCATTCACCATTTCGCCATAAGCCGATAGAGGATTTACATCAGCAGCAGCGATGAGACCTGCGGCCAAAAGCAATGCAGCAAAGATCGCGGCCAGTGGTGCAATGATCGCGAGGTGCAGCGGCACATGTGAGCGTCGTTCAAGCCGCATCATCATTTTCCTTCCAAACACCTGCCATCATCAGGCCAAGGCGTTGTGGGTCGGCTTCATCGGCCGATATCGGTTCTGACAAGCGCCCTTTTACGATGGCCTGTATTCGGTCTGACAGGGCTACAGCTTCTTCCAATTCTTCCGAGATGAGCAGGATTGCGGCACCTTCCGCCCGCGCTGCCAAAAGCTCGGCATGAACCGAAGCAATTGCCCCTTCATCAAGACCACGCGTTGGCTGGTTTGCGAGCACAAAGCGCGGCCCATTGGTCAGAACCCGGCCAAGGATCAGTTTTTGCATATTGCCGCCGGACAGCAGCCTTGTTCGCGTATCGGGGCTCGCGCCGCGGATATCAAAACGTTCGATCAGCCACGCAGTGTAATCCCGGGCGGCGCCTTGTCGAACAAAGCCGCGGTGCGAAAATTTCGGTGTGCGCAGGCGCTCAAGCACCGCGTTTTCCCACAAACTCAATTCGCCCACAACGCCTTCTGCATGCCGGTCTTCAGGCACCCTGCCTGCCCCCGCGCGGATCATGCCGCGCGGACCCAGATGGCCGATATCTTCGTCCAAAAGTGTTAACTGACCCGCACTCGGGTGTACCAATCCTGACAGCAGCGCTCCGAGGGAGGACTGACCATTGCCTGAAACGCCAACGATACCAAGGATTTCACCGGCATGGACAGCGAAAGACACATCATCCAGCCGCAACTCACCGTCTTCTATAACGCTCACATCCTTTGCGATCAGGACTGGCGCTCCAATCACATGGTCTTGACGTACGGGACGCTCCACCTTGCGGCCAACCATCAGTTCCGCCAACTCTTCTGGTGTGGTTTCGGGTGTTTTGCGTTCCGCGACCATCCTGCCGCCACGAAGCACCGCCACACGGTCAGAGGCAGCCATGACCTCATGCAGCTTGTGGCTGATGAAGATAAGTGAGAGACCTTCTTTCGTCATATCGCGCAGCGTCTCGAACAGGCGCATCGCCTCGGGCCGGGCCAGAACCGCAGTCGGTTCATCCAAGATCAGTATGCGCGCGTCGCGATAGAGCGCTTTGAGAATTTCGACGCGCTGGCGCTCACCCACGGACAGTGACCTGACCTTGGCTTCGGGGTTCACGGGCAGGCCGAACCGCTCTGAGATATGCAACAGTTTCTTGCGCGCCTCGCCACGAGCAGAACGCGTGCGCGTCAGAGGCTCGGAACCAAGCATTACGTTTTCAAGAACCGTGAGGTTGCCCGCAAGCGTGAAGTGTTGGTGTACCATTCCCACACCCACCTCGATCGCTGCGCGTGGCAGACCCGGGGGCAACTCTTTGCCAAACACCCTGACAGAGCCTTTATCGGCCGCGTAGTGGCCAAACAGGATATTCATCAGCGTCGTCTTGCCCGCACCATTTTCGCCCAGCAGAGCGAGAATTTCCCCTTCTTCTAGTGTGAGCGTCACATCGTCATTTGCGGTAAGCGTTCCGAAACGCTTGGTAATGCTGTTTAGTTCCAGAACCTTGGTCATGCGGGCAGGCCTGCGATTGGGTGTGGAAAAGGGATTGTGGGCGCGCGGGCTTCGATAAGTGCGCCAAGTTTCAGCAGCGCTAAATCCGAGCCGGGGGGACCAATCAGCTGAACGCCGATTGGAAGACCATTTGCCATGCCAAAAGGCAGCGCCAAAGCTGACAAGCCCGCTACATTTGCAAGTGCTGCGTTCGGGGCAAAAGCCTCGAGCCGCGCCATGTGATCGTCTGGGGAGGAGCCGGACAGATCCAAAGCGCCAACAACGGGCGGCGCAGACGAGAGGATCGGCATCAGGACAGCATCGGTAGACTTAAAAAGCTTGCGAGATCGATTTGTCAGACGTGCGAGTTGTCGCGAGGCCGCAAAAAGCGCCGTGGCGGACGTCGCACGGCCCTCGGCAGCCATGGCTGCGGCAAGTGGTGGAATCTCATCACCAGTTATCCTGAGCGCAGTCAGCCACTCGGCCAAGGAAACAGCGAGTATGGCTCGGGCGATTGCGTGAGCCTCATCCCCAAGTTGGTCGGGGGCAGGAATATCGCACACCTCACAGCCTGCATCGCGCAGCGCGTCGGCAGCACTTTTCGCGGCCTTGCACTGGTCGGCACCGCACCGCTCCGGCAAGGCCAATGCGACACGGGGGCGTTCTGGCAGATATACCGGGGCCATGGGCTGAGCTACCGCGTCAAAGGCGGTCTTCACATCGCGGACCGACCGCGCAAGGACCAGCTCAGACGCTATGCCCATCAGGTGATTGGCAAAATCAGGGCCTCCGGGCACCGCGCCACGAGATGGCTTGAGCCCGGTCAAGCCGCAACATGCAGCGGGAACCCTGATGGACCCGGCGGCATCCGTGGCATGAGCAATTGCAACAATCCCAGCTGCAACCGTGGCTGCGGCGCCGCCGGATGAACCACCGGGTGTCAGTGCGGGGTTCCATGGATTACGGGTCACAGCCGCGCCATCGGGTTCGCATGTTAGTGAAAGGCCAAAGGGCGGTGTTGCGGTCAAGCCGAAAGGGATCAGGCCGGTTCGGCGAAGACGGTGCAGCAGGTGGCTGTCGCTTTCGGGTCTACGACATCGCGCACGGATTGCTGCAGATCCTGCCGCCGCAGGAAGCCCTTTTGCGAAACCCCCTAGGTCTTTCACCAAGAACGGAACCCCATGAAATGGCCCGCGCTGGTCTGGTGGCAAGGCGTCTGCCACCTTTGCCCCATCGCGGGCCATTTCTTCGTCCAGATATACCACGGCCCCCAAATCCGCCCGTGCGTGGCAGGCGGCAAGACTGGATTCCATCAGTTCGCAGGCAGAGATCTGCCCTGCCGCGATGGCAGCTGCAAGAGCCGTTGCATCGGTCACGGCATAGCCCTCAGGATCAGGAGGGCTCGCTTTCATCAATCGGAACGTCCCATTCACCGGATTGAATCGCGGCCTGTTTGGCCTCCATCCCCGGGATGGCGTCGGCAGGCACTTCATCGGCGACATAGATCAGTTCATTGCCGCCATGAGCCATAAAGGAATATTCCGTGTAATTACGACCCGTTGGATTACCGGCCTGAACATCCGCGACGATGGCCTGGATGGTCGGACCGTAATTCCAGATTGCATTGGCAAAGACCGTGCCCGGATAGCGTGGAGTATAGTCGATGAGCGAACCGATGGCCTTTACACCTCGCGCTTGGGCCGCATCCGCAGTGCCAATGCGCTCACCAAACAGTATGTCTGCGCCCGCATCGATTTGGGCGATTGCAGCTTCCTGCGCGCGGGCCGGATCGAACCATGCACCGATAAAGCCGTTGACGAAGGTGGCGTCTGGGTTCACTTCGCTTACGCCCAAGCGGAAAGCATTGATCAACAGGTTCACCTCGGGGATCGGATAACCACCGACCGAGCCATAGACATTGCTTTCGGACATTTGACCCGCGAGCATACCGGCCAGATAGGCTGCCTCGTGGTTGCGTGTGCCAAAGACACCGAAATTGTCACCTTCTGGCCCACCGGAAGACCCCATCAGAAACGCGGTGTCGGGGTAGTCGCCCGCCACTTCGCGTGCTTCACGCTCCACAGCATAAGATTCACCCCAGATGATTTGCGCACCTCCCTCGGCATATTCGCGCATCGCGCGGGGATAGTCGGTCGGAGCTACTCCTTCTGAAAACTCATACTCTATCAGGCCAGCTTCGGCGGCTTCCTGCATCGCCAGGTGAATGCGGCTGTTCCACGCATTTTCAACCGGAGACATGTGCACGCCGGCGACACGGATCGCAGATTGCGCATTCACGCGACGGATATAAGCTGGCAGGGCCAGCGTGGCCGCAGCGCCGACCATCAGTTGACGGCGGGTTGTGGTGAGCTTCATTGGTAAATCCTCTTCTGTTGGTGACAATTCTTCTTGTTATTGAGCTTCCTAAGTATTTGGTCTGGGTGCGTAATCTGCGGGATCCAGGGTCGTGGGACGGCCAGGCAAAGAAAGCGCGGCCATACGTGGTTGTGTGCGGGCCAACACCTTTCCGTTTTTTATAACGGCAAGCCGGGTGGCTTTCATGCGAACTGCTTCAATGGGGTCCTGCGCTTGCAGCACAACCATGTTGGCAGGGCCGCCTTCGCGGATCGTTGGGTCAGGCAAGCCCATTGCTTTTGCACCATTCTGGGTAACGGACGTAAACGCCCACTCCATCGCGTCGCGGGATGTCATCGGCACGGCATGCACGCCCATATGAGCCACTTCCAACATGTCGGCGGAGCCAAGCGAATACCACGGGTCCATCGTGCAATCCTGCCCAAAGGCGACATTTACACCTGCCGCGCGCAACTCTGGCACTCTGGTCAGTCCCCGACGACGCGGATAGGTATCCGAACGGCCTTGCAGCGTGATATTGATGAGAGGATTGGGCACCACGTTCATGCCACTTTCTGCGATTAGCGGTATGAGCTTCGATGCATAGTAGTTGTCATACGAGTGCATTGCGGTGACATGACTTGCCGTTACCCGCCCGCCAAGCCCAAGGCGCGTGGTCTTATGGGCTAAGGTTTCCACGTGGCGCGACATTGGATCGTCGCTTTCATCGCAATGTAAATCCAGCATCAGGCCTCGGTCCGCCGCTATCTCGGCCAGTCTTCTGACCGACCGGGCGCCTTCCGACATTGTACGTTCAAAATGCGGGATGCCGCCCACGACATCGACACCCATATCAAGCGCTTGGATCAAGTTTTTTTCTGCGTTCTCTGCGCGGTAAAGGCCATCTTGCGGGAATGCCACCAGTTGCAGATCAATATAGGGAGCGACCTGCTTGCGGACCTCCAACAGCGCTTCGACGCCAACCAAAGGTGTGGATGAAACATCCACATGCGATCGGATGGCCAGTAATCCCTGCGACACGGCAAGGTCGCAATATCGCATGGCGCGTTCAATTACTGCTTCGGGTGTCAGCAGGGGCTTCAATTCGCCCCAAAGCGCGATGCCTTCCAATAGTGTACCCGAGACATTCATGCGAGGCGTTCCGAGGCTCAAGGTCGCGTCCATATGGAAGTGCGGGTCGGTAAACGGGGGCGAAACCAAGCGCCCAGCCGCGTCAATGTCTTCGCCTGCTTCAGCCTCGATCTTGGGGGCAATCTTTGCGACGCGGTCGCCCATGATCGCAATATCCACCGGCCCTCGGCCATCCGGCAGTTGGGCTTGTTTAATGATGATGTCGAGCATTCATCTTCCCCCAAATTTGACCACAAGGTAAAAGTATTCTGATAAAATGCTACATTTTTTTGCTGTGTTTCAGGAACCAGCGCTTCGGATTGTCTAACGCAATTCGAATGCCTGCAAAGCGGAATGCGAACGCAGCAATTCGTCGTATCGATGGATGGCGGCTATGGAGCCATCCGCGCCGTCCAAATATCCTGACCGCATTAAATTAATGGCGCGGTTATCGCCTTGGCACCAATCTATTTGCTGCGGCATCAAGGCATTTGGCCAAAATTGACAAGTGCGACGTGTGCCAACCAACAGTGCGATCAACGACTTGGCAACGCCCCTACTTCCCCCAATCCTGGTCCTGCATTTCCCTTAGGCGAGAAGCGGTTCGCTCAAATTCAAAAGTACCTTCGCCCTCGACATAAAGCATCTCGGGCTCAGCCGCTGCAGAACAGATCAACCGAACTTTGGCCTCATACAGCGCGTCGATCAGCGTCACAAAGCGTTTGGCCTCATTGAAGTTGTTGCGCGACAGGCGGGGAATATCCTCCAACACCAAAACCTTGACCGTTTCGGCGATAGCCAGATAGTCCCCGGGACCCAGCATCCGTCCACACAGGTCGTAGAACGAGGCCCGCGCAACCCCATTGCGAAAAGCTGGCAGCTCAACAGCGCGGCCTTTGACCTGCAAGATCAAGGGCTCGGCCGTGCCGCCGGACAGATCCGCCCAAACGGTGCGTATCTTCTCTCGCGCTTCCGGGCCAATTGGCGAGAAATAGACCGGCGCGCCCTCAAGGCGGTTTTGGCGGTAGTCGGTCGGTGAGACCAGCTCCCACACCTGAAGCTGCTCTTTGATATGGGCGATGAAAGGCAAAAACAGCTGTCGGTTCAAACCGTCCTTGTACAGATCATCCGGATGCCGATTCGAGGTCGTGACGATGACCACCCCCCCCGCATGTAGCAGATCAAACAGGCGTCCGACGATCATGGCGTCCGTGATATCGGTGATCTGCATTTCGTCAAACGCCAGCAGCTTTACCGATTTCAAGACATCCTGCGCGACCGGGGCCAGCGCGTCTTCAACACCATCCTTGCGTGCCTTGTGCATACCCGCATGGATTTCCTGCATGAACGCGTGAAAATGCACCCTCCGCGTTGGTATATCTTCCAGCGCATCGACGAACATATCCATCAGCATGGACTTCCCACGCCCAACCCCGCCCCACAAGTACAACCCTTTGGGTGGTGGCGGAGCCTTGCGGAACAAGCCTCGCTTCACCGGTGCGCTCAACTCGGCCCTGATACGTTCAAAATGCGGCAGAACAGCTTCCTGCGCGTCATCCCGCGTCAGAGACCCATCGGAGATACGTTCGTTATACAGCGAAATCAGATCCGTCATGGGTTTGAGCCATAGCGCCCGCACTACGCGTTGAAAAGCGGGCATTTTCAGGCACGCATCAATTTTCCTTATGTCGAACCGCAAATCTACTGAATTGACGGGGCGACGAAAAACAGTAGCGTCGCACAACTTGTTTGTCTGAGGTCCCCATGCCGCACTCCGCACGTCTGCTGAATCCGATTCTGATCGTGGGCTGTATCATCATTACAATCAGTTTTGCGGTGCGCGCTTCGTTTGGGGTGTTCCAGATCCCGATCGCATCTGAGTTCGGCTGGCTGCGCACCGATTTCTCAATGGCCATTGCGATCCAGAATCTGGCCTGGGGGATCGGGCAGCCGATCTTTGGCGCCATCGCTGAAAAGATCGGCGACCGAAAGGCCATTGTGCTTGGCGCGCTGACTTATGCCGCTGGTATGGTGCTTTCAGCCTGGTCCATCACTCCGTTTGAACACCAGATCTACGCATGGTTGGTCGGGTTTGGCATTGCAGGGACCGGCTTCGGCGTGGTTCTGGCTGTTGTTGGGCGGGCATCCTCTGACGAAAACCGATCCATGTCTTTGGCCATCGTCACTGCTGCGGGCAGTTTCGGTCAGGTTTTGGGCGCGCCAACGGCCGAATGGATGCTGACCTTCCTGCCCTGGCATCAGGTTTATATTGTGTTCGCCGTCGCAATTCTCTGCCTGGTGCTGATCCTGCCTTTCATGCGCGCGCCTCAGCCAAGCAGTAAAGCAGAGTTGGAAGAAAGCATGGGCCAGATCTTGGGGCGTGCTCTCCGAGATCCGTCTTACACGCTGATCTCACTCGGCTTTTTCAGTTGTGGCTATCAGCTCGGCTTTATCACAGCTCACTTCCCAGCATTCGTGACCGAGATGTGCGGCCCCATCCAGCCGGGTGGCGTGCTGCATTCGATAGGCATTACGACCACGTCCGCCTTGGGTGCGTTGTCCATTTCGCTGATCGGGCTGGCTAATATCGGCGGCACGCTTTTGGCAGGCTGGGCTGGGAACCACTTCCCTAAGAAATACTTGCTGGCCATCGTATATACGGCGCGCACGCTGGCTGCTGTCGTGTTCATCATTTTTCCGATCACCCCAATTTCGGTCATCGTTTTTTCGTTGGCTATGGGCTCTCTCTGGCTGGCCACAATACCACTGACATCCGGTCTGGTCGCGCATCTCTATGGTCTGCGCTACATGGGTACGCTGTATGGAATTGTCTTTCTCAGCCACCAACTTGGAAGTTTCCTTGGTATCTGGCTGGGCGGTCGGATGTATGACGTCTATGGCGACTACACAATGGTTTGGTGGATCGGTATCGCCGTGGGCGCGTTTAGCGCGATTGTCCACCTGCCCATTCGCGAGAACCGAGGTCCAACCGCCGCCGCTGCATAGCTGGGCGCACCCTCAGCGCGGCACGCGCTGCTTGGCCCAACAGGCGAGGACGCATCTTTGATGCGTCCTTAACTGACGGGAGGCTCAGCTGCGTTGCGCCGCCCGTAATTC
This sequence comes from Ruegeria sp. CK3, assembly GCF_056536565.1. Lineage (NCBI taxonomy): Bacteria > Pseudomonadati > Pseudomonadota > Alphaproteobacteria > Rhodobacterales > Roseobacteraceae > Ruegeria > Ruegeria sp. CK3. Next base: position 287,877 of record NZ_JBQFPV010000003.1, read on the forward strand.
CCGCTCCAACGCATCCAAGAAACGCGAGCGATCGGCCTTTCCAAAGGGTTTGCCGCCACCTCCTGCGCCCAGAGGGTTCGCCGCTCTCAAATCCGCCATCAGGTCGCGCATCGCCAGTTGCTGGCCGATATTGGCGGCAGTGAAAGCCTCACCGTTGGGCCTTAGCACACGGGCACCGGCCTCGACACACTTGGCGGCCAGCGGGATGTCCGAGGTGACCACGACATCGCCGGAACCGCAACGCTCGGCGATCCATTTGTCCGCCTCATCCGCGCCCTCGGCCACAATGACGACCTGCACTAGAGGGTTTGCCGATGGCCGCAGCCCGCCATTCGACACCAGCGCCATGGGCACTTTGTGTCGGGTCGCGACCCGCTCGGCCTCGGCTTTGACCGGGCAGGCGTCACCATCGACATAAAGCGTTGTCACGCCTTCTTCGCCTCTTTCTTGGTGGGTGCGTCAGGCTTTTTCTTGACCTTGAACTCTTCTGGGATCGGCATCCGATTGAACGCATCCAGTCCGGCGATCTTATAGGCCTCGGCCAGCGTCGGATAGTTGAACGTGTTCTGCACGAAGTAATCCACCGTGCCCTTCAGGTTCAGCACGGCTTGGGCGATATGGATCAGCTCCGTCGCGCCTTCGCCCACGATCTGAACACCAAGCACCCGGCGGGTTTTCAGGGAAAACAGCATCTTCAACATGCCATGTTCCAACCCCATGATATGCCCACGCGAGGTTTCGCGGAACCGCGCCACGCCGACCTCATAGGGGATGCCGCGCTCCTGCAATTCTTCCTCGGACATGCCGCAGGTCGAGATTTCGGGCACGGAATAGATCCCGTAAGGATACCAAGGGCTTTCCGGCAGTGTCGGGGTTTCAAGCGCATGACAGGCCGCCACGCGACCCTGTTGCAGAGAGGTCGAGGCCAGCGATGGGTGCCCGATCACGTCTCCTGTCGCGTAAACATGCGGCACTTCGGTCTGGTAAGTCTTGCGATCGACGCTGATCCGGTTGCGGTGATCGGTTACCACGCCCACAGCTTTCAGATTCAGCGTCGAGGTCGCGCCCATCCGACCGGCAGCAAACAACAGCATCTCGGCCCGGACGTGACGACCGTTTTCAAGAGTGACCTCGACATGCTCGCCCGCATCTTCGATCTTTTCGACGGCCGACCCGAGCCGCAGATCTACCCCATTCTCGCGGATTTGATGGGTGAAATCGTGGATCAGGCGTTTGTCGATGAAATCAAGGAAGGTGTCGCGCGGCTCGATCAGGGTGACACGGACATCCAGGGCCGAGAACATGGTGGCGTATTCAACACCAATCACCCCGGCACCGATCACGACCAGCGACCGAGGGATCTCGGCCATTTCAAGAAACTCATCGCCATCCACAACGGTTTTGCCGTTGAACGGCACATAGTCCGGGCGATAGGTTTTTGTTCCGGTCGCAATCAGAAACTTTGCGGCGGTCAGGCGGGTTTTCTCACCGCTATCCGTCGCCACCTCAATCTCATGCGGACCCGTGAACGAGGCCAGCCCGTTCAGAGTATCCACATGGTTTCGGTTGAACTGATGCTCCAGCACGTCAACTTCGTGGTCGAGTGTCATGTGCAGCCGGGCTTTCAGGTCTTCGGCGCGAATCTGTTCCTTGACCCGGTAAGAGCGGCCGTAAAAGCTGCGCTCACGCCAGCCCGAAAGGTTCAGCACGGTTTCACGCAGGGTTTTGGACGGGATCGTGCCGGTATGCACCGAGACGCCGCCGAAACGGTCGTGCCGGTCGATCACCAACACTCGGCGCTTCAATTTGCCCGCCTGAATTGCCGCAGACCGGCCCGAGGGGCCAGACCCGATGATGATCAGGTCATAGTCATACTTGCTCATGCCTCAGTCTCCGTACAGCGCTTCGGCGTGGAACGTGATGTGGTCTTCCATGAAGGTGGACACAAAGAAATAGGAATGGTCATAGCCTGGTTGCAGACGATAGGTCGCCTGCTGGCGGCGCTCGGCGATGGCCGAAGCCAAAGTTTCGGGGCGCAGGAGGTCGATGAACTGGTCGTTCGCACCGGTGTCGATCAGGACAGGGCCGTCAAAACCGACCTCTTTCATCAGGAGCGAGGCGTCGTGCTTGGCCCAAACGGCCTCATCATCGCCCAGATAGGCGCTCAGCTGTTTGCGGCCCCAATCCGCGCCGCTCGGGTTCGAGATTGGCGCAAAGGCCGAAACCGAGCGATAGCGTCCCGGCAGGTTCATCGCCAGTGTCAGCGCACCATGGCCGCCCATCGAATGGCCGGTGATTGCCTGACGATCCATGTCGATGGCAAAGTTCTCGGCGATCAGCTCGGGCAGTTCCTCGGCCACATAGTCCCACATGTTGAAATGTGGGGCCCACGGGGTTTGCGTTGCGTTGACGTAGAAACCCGCGCCTTGGCCAAGATCATAGTCTTCGTGGTCGGCGACGCCTTCGCCGCGGGGCGAAGTGTCGGTGAACACGATGGCGATGCCCTGTTCGGCGGCCCAGGCCTGTGCACCGGCCTTGGTCATCGCGTTTTCATGGGTGCAGGTCAGGCCAGACAGGTACCACAACACCGGAACGGGGCCGTCCTTGGCCTCGGCAGGCAGGAACAGGCCAAAGGTCATATCGCATTGGCAGGCGGTTGAGGCATGGCGGTAGACACCTTGCACACCACCAAAACAGGCATTTTCCGAAAGGGTTTCCATCTGGTCGAGTCCTTAATTTAGGGTCGCGCCATGGCTATCGCCCTAAGGACGCCTCGTAAAGTGCGGCGGTCGCCATGCGCATGACTTTTTGGTGGGGTTGCACGCTCACAAAGCGGTCAGCCATCCGATGATCAGCGGAACCGTCAGAATACTGGCCGCCGTAGACAGCAGGATCGCCGCTGAGGCGCGCTGAGGTGCGATCCCATAATGTGCCGCCAGCATGTAGACATTGCCCGCAACCGGTAGCGCAGCGGCGGCAATTGCAACCGTGGCCGAGAATGTATCGACTGGAACCAGCCAAAGCAGGGCGACGGCGACACAGGCGGGGTGGACGATCAGCTTGCAAAAGCTCAGCCAGCCCGCGATTTCGATCCGCTCCGCCGATTTTCCGGCTAGCGAGGCGCCAATTGCGAACAGTGCTCCGGGCGTTGCGGCCCCACCTAATATGGTCAGAAAATCGTTCATCGGACCGGGGACCGGAATCTGCAGCGCCGACCAGATTAACCCGGCCGAGATCGACACGATCATTGGATTCTTGAGCAACCCGACCCCGATCAGGCGCAGCGTTTTGACCGTTAGCTTTCCGTCCCGGCCGCCATTGATTAGGATCACAATGAGTGAGGAAAACACCACCAGATCCACCGCAAGGATCAGCATGACGGGTCCGATCGCGGCCTCGGACAGCAGCATAGCCAGCATGGGCAGGCCCAGAAAGCCGACATTGCCGATGGCGGCACACTGGGCCTCAACCGCGGCGGTGGGGATGTCGAGGCCCCGTATCCATGCCACCAGCGAAGCCAGCGCGTAGACCGCAAGTGTCCCGATCAGATAACCGATGATCAGCCGCCCGTTGAAAATCTCAGCAAAGGGTAGGGTGGCGGCAAAGCGGAACAGCATGGCCGACAGGGCAAAGAAAAAGACGAATTTCGTCAGATAGGCGGTGGCTTCCTCAGTGAAAAACCGCGTGCGCCCGGCCCAGTAACCCAGGCCGATGATCACGAAGAAGGGAAGGGTGCGCAGAAAGATCTCGACCATGGGTACCCTCCTAACATGGATCGCGCGACCTGCAAGTCACGGATCGAACGGTGTTTTGGGTGACGGCCCGTCAGAAAACACCAAGAATCCTTGTGTCTGAACAGATCGGTTTATAAATTCGATCCACAACCCGCTGAAGGAGCCATCATGACCCAATCCGCCACCATCCTGCGCACCGGCCGAAAATTCGACCAGGTTCTGCGCGGGGCCCGAGAAGTTTTTCTCGCGGATGGGTTCGAAGGGGCCAGTGTTGATGATATCGCGCGGGCGGCAGGTGTCTCGAAGGCGACACTGTATAGCTACTTCCCCGACAAGCGTCTGCTGTTTGTCGAGGTGGCGCAGACCGAGTGCCGACGCATGGCCGAACGTGTGATCTCGATGATCGACGAAACCAAACCTGTGCGTGAGGTTCTGACGATTACCGCGACGCAGTTGGTCAGCTTTTTCGTGTCGGATTTCAATCGCCAGATATTCCGCGTTTGCGTGGCCGAAAGGGACCGGTTCCCGGAACTTGGTCGGGTTTTTTACGAAGCCGGACCTCAGAATGGTCAGCGCAAGATGGTAGAATATCTGGAAAAAGCTGTCGCCAAAGGTGAATTGGTGATCGAGGACGTGACGATCGCAGCCGAGCAATTCGCCGAGCTGTGCAAAGTTCGCCTATGGCTGCGCGCCGCCTTTGGCATTCAGGAAGAGTTCTCTCAGGCCGAGATCGACGAGGTTGCCCTGCAAGCTGTCGATATGTTCATGGCCCGCTACGGCGTTTGACAATGTGAAATGGCCTGCAGCCCCATCTGCAGACCATTCCCACTGGTAAAAATTTTACTCGTTACCTGAGTACCCACTCACTCGATAAAGGTTTTAGCCAACCGGTCGCTGATGGGCTGTGACAGATAGGCGATAACGGCCCTCTCGCCGGTATTGACGAACAGATCAGCTGGCATGCCCGGCACCAGTTCCAGCGCTGCCACCGCTTCGGGCTGCTGGTGGTCCAGTTTGACCCGCGCCTTGTAGTAGGGCTCGCCCGTGCGTTCATCTTCCAAAGCGTCGGCCGAGATATCGAAGATCTTGCCGCTGGCCTCGGGGACGTCTGCCTGTGCAAATGCCGACAGGCGGATGCGGGTAGACTGGCCGATCCGCAGCTTGTCGATATCACCGGTTTTGACCCGCGCCTCGACAATCAGCGCCTGATCCGCCGGGACAATGTCCATGATGTGTTCGCCCGGGCGAATGACACCGCCCGTGGTCGAAGCCGCCAGATTGACCACTCGCCCGCTGGTCGGGGCCAACAGCTCGATCCGCTTGCGGCGCTCGGCGGTGCCTACATATTTCGGGCGCACGAGATCAAGCTGCGCTTCGACCACCGCCAGTTCCTCCGCGATCACCTCAGCCCGCAGCTTTTGCTGGCTGATCAGCGTCAGTTCCAATTCCCTGACCTGATTTTCAGCCTGCGCAATCTGCGTGCGCAACGAGGCATCGACACCGTAGAGCCGCTGCAGTTCAATCTGGCGCGAGCTGACGCGGGTGACCGCAACCAGCCCTTTGTCCAGCAGGGTCTGCAGGTTGGTCAGTTCGGTCAGAGTGATCTCGATCTGGTTTTGGGTTCTGACGCGCTGTTCGGCCAGCCCTTGGGCCTCATCCTTCAGGCCCGATATCCGCTGTTCGTTGATCCGGGTTTCTGTCTGGCGGGCGCGGGCTTCGGCGTCAAACAGCTGCTTCTGCGTCAGATAGGCGGAGGTCCAATGGAGCCGCTCCATGCCCGCCTGGAAACCGACCAAGGCCGAGGCCTCATCAAACCAATCCTGACCGCTCATCTGTGCTAGAAGGCGTGCTCGGCGCACCGAAAGCTCGCCCATCTGGCTGCCCAGAACGTTTAGGTCGACATCGATATCGGTGCTGTCTAGCCGGATCAGGGGCTGTCCTTTTTGAACGAAATCTCCGTCAGCAATAAGGATGTCGCGGATGATGCCGCCGTCCAGATGCTCGACCGTTTTGCGATCGCCTTCGACCACGAAGGAGGCAGGAGCAACCACCGCCCCGTCCAGTTTCGAAGCGAAGGCCCAGTAGGCGCTGCCTCCGACAAAGGCCATCAGGGTGATGACGCCAACCCAGACATAGCGTTCGATCCGGGGGGAGGTGTCCGAGATGTCGATGAACTCTGCCTCATTAAGCGACAGCGCATTGCGAGGGGCGTTGTGCGGGACAATCTGTGTCATTGGGCTGCTCCTGTGATTTGCGTTTCGGGAACGGGCTGAGGGGTCGGGCGGGTGCCCTTGCCCGAGCTGTCCAGAACATTCCGGCGATTGACTTTCAGCACGTCATCCTTGTCGCCAAACTGGGTTTGGGACCCGTTCCGCATAACCATGACCTTATTGGCGGCCTGCAAGGTTGCGGGGCGGTGGGTCATGACGATGGCGATAGAGCCACGGGCCTGAGTGGCCAGAATGGCATCGCGCAAGGCCTGTTCCCCTTCGGCATCCAGATCCGAGTTTGGCTCATCCAGCACCAGCACAAACGGATCACCATAAAGCGCGCGGGCCAGGGCCAGACGCTGCCGCTGACCGCCGGACAGAAAGAACCCCTGACCGATGCGCGTTTCATAGCCTTCGGGCAGGGCGCTGATCATTTCGTGAATGCCAGCTTCCTGCGCGACGCGAAAAACCTCGGCGTCGTCGATGGCGACAGAAAAACGGGCGATGTTTTCGCGGATCGTACCGTCGAACAGCTCAACATCCTGCGGCAGGTAGCCGATCTGTTTGCCCAGATCCTCGGCGTTCCATTTCGACATCGGGCTGCCATCCAGCAGAACCTCACCCCGTTGCGGGTGCCAGATCCCGGCCAGCATCTTACCTAGCGTCGTCTTGCCAGAGCCGCTATGGCCAATAACGGCCAGAACGTCGCCCGCGGCCAGATCGAAGTCGATCCCCCGAATGGTGGCATTGATCGCGCGCGGCGGACCGGCCTGAGCGATTTTCACGTCCAGCGTCTTGAAGGCGCGGGGCAGGTGCAGGTTGGGTGTTTCTTCGGCGAAATCTTCGGTCAGTGCTTTGATTTTGGAATACGATCCGCGCGCGGCCAAAAATCCTCGCCATTGGCCGATGAGCTGATCAATTGGCGCCAGCGCTCGCGCCAACACGATAGTGGCGGCGATCATGACACCAGCGGTGGATTCGCCGGTAATGGCAAGGGCCGCGCCCAAGCCCAGAATGGCCGATTGCAGGCCCATACGGATGGTCTTGGACAGGACCGAAAAGCCAGCGATACGGTCAGCCGCCCGTGTTTTATGGGCGTGCGCGTCGGTTTGCAGGGCGGTCCAACGGCGCACCAGATCGGATTTCATGCCCAGCGCGTGGACCAGTTCGGCATTGCGATCCGAGGTCTTGAACAGCGCGTCCGAGCGCCCTCGGGCCTCGGCGGCGTTTCGCATCGGTTTCTGCGCGCGGGCGTTGTTGATCAGCGCCATGACGGTCAGGGTGACGGCTCCGGCAAGTCCCAGCAGACCCAGCAGAGGATGCAGGACATAGAGGACCAGCAGGTAAATGGGAATCCACGGCGCGTCGAAAAAGGCGGTCAGGGTCGAGCCCGAGATGAACTCGCGAAATCCGTTGACGTCGTCGACCAGATTCTCGGCGCTCTGTGCCTCGCCCTGAACCCGGCGGCGCATGGCGGCCCCCAGAACGGGCGCACCGACGGCCATTTCGAACCGGGCGGCCAAGCGGCCCAGGATGCGCATCCGCATCAGGTCGAGACAGGCGATCACGACAAAGACGCCGCCCAGCAAAAGGGTCAGCGCGATCAGCGTGTCGACATTCTGGCTGGTCAGGACCCGGTCATAGACCTGCAGCATGTAGAGCGGCCCGGCCAGCATCAGCAGGTTGAGAAACAGGCTGAAGAAAGCGACGGCAACAAACCCTTTGCGCAACGAGGCCCATGCGGTTTGAACGGGGTTGGAGTTCTGAAACATCGTCTTGCCCTTTTCCGGTTTGGCAAACGGGGCGGTCAAAACCGCCCCGTCCGTTTTCGATTAAGCGACGAAGTCGTCTTCGGTCAGATCGGTGGTGTTTACGCCCGCCAGACGGACCGAGCCTTCGGTGCCGAACGAGATCACGGCGTCGTTCCCATCCTGTGCGACATTCACCGCACCGCCGAAATCGGGGCCGAAATCGCCGAATTGCAGCTGGTCGAGGCCAACTTCGAAGTCCTGGATCACGTCGTCTCCGAAGTTCGCGCCGAAGGTGAAGGTATCCGCACCTGCGCCGCCGATCAGGATGTCATTGCCACCCTCGCCCGAGATCAGGTCATCGCCGTCACCACCGCTGAGCTTGTTGTCGAGATCGCTGCCGATGATGATGTCTCCATCGTCGGACCCGATCACATTCTCGATCAATTGCAGAACATCGACCTCGATCTGGTTGTCGATGACGTCCTGACCGATGACACCGGTGCCGCCTGTGGCGTTCACGTCGAGAGTGGCGCCAGCATCTACCAGCGTGTCCTGTACTACCGGACCATTTGCACCAGCCGGAGCGTTGTGCAGATGGATAGCCGAGACAACACCTGGGATCGGCGTGTTAAGGTCGGCCTCATTCAGGCCCACAACGCTCAGCTCGCTGGAATAGGTCACCTCACCCGTGTGCAGGTTCTGCGTAATGACCACAGTCGCCTCGCCGGTGGCTTCGCTGTCCGAGGTCGGCCCCGGTTCCTGCGCCGCGTCCAGACCGCCGCTTAAGGTGACGGTGCGAATGCCATGCTCGGTCTCGACACTGTCCACCAGCAGCTGCCCGCGGATTTCGCCGCCGGGGAAGTCCGAAGTGTGTATGTTGTAGTACAGGTTGCCCTGAAGCGCCTGTTCCACAAAAGCCGCACCATTGGCGATGTTCGCACCGAACTGACCGGGGGCAGAGATCACGGCGTCCTTGACCGAGACATTGAAGCCTGTATCGCGGGTTGCCGTGCCATTGCCATTGGCGCCCAGGCGCACCTCGACCGCGACATCCAGATCCGAGAAATCGGCTGTGTCGACACCCTCACCACCGTCGATGAAGTCATTGCCCAGACCACCGGTCAGAACATTGTCCGCATCGCCCGCGATCAGCACGTCGTCGCCCGCGCCACCGTCGATGGTGCCGTTGGTGGTGCCCAGATCGACAAAAATGTCATCGCCAGCGCCCAGCAGGACGTTGCCGTTGATCACGCCTTCGTCGTCATTGACGATGGTCACGTCACCCGCATCCGAGGCGTCGATCGCATTGACCGTCCCGCGGATCTCACCTTCGTTCAGGATCGCCCCCAGAAGGTTCAGGCCACCGTCAACACGGATACCTGCGGCTGCGTCCGAGGTCTCGGACCCTGCGATCAGGCCTTCATTGACGACCACCCCGGCAAATCCGGCCTCGGACTGGCTGGTAAACAGGCGCAGGCCATCGCCGACCTGATTGCCCTCAACCGCGTCGCCGCGACCTTGCAGGGTGCCTTCGTTCAGAATGGCTGCCGACACGATATCGCCTTCAACATTGCCGGTTTGCAGCGACACGGCCGAGCCGTTGTTGCCCAGACCCGCATCAACCAGACCGGTGTTGTTGAAGGTGTAGTTGTCGGCAGTGCCATCGGCATAGACGGTGCCATTGCGCTGATCGCCGGTGCCCAGGATTTCGCCTTCGTTGACGACCTCAAGCCCTTCGCCATCGATGTTCACCGCACGGCTGTTCGACGTGACTGTTCCACGGTTCACAAACGAGCCGCCGGTGTGATCGCCAGTTCCGAAGTAGACGCCGTTTTGCACACCTGCGAATACGCCGCCTTCTTCGTTGACCAACTGGCCTTGGAAGTTGACGTTGTTCACCGCGCGGAACGCACCTACGGTTCCGTTTGCACCTTCGGACAGGACGGTGCCCGCGTTGGTGATGGAGCCGGTGAACGTGCCAGCGTTGCCGACATTGCCGATGCGGATACCGTCGCCTGCGGCATTGGTGCCCGCCGCTGCGTTGCCGCGACCCTGGATCAGGCCGTCATTGTTCAGCGTGAACGCATTCTCACCTGCGATCTCGGCGCCAAAGCCCGAGCCTTCATTGCCTTCACCCGCATCGACGAGGCCGGTTTCCTGGTTGTTGAAGGTAAAGTCCTGCGCCGTGCCATCGGCGTAGACCGTGCCGTTGCGCTGGCTGTCGGTGCCGACGATCTCACCTGCGTTGTTCACTTCCAGGCCGATGCCGTCGATATTGAACGCGCGGCTGTCGGACGAGATCACCCCGGTTTCGAGGTTGTTGAACACACCACCGGTGTGATCCGCGCCTTCACCGGCGACCGGGTTGCCGAAATAGACACCGTTTTGAACGCCCGAAATCTGGCCCGAGTTGTTGAACTCACCCTGGAACGACACACCGTTGACGAAACGGACACCCGCGATGGTGCCATTTGCGCCCTCGGAGTCGATGGTGCCCGAGTTGTTGATGACCGCATCGGTGACGCCGATGTTGCCCACATTGCCGACCCGGATACCGTCGCCAGCCGCGTTGGAGCCAGCCGCTGCGTTGCCGCGGCCCTGAATGGTGCCCGCATTGTCCAGCGTGAACGAGGATGCGCCATCCGCAGTTCCGCCGATTTCAACGCCAAAGCCCGACCCTTCATTAACTTCGCCGGCGTCTATCGTACCGGTGACCAGGTTGTTGATTGCGAAATCATCAGCGGAGCCGTCGGCATAGACGGTGCCGTTGCGCTGGCTGTCCGTGCCAAGGATATCGCCACCGTTCACAAGGTTCACACCCGTGCCGTCGATGTTCACCGCGCGACTGTCGGATTGGATCGTGCCGAAGTTCAGAACATCCAGATCATGCGTGCCCTGACCGATATAGAGGCCGTTTGCAGCACCCTCGATCACCCCGGTCGAGGTGTTCAGGATCTCGCCCTCGGCGCTTGCGCCATCCGCGATGCGGATACCGGCTGCGGTGCCTTGCGTGCTTTCCGATGTGATCAGCCCACTGTTGAGGATCTCGGTCTCGAGGATCGTGCCCTCGGCACCGTTGTTGATGCGGATACCGTCACCTGCCAGACCGGTGTTCGATGCCGCCTGACCACGGCCCTGAATGGTGCCGCCAAAGCCGTTGAAGATATCGGTTTCCACTCGGTCGCCGACCTCATCCCCGACCTGAAGTGAGATCCCGGCGCCCTGATTGCCTTCGCCAGCATCCACGGTTCCGCCCGTGAAGTTCGAGATCGAGATATCCTCGGCGGTGCTGTTGGTGTAGATCGTGCCGTTGCGCTGATATCCGGTGCCAAGGATGTCGCCGAAGTTGCGCACATCAATGCCCTGGCCCTGAATATCCACGGCACGGCTGTCGGAGGAGATCACGCCGCCACGGAAATTATCCAGGCTGCCCGAGCTGTCGGGGCCTGCAAACTGAACACCGTTAAAGTCGCCCGTGATCTCACCAAAGTTGCGCACAGCGGCGCTGCCGGTGACCTGAACGCCGGTGGCCAGCGCATCGGGGCCGCTATTCGCCTCGATCAAACCCGAGCGGAAATTGAACACGTCAACATCCTCACCCTGCGCCTGAACGGCGGCGACGGCGTTGTTGGTGATAATCTCGCTAAAGTTCAGCAGGCGCGAAAAGTCGTTGGCCAGAACAAAGGCGGGCGTGTCATCCACGATCGTGTTCTGGAAGAAGTTGTTGAAAAGGGTTTGGCCGTCACGTGTGGTCTCTTGCGCCAGTGTTGACGTGGTCAAGAGACGGGCGCGCAGGCTTTCTACGAATTGGGACAGCATTGGTCACTCCGTCTGGTTTGTTGCGTGGTGCAGGTGGCCCGTTCGATCGGGCAACCGACGCATCAAATCAGTAGGCCCCGCACATAGTCGGCGGAAATTCATGCTCCAAATCGGGGGTATAACCAACGCAAATACTCACGGATTTCGTGAAGTCTTGACGGGCCGCAGCCTTGATTTTAACGGCGATGCGATGGGAAAACGCGGGTCGCTCACTTATTTGATGACGACGTTTCACCTATTTGTGACGGGATGTGCGGGTCAAATTCCCCTCAAATCGCTGTCCGGGCTTCTGAAACAAGGGGGCAGCGCGTAGTCTCACAGGTACCTTGACCTATATATTTGTTTGAATTGCCCCGTCATGAACCTGAGAGACTTGGAATACGTCATTGCCATCGCCAAGCACGGCCAGTTCAGTCAGGCCGCATCAGCCTGCAACGTGTCCCAGCCGGCGATGTCCAACCAGATCAAGAAACTCGAACAGGAGTTGGGGGTCGAGCTGTTCCTGCGACTGAACAATGAGGTCCGCCCGACGGCCTGCGGCGCGCGGATTGTCGGCATTGCAACAAGGATGCTGAATGACGCACAAAAGATCCGCGACACAGCGACCGAGTTCCGCGACCCCGAGGCAGTGCCTTTTACCATCGGCATGACGCCCACGTTGGCCCCTTATTTGACGCAGTACTTCTCGGAGCTGTTCAGCACTCTGTTCCCGCGCATGCGGGTGACGATGATCGAGGACCTGCCGCAAAAGATGTTGAAGATGGTCGAAGATCACGCGCTGGATCTGGCGCTGGTGGCCAAGATCAACAACAGCGACGCGCTGGATTTCACCTCGATCTGGTCCGAGCCTCTGTTTCTGGCACTGCGCGAGGGGCATCCGCTGCATACTCTGCCTTCGATTTCTTCCGATGAGGTGCCGGTGCATGATTTCATCCGGCTGCCCCACAGTTTCGGCTATGCGCTGGAAGATCGGTTGCCCAAGCAGGATCCCTCCAGCCGTATCAGTAAGCGCTTTGATCTGACCGCTTTGCGGTTCGAGACAATCTGCCGTCATATCTGCCACTCAGACGATTGCACGATTGTCTCCGCCCTGGCGGCCGAGCAGTTCAAGCGGGATAACTGGCCGCTTTGCTTTATTCCGTTCGAAGGGCCAGGCCATCTGCGCGATCTCGGGGCGGCGACGCGGCCAAATTGCCCGCGCAAACCGATGCTGGCGCGCATCGGAGAATACATCCGCGAAAAACCCCCGATCGGAGTGATCCCGACCTATCGACCCGAGGAAGTTGATCCGCCGAAACAGCCAGCGACGGTCTGAGCGTTTTCGGCAAAGGGGTTAGTAGGTGGTCCGCATCTGATAACCTTGATGGAAGGTCATTCTGACGAATGTGACCGGTTTGCTTTGGAACCATGTCGTGCGTTCCAGTTGGAACAACGGTGTGCCCGGTGGCACTGACAGAAAGTCCTGCAACTGCCCGGTGGCCGGAACCGCCGAGAAGGCGATCTCAGCGTTGGAAAAGGGAACCTCGGACAGCAGCCATTCATTGGGGCCGGTGGTCAGAAAGCTCTCATTCACCACGTGAGGTACGGCATCGACGCTGATCCAGCGCTCTTCAAACTGAAAAGGGCGGTTGTCGGCGTGATGCATGCATTGAAGATGCAGGATTTGTGCACCTTCCTGCAGGCTCAGCTTGGCCTGTAGCCACGCTGGGCAATCGATCTGCGTACGGCTGACAAGCGCATAGCGGTACTCGGCATTCATATCCTCGATCGTCTGGCGGACAACGGTGATCGGCAGTTTGGCCTGTTTGACCGGGGTCGTGACAACTCGGGTCCCGCCTTTTCGCTTACGAGTGATGATGCCCTGTTCAGCCAGCTCTCGTAGAGCGCGGTTCACGGTAGCACGGGCGCAGCCGAACTCGGCGGCGAGTTCCAGTTCGGTCGGTAGCAAACTGCCTTGGGGCCAGATGCGGCTTTGGATACGGTTGATCACCTCGTCACGGATATCCTGAAAACCGATGTTCTTCTGTTCCGTCACGATCTGATCCCGTTTCCTCAATAAACTTATTCATAATATGTATCGCAGGCGACCTTCGCGTAAAGAGAATGCCGAACGCTACAAGTGAGGCAGTATCTCGGCTATGGCTTTTCTGTATCGCGTCACGATCTGGTCGCGTGCCACGTGGCGCCCCTCCTTGACCCTATGCCGCCCGGCGGACCAGAGGTCGGTCACAACCCTGTCCTGTGCGGCAAACACAAGCCCGTCCAGCAACTGTTCAGGTCGCAACGCACAGAGCGCCGGGTCGCTGCTGTCGATGGCAACGAGGTCGGCCAAGGCGCCCTCTGCGATCTGCCCCGCGTTGCGGCCTAGCGCTTGCGCTCCACCCGTCGCGGCGCCGCAATAGAGGGTTTGTCCGACGGACCCTTCGCCGACTACCATCACATTGCGCGACAGGTCACGCAGGCGTTGGGAGTACTCCAGCGTCCGAAGCTCCTCGGTCAGTGAAATCCGGACATTGGAATCCGATCCCACACCGAACGTGCCGCCTGCAGCCAGGTAAACAGAGCCATTGAACGGGCCGTCGCCCAGATTGGCTTCTGTGATTGGGCAGAGGCCAGCGACAGCGCCGGAGGCCGCCAAGGCGCGTGTCTCTTCATCGGTCATGTGTGTGGCGTGGATCAAGCACCACTGCCTGTCGACAGGGGCATTACCCAGCAGCCATTCGACCGGGCGCGCGCCCAGGCCAGTCTGCACCTGCGTAACCTCCTTGGGCTGCTCGGCTATGTGGATATGAACCAAACCGGTTTTATGGTTCAGCACTTCTTTCAGATCGGCGGGTGAGGTCGCGCGCAGGGAATGCGGGGCAATACCCACCCGGACATCCTCGGGAAGTGAAGCGCTGGCCGCTTTCGCCTCGTCCACCAAGCGCAGGAAACGGGTCACGTCGTTGTCGAACCGCTGTTGCCCGAGTTCCAAAGGCACTTCTCCGACACCGGCATAGGAGTAGAGGACGGGCAGATGCGTCAGGCCGATGCCCGTTTCGACAGCGGCAGCCATGATGCGGTCAGAGAGCTCGGCCAACCGCTCATAGGGTGCGCCGCCGGGTTGATGGTGCAGATAGTGGAATTCTCCGACGGAGGCGAACCCGGCCTCCTGCATCTCCATATAGACCAGTGCGGCGATGGCCTGAATCTGATCGGGCGTCAGTTGTGCAGTAAATCGATACATCACATCGCGCCAGGTCCAGAAGCTGTCGCGCCCGGCGCGTCGGTATTCGGTCATTCCTGCCATGGCCCGCTGAAAGGCATGGCTGTGAAGGTTGGCCAGCGCAGGCAACAGGGTGTCGACCGTGACATCTGCGTCCTGCGCTTTAGCGCCAACTGTCACAGCGGCAACGTGCCCGCCTTTCAGGTCCAGCCTGACATTTTTTGCCCAACCTGTTGGTAACAATGCGCGCTTCGCGAAGATGGTCATGTAGCTCTCCATTTTATGGATAGACATAAAGCATATTGGAATGTACTAGAAAAGAGAGAATTGCATCCACTGCGAGAATCAAATGCCCACAACCCACATCCTGAATGATTTGAGCGCCGCAACCATGGTGGAGAATGGCGCGCCTTATGGGGTGATCGAGTCAGCGGCAATTGTGATCGAGGGCGAAAAAATCGCATGGGTTGGGCCGCAGGCCGCATTGCCCGAAGCCTTTGCCGGGTCGTCTGAGACGTCCTGTGCAGGCCGTCTGGTGACACCCGCTCTGATCGACTGCCACACGCATGTGATCCACGGCGGCCACCGCGCGGTCGAGTTCGAGATGCGCTTGAATGGGGCGAGCTATGAAGAGGTCGCCCGCGCCGGAGGGGGAATCATCTCGACGGTAACGGCCACGCGCGATGCCAGTTTGGATGACCTGATCGCTCAGGCGCTGCCGCGCGTGGATGCGATGCTGGCCGAAGGTGTCTCGGTCATCGAAGTGAAATCTGGCTACGGTTTGGATTGCGAGACCGAATTGACCATGCTGCGCGCCGCGCGGGCTTTGCAAGACCACCGTCCGGTGCGGGTCGTTACCAGCTTTCTTGGCGCCCACGCGGTGCCGGTGGAGTACAAGGACAATCCGGACGCATACATAAGTGAGATTTGCATTCCAACCCTGCGCGCCGCCCATGCCGAGGGACTGGTTGATGCACTTGATGCCTTCTGCGAAGGGATTGCCTTTCTGCCCGACCAACTCGTGCCATTGTTTGATGTGGCGAGAGAGCTTGGCCTGCCAATCAAACTCCACGCCGAACAGTTGTCCAACCTGGGCGGCGCAAAGCTGGCGGCCAGCTATGGCGCACTGTCTGCGGATCATATCGAGTATCTCGATGAAGAGGGCGCGGTGGCAATGGCTGGTGCAGGCACTGTTGGTGTGATCCTGCCCGGTGCTTTCTATACCCTGCGCGAAACGCAATCTCCGCCCATTGATCTGCTGCGCAAGCACAATGTCCCGATGGCTTTGGCGACGGATTGTAATCCGGGTTCGGCCCCAATGACCTCTCTGCTTTTGGCGATGAACATGGGCTGCACCCTGTTCCGCATGACGCCCGAAGAGGCGCTGAAAGGCGTGACCCTCAACGCGGCCCGCGCGCTGGGTTTGCAGGGTTGCGGCCAGATTGCACCCGGCATGCGCGCTGATCTGGCGATCTGGAACGTCACTCACCCGGCCGAGCTATCTTATCGCATCGGCTTCAATTCGCTACACACTCGCATTTTCGGAGGCGCAGTTTGACCACCCTGACCCTTACGCCCGGCGCTGTTTCTCTGGCGCAGTTGGAGCAGGTGTTCCGAGACGAATGCGCCGTGCAGCTGGACCCGGCCTGCCATCCCGGCATTCAGGCGGCCCACGCGCGCATCGCGGATGCCGCTGCGGGCGACGCGGCGGTCTACGGCGTCAACACGGGCTTCGGCAAACTTGCCAGCGTCAAGATCGCGGCCGAGGATACCGCGACCCTGCAACGCAATCTGATCTTGTCACATTGCTGCGGCGTCGGCCCTGCGATCCCGCGGGCGCATGCGCGGTTGATGATGGTCCTGAAACTGCTCAGCCTCGGGCGCGGAGCCTCGGGCGTGCGGCTGGAGTTGATCACGCTTCTCGAGGCTATGCTGGCCAAGGGCGTCACGCCTGTGATCCCAGCGCAGGGCTCGGTCGGGGCCTCTGGTGATCTGGCGCCGCTGTCGCATATGGCCGCTGTCATGATGGGCGCAGGCGAGGCCGAATATGGTGGCAAGGTCGTGCCGGGGGCCGAGGCGCTAACGGCGGCTGGCCTGACGCCGGTGGAGCTTGGCCCGAAAGAAGGCCTCGCGCTGATCAACGGCACCCAGTTTTCGACCGCTTTTGCTTTGGCGGGCCTGTTTGGGGCGTGGCAAGCGGCGCAGAGCGCGCTGGTCACATCGGCTCTGACCACGGACGCAATCATGGGATCCACCGCGCCGTTGCAGCCTGAAATACACAGCCTGCGTGGCCATCGCGGCCAGATTGAGGCCGCAGCCACGATGCGTGCCCTGCTGGCTGGATCGGTGATCCGCGAAAGTCACCGCGAAGGCGATACGCGCGTGCAGGACCCGTATTGTATCCGCTGCCAGCCGCAGGTCGTCGGTGCGGCAATGGACGTGATCCGACAGGCCGCCACAACGCTTGAGCTTGAGGCGAACGCCGCCACCGACAACCCTCTGGTCCTGTCAGAGGCCGGGCTGATTGTCTCGGGCGGTAACTTTCATGCCGAACCGGTTGGTTTCGCCGCCGATATGATCGCGCTGGCTGTGGCCGAGATCGGAGCCATCGCCCAACGCCGCATCGCGCTGATCGTGGACCCCGTCCTCAGCTTTGATCTGCCGCCGTTCCTGACGCCTAATCCGGGGCTGAACTCGGGCCTGATGATTGCCGAGGTCACGACGGCGGCTTTGATGAGCGAAAACAAACATCTCGCCAACCCCTGCGTGACGGATTCTACGCCGACCTCAGCCAATCAGGAGGACCATGTTTCAATGGCAGCCCATGGCGCGCGACGTTTGGGGCAGATGGTCACCAATCTGGAGCGTATTCTGGGGGTGGAACTGCTCTGCGCCACGCAAGGGATCGAGTTCCGCGCGCCATTGCCAACCAGTGAAACTTTGCAGGGCGTGATGGCCCGGTTGCGCGCTGTGGTGCCGCCTTTGGGGGACGACCGCTATACCGCGCCGGATATCGAGGCAGCCTCGACACTGATTTCCAGGGGTGAAATCGCCTGTAACACTGGCGTTGCCATGCCGGAGTTGGGCGCGTGATGGACCCGGTTGAGGTCACCCGAGGCGATAGTCCCATCGTTCTGGGCCTGCCCCATACCGGTACCTATGTGTCGCCCGAGGTTCAGGCCAGGCTGAACGCGCGGGGCAGGGCGCTGACGGATACGGATTGGCATGTCCACACGCTCTACGACGGGTTGCTGACCGGGGCGACGACGGTCCGAGCGACCTTCCACCGCTATGTGATTGATGCCAATCGCGATCCGTCGGGCTTGTCGCTCTATCCCGGTCAGAACACGACTACACTGGTTCCGCTGACCGATTTCGATGGGAATGGCATCTGGGATCAGCCGCCATCCGACAAAGACATCGCAGATCGCCTCGCCGCGTTTCACGCGCCTTACCATGCTGCGCTCAAGGTCGAATTGGATCGGGTTAGGGCGATCCATGGCATTGCTGTTCTGTATGACTGTCACTCGATCCGCGGCACCATTCCGTTCCTGTTTGACGGGGTTTTGCCGGAATTGAATTTGGGCACGAACAACGGCACAACCTGCGCGCCACAGATCGAGGCGGCGGCCCATGAGTTCGCAGCCTCATCACCCTACAGCACCGCTATAAACGGACGGTTTAAAGGCGGCTGGACGACGCGCCACTATGGCTGCCCGGCCGAGGGTTTGCACGCCATTCAGATGGAGCTGGCGCAATCTACCTACCTGACGACCGAGCGCCCGCCATGGTCCTATGACGACCGCAAAGCCGGCCGTTTGCGCCGCTGGCTATTCGACATTCTGGACGCCGTCCAAGACACAGCATTGGAGCTTGCATCATGACCGACCCTCGCAAGAACACCCGTGATATCTATCCACCCACCGGGCCAGAGTTGAACGCCAAAAGCTGGATGACCGAAGCGCCGCTGCGGATGCTGATGAACAACTTGCATCCGGACGTGGCCGAGAACCCGCATGAGCTGGTTGTGTATGGCGGCATCGGGCGCGCGGCACGGACGTGGAACGACTTTGATACGATCGTGGCCAGCCTCAAGGATCTGGAAGAAGACGAGACACTGGTTGTGCAGTCCGGCAAACCGGTCGCCATTGTGCGGACGCATACGGATGCGCCTAGGGTGTTGATCGCGAACTCGAACCTCGTGCCGCATTGGGCCAATTGGGATCACTTCAACGAGCTCGATAAGAAGGGCCTGATGATGTACGGCCAGATGACCGCTGGCTCGTGGATCTATATCGGGACGCAGGGCATCGTGCAGGGCACCTATGAGACCTTTGCCGAGGCCGGACGTCAGCACTATGGCGGCGACCTGACCGGAAAGTGGATTCTGACCGGCGGTTTGGGCGGCATGGGTGGCGCGCAGCCTTTGGCGGCGGTTTTCGCCGGGGCCTGCTGTCTGGCGGTCGAGTGCAACCCGGACAGCATCGACTTCCGTCTGCGCACCAAATATCTGGACGAAAAGGCCGAAACGCTGGACGAAGCGCTTGCCATGATCGATCGCTGGACCAAGGCGGGCGAGGCGAAATCGGTCGGCCTGCTGGGCAATGCAGCCGAAATCTTCCCCGAGATTTACGCCCGGATGCAAGCCGGCGGCATGCGCCCCGATATTGTCACCGACCAGACCAGCGCCCATGACCCGGTCAACGGCTACCTGCCGCTGGGCTGGACCATGGCGCAGTGGAAAGACAAGCGCGAAAGCGATCCCAAAGCGGTTGAGAAAGCTGCGCGCGCGTCGATGAGCCAACATGTCGCTGCGATGGTCGATTTCTGGAACGCGGGCGTGCCAACGCTGGACTACGGCAACAACATTCGCCAAGTGGCGCAGGATGAAGGGCTCGAGAACGCCTTTGCCTTCCCCGGTTTCGTGCCCGCCTATATTCGCCCGCTGTTTTGCCGCGGGGTCGGCCCGTTCCGCTGGTGCGCCTTGTCTGGCGACCCCGAGGATATCTACAAAACCGATGCCAAAATGAAAGAGCTGTTCCCCGAGAACACCCATCTGCACAATTGGCTCGACATGGCGAAGGAGCGTATCGCCTTCCAAGGCCTGCCCGCACGGATCTGCTGGATCGGTCTTGGGGATCGTCACAAAGCGGGGCTGGCCTTCAACGAAATGGTCCGCACCGGAGAGCTGAAGGCCCCGGTTGTTATTGGCCGAGATCACCTGGACAGCGGGTCCGTCGCCTCACCCAACCGCGAGACCGAAGCGATGAAGGACGGCTCGGACGCTGTTTCGGACTGGCCGTTGCTGAATGCGCTGGTGAACACGGCCTCGGGCGCCACATGGGTGTCTTTGCATCATGGCGGTGGGGTCGGCATGGGCTTTAGCCAACATGCGGGCGTGGTCATTTGCGCCGATGGTACCGATGCAGCGGCCAAACGGCTGGAGCGGGTTTTGTGGAACGACCCGGCCTCAGGCGTGTGGCGCCACGCAGATGCGGGGTACGAGGATGCCAGGGCCTGCGCCCGCGAACACGGGCTGCAGCTACCGGGTATTCTGGGATAGAGCTTCGGTCAGCGATCAGCAAATTGATGCGTCATATTGAACTTGTGATGCATGCCGGGTTGCGTCGTGACATTTTGTAGATAATAAACTCGACGCAATGCAAGCTGCCGAGAGTTTTATAGATAAAATGATCATCCCTCATTCCGGCTGGACCAAGAAATCCGCGCAAGCTGTTCATGATCTTCCGCTGATGGATCTGCTATTCCGAGCGCAAACCGTCCATCGTGAGCACTTCGACCCGAACAAAATCCAGACCTCGAAACTGCTGTCGATCAAAACCGGAGGCTGCGCCGAGGATTGTGCTTATTGCTCTCAATCGGCCCGCAATGGCTCGACCCTGCCTGCCTCCAAACTAATCGAGGTGCAGCGTGTTCTGGCCGAGGCGAAGAAGGCTAAGGATGGTGGCGCGACGCGGTTCTGCATGGGCGCTGCCTGGCGTGAGCCCAAGGCGCGGGACATGGCAGCTTTGGTCGCGATGGTCGAAGGCGTCAAGGCCATGGGAATGGAGACCTGCATGACGTTGGGCATGCTGGACGACACACAGGTCGTGCAGCTGCGCGATGCAGGCCTTGACTACTACAACCACAATATCGACACGTCTGAGCGCTACTACTCCGAGGTCATCACAACCCGAACCTTCGCCGACCGGATCGACACGATGAACCGGGTGCAAGAAGCTGGAATCAAGGTGTGTTCCGGCGGTATTCTGGGCATGGGTGAGCATACGGGCGACCGTATCGACATGCTGCTGACGCTGGCCAACATGCAGCCCGCGCCGGATTCGGTTCCGATCAACATGCTGATGCCGCAGGCCGACACACCTTTGGCCGACGCCGAGCCGATCGACCCGATCGACTTTGTGCGCATCATAGCGACGGCGCGTATCCTGATGCCAACCTCTTACGTTCGCCTGTCGGCTGGCCGCAGGGAGATGAGCGACGAGATGCAGGCGATGTGTTTCTTCGCCGGTGCGAACTCGATCTTCGTGGGTGAAACGCTGCTGACGGCGCAAAACCCCGAAGAGGACACCGATATGATCCTGTTCGCCAAACTTGGTCTGCAAGCCGAGAAAGCCGGGGATCAGGCGGGCCAGGAAGCCGCTGAATGAAGGCTGTTGCTCGGCTCGAATCCATGCTCGACACCTTGCAGGCCCGGCATCGCCGCCGGGTCCTGACGCCTGCGTCGGGATTGGATTTCGCGTCGAATGACTATCTGGGCCTTGCCGGATCGCGGCTTCTGCAAGAGGCCGCGCAAGAGGCCTTGTCGCGCGGTGTTCCGGTTGGCTCTGGCGGCTCTAGGCTATTGCGCGGCAATCACGCCGAGCATGAAGCGCTGGAGGCCGAAGCCGCCGCGTTCTTTGGGGCCGAGGCGGCGTTGTTCATGGGTGGTGGGTTTCAGGCCAATCAGGCGATTTTCGCAACCCTACCTGCGGCCGAGGATCTGGTCCTCTTTGATGCTTTGGTTCACGCCAGCGCGCATGAGGGCATGCGCTCTTGCCGGGCCGATCTGCGGTCGTTTCGGCACAATGATGTCGGCGACGCGCGTGAAAAGGCGCAGCAGTGGCGGACCGAGGGCGGCGCGGGCCAAATTTGGATCGCAGTCGAAAGCGTCTATTCGATGGAAGGGGATCTGGCCCCTCTTTCCGATCTGGCGGGTTTGGCGCGAGAGCAGGAAGCTGTTCTGGTCGTCGACGAAGCCCATGCGACCGGCGTGTTCGGACCTCAGGGACGGGGGATGGCGCATGACCTCGACTGCCATCTGTTGACGCTGCACACCTGCGGCAAAGGTCTGGGCGTTGCCGGAGGGTTGATCTGCGGCCCCAAGGTCATGATCGACACGCTGATCAACCGCGCACGCCCCTTCATTTTTGCCACCGCGCCGTCGCCTTTGAATGCCGCTTTGGTTCGTACGGCCCTTGAGGCGCTGGCTGCTCAGACAGGTCTGGTCGACGACGCCCAGAAGCGAATTGGCCATGCCCATGATGCGGCGCGCGCAATTGGAATTGCTGAGGCTGCGCTCAACAGCCAGATCATTCCGGTCATTCTGGGCGATGATGCGCGCACGATGACGATGGCGCAGGGCTTGCAGACGCAAGGGTTCGACGTCAGGGGCATCCGCCCGCCAACGGTACCGCGCGGGACGTCACGCTTGCGGATTTCCATCACCGGCAATGTAGATAGCGCCGATATCTCGGCCCTGTTTAACGTTTTGGCGGCATATCAATCGGAGGCCGCATGAGCGCGCTGATCATCACCGGAACCGACACCGGCGTCGGCAAGACTGTATTCTCCGCCGGTCTGACCGCCGCCCTTGGAGCTACCTACTGGAAGCCGGTGCAATCCGGGCTTGAAGATGCGACCGACACAGACATCGTGCGCGATCTGTCCGGCGCCGAGGTTCTGCCCGAGGCCTTCCGACTGAACATGCCCGCCTCGCCGCACCTGTCCGCCGAGGACATGGGGGTCGAGATCGACATTGCCCAACTGGCACTGCCGCAGGTCGATGGCCCTCTGGTTGTCGAAGGGGCAGGGGGCGTGATGGTTCCTCTGAACCGGCAGGTGTTCTATCTGGATCTCTTCGCGCAATGGAAAGCCCCCGTGGTTTTGGTTGCGCGCACCGCGCTTGGTACGATCAACCACACGGCGCTGTCCCTGATGGCGTTGCGCAATGCGGGGTGCGATGTCGTTGGCGTTGCCTTTGTCGGCGACCCCGAGCCAGAGGTCGAACAAACCATCGCGCAGATGTGCAAGGTCCGGCATCTGGGGCGTTTGCCCTACCTCTCGGACCTGACCCGTGAAAAACTGTCGGATGCGTTCCAGACCATCGACCTTGATGCGATCCGGAGGGCTCTATGACCCCGCTCGAGTTTGACGCCCGCCACCTGTGGCACCCCTACACCCATGTGCTGGATCCCGGCCCGATGCATCTGATCACCGGCTCCGAGGGCGTCTGGCTGACGCGTGAGGACGGCAGGCAGATGATCGACGCCATGTCCTCCTGGTGGTGTACCGTTCACGGCCATCGCCACCCGGCCATTATCGAGGCGATGCAGGCCCAACTGGCGCAACTGCCGCATGTTATGTTCGGAGGCCTGACTCATGCGCCCGCAGTTGAGTTGGGTCACAGGCTGATCGGAATGCTACCCGACGGTCTGGATCGCATCTTCTACAGTGACAGCGGCTCGGTCGCCATCGAAGTCGCGTTGAAAATGGCGGTGCAGTACCAGATCGCCAAAGCCTGCGGCGCGCGATCAGAGTTCGCCACCATCCGGGGCGGCTATCACGGCGATACGTGGAAAGCGATGAGCGTTTGCGACCCGGTGACCGGGATGCACGGACTGTTCAAGGGCGCTCTGTCCATCCAACATTTTCTGCCGCGCCCGACCATCCGGTTCGATCAGGACTGGTCGGAGGACTCCGCCGAAAACGGGCTGATGGCACTTGAGCAGTTGTTGGACGAAAAGGGTGACAAGATCGCGGGGCTGATCCTGGAGCCTGTCGTGCAGGGTGCGGGTGGCATGTATTTCTACCACCCGAACTGGCTGAAGGGTGCGCGGGCGCTGTGTGACGCGTATGATGTTCTCCTGATTTTCGATGAAATCGCCACGGGCTTTGGCCGCAGTGGCGAGCTGTTTGCCATGGATCACGCAGACGTGGTGCCGGACATCCTGTGCCTCGGCAAGGCCTTGACAGGTGGGCACATTACACTGGCCGCCACCATAGCGACCGAGGCGGTTGCGCACGGCATCGGCGAAAGCGAGGCCGGGGTGCTGATGCATGGCCCGACCTATATGGCCAACCCTCTGGCCTGCGCCGCCGGTGTTGCCAGCCTCGATCAATTGGTCCAACGCGACTGGCGGGCTGAGGTCACGGGGATTGCGCAACAGATGCAGGACGAACTCGCTCCGGCTCGTGAGTTGCCCGATGTTGCGGATGTGCGGGTTCTGGGTGCCATTGGCGTGATCGAGATGAAGGACCGTGTCGACCCTGCCGTGGCCCATGGCCTAGCCCCAAAAACAGGCGTCTGGTTGCGTCCGTTTGGGCACAATATTTACTGCATGCCGCCCTACATCATCTCGCCAGATGAGTTGAGCCGCGTCACCGCTGCCATGTTCGATCTCGCCGGAGGTGCCGGATGAGGTATCACTGGCTGGCATGCTCGGATAACCCCGATCTGATCCTCGTGTTCGGGGGATGGGCGTTGGGTCCTGCGCCGTTTTCTGGCCTCACAGGTGGGGAAAATGTGCTGTTCGTTGAGGGTAATACCCGGCTGAATGACCCGCTGCCGGACTTAGCGAGGTTCGACCGATTGAATCTGCTAGCTTTCTCTTTCGGCGTCGCCTCGGCCGCGCACTGGCTGAACAAAACGGGGATGCGTCCAGATCGCTTGGTTGCAGTCAGCGGCACGCTGAACCCGGCAAGTGCCGAGCATGGGATCGCGCCCGATATGATTCGAGCGACTGCAGATCAATTGTCTCTGGCCAGCTTTGCTAAATTCTGTCGTCGCGCGGGCGTCAGCGGAGAGGTTCCCGAACTGGATATCCCGTCGGCTCGGGCTGAGTTGCGCGCGGTGATCGACCGTGGCCCAGCTGAAGATCCGGGTTTTGATCGTATTTGGATTCCCACCCGAGACCGTATCGTTCCTACTAACGCACAACAGGCCGCATGGGCCTCGCATGCTGATAGTATTCGAACTGTCGAAGGTCCTCATGTCCCGTTCCGCGCGGGGCAAAGCTGGGCGGAGTGGCTGGCATGACAGTGCAACTCTCGGACCGGGTTCAGCGTAGCTTCAGCCGTAGCTTTCAAAGCTATCACGACACGGCCTGCCAACAGGCCTGGGTGGCCCAGAAACTGGTGGAAGAGATGCGCCGACACGGTGCCCCGACCAAGTTTGAACGCGGATTTGAGTTGGGTTGCGGAACTGGGCATTTCACGCGACTTCTGTGTCAGGCTCACTGTTTTGAAGGCCTCACCCTGAATGATATCGCAACCGAAGCCCGCCAAACAGCGGATGAGATGGGCGCGCAGTTTATCTGCGGGGATGCGCGGCGGGTGTTCTGGCCCGAGAATGCTGATCTTTTTGCCTCGGCGTCGATGATCCAGTGGATGGAAGACCCGCAGGCGCTTTTGGAACGAGCGGCGAGGTCTCTGGCGCCTGGCGGTTGGTTGGTGATTTCGGGCTTTGGGCCGCAACAATATAGGGAACTGAACCAAATCGGCACCTCGGCCCGTGCCCCCGGTTTGTGCAACCCTGACCAAATGGCTGCCGCCGCTAGGGCGCACATGGAGGTGCTTGCGACAGGCGAGGCGCTGCGGCCCTCGTACTTCCCCACGCCGCGCCATGTTCTGCGCCATTTGCGCAAGACCGGCGTCAACGGGCGTGCGCAGAGCGTCTGGACAAAGTCCACACTCGCCCGGTTCGAGGCAGAGTACACGCGCCAGTTTCAGACCGAAAACGGCGTCTCTCTCAGCTATCATCCCGTCTGGATCGTCGCGCGCAAGCCGCAGGTCTGAGACCTCGCGGTTACTAGATCACGTCCGTCTTTTCAGCGTTTGCAGGTACTCAAGCGCAGATTGTGAAATCTCATACCGAAACGTCGCAATGATCTGTTGCGTTCGCTGCCACAGGTCGCCACGGTAGCATTTGAGATTTTGGCGTTGCTGTGGCCCGCCATCAGGAATTTGAAGGAGGGGGCAGAATGACCGCGACACTTACATTCGAACATCTCAAAACGCAGGTTTCAGCGGGTGAGGTAGACACCGTTCTGGTGTGCTTTGTCGACATGCAGGGCCGTCTGATGGGCAAGCGCTTTCACGCGGGTCATTTCGTTGCGGGCGCATGGGAAGAAACCCATTGCTGCAACTACTTGCTGGCCACCGATCTTGAGATGGGCACACCGGATGGGTATGCCTCGACCAGTTGGGAGCGGGGCTATGGCGACTACGTCATGAAGCCCGACCTTGCGACCCTGCGCCCGGTGCCGTGGCTTGAGGGCACTGCGATGGTGATGTGCGATATTCTCGATCATCACACGCATGAAGAGGTGCCGCATGCGCCTCGGGCGATGTTGAAGGCGCAGGTCAACCGCTTGAGGGCCATGGGCTATGAAGCGATGTGTGCGACGGAGTTGGAGTTTTTCCTTTTCGAAAAAAGCTTTGACGAAATCCGCAAAAATGGCTTTCGCGATCTTGAGCCGATTTCCGGCTACAACGAGGATTATCATATCCTCCAGACCACCAAGGAAGAGCATGTGATGCGTCCGATCCGCAACCATTTGTGGGATGCGGGGATACCGGTTGAGAACTCGAAAGGTGAGGCCGAAACCGGGCAGGAAGAGCTGAACATCAAATACGCGCCAGCGATGGAAACGGCCGAATACCACTCAATCGCCAAGAATGCAGTGAAAGAGATCGCCTGGCAGCATGGTCATGCGGCAACGTTCCTGCCAAAGTGGCATCACGACAAGGTCGGCAGTTCCAGCCATGTGCATCAATCCCTGTGGAAGGACGGCGCACCTGCTTTCTATGATGAAAGCGATCCACTTGGCATGTCGGATGTGATGAAAAGCTACTTGGCCGGCCTGCTGAAATACGCCCCGGACTACACGTATTTTATGGCCCCTTACATCAACAGTTACAAACGGTTCATGAAGGGCACCTTTGCGCCGACACGGATTATTTGGTCGGTGGATAATCGCACGGCTGGCTTTCGCCTGTGTGGAGATGGGACCAAGGCCATACGTGTGGAATGCCGGATCCCAGGGTCGGACATGAACCCGTATCTTGTGATGGCCGGTATGCTGGCGGCGGGAATTGCCGGCATTGAAGAGGGATCGGAGTTGCAACCTGCGGCAACCGGCGACGTTTACCAGGGCGATACGGGGATGATCCCCGGCAATCTTGGTGCAGCATTGAGCGCTTTGCGTGGTTCGGCCATGTTGCGGGCTGCTATGGGGGATGAGGTGGTGGATCACTACGCTCGGGCCGCTGAGGTGGAAATCGAAGAATTTGCGCGTGTGGTAACCGATTGGGAAGTTGCCCGTGGGTTTGAGCGCGCGTAGAGGGCAGGAGCGAGGGGCCAGCCCCTCGCGCTCCCCGAGGTATTTTGGGCCAGATGAAGCAGGGGATCCTGTTTTTTCGGAAAATGGAGTGACTATGGGGCAGATGTTAAAGTGTGTCTCACCGATTGATGGGTCGGTTTTTGCGGAGCGGGAGGTGCTATCTCGGGACGTGGCGTTTGAGGCGGCGGCTCGGGCACGCGCCGCGCAGGCGGCTTGGGCGGCGCGGTCCTTGCACGAGCGAGTTGATCTTGTGATGGCCGGTGTCGCGGCGGTTGGTGCGATGAATGATGAGATCGTGCCTGAGCTTGCCCATATGATGGGTCGGCCCGTGCGCTACAGTGGTGAGTTTGGTGGGTTCAATGAACGCGCCAGCCATATGGCGGAGAATGCTGAAAGCGCGCTTGCCGATATCGCCGTGGGCGAGGATGAGACGTTTCGGCGGTACATTAAGCGCGTTCCGCAAGGGGTGGTCTTTGTGGTGGCCCCCTGGAACTATCCCTATATGACGGCGATCAACACGGTGGCTCCGGCGCTGATCGCCGGGAATACCGTGATCCTGAAACATGCCACCCAGACTTTGTTGGTGGGCGAGAGGATGGCGCAGGCGTTCCACGTGGCTGGTCTGCCCGAGGATGTGTTTCAGAATATCTTCCTCAGCCACGATGTGACTATTGATCTGATTGCCGGAAATGCGTTTGATTTCGTGAACTTCACTGGCTCGGTCGGCGGCGGGCAGGCGATGGAACGTGCAGCCGCTGGCACCTTCACAGGCGTCGGGACCGAGCTTGGCGGAAAAGATCCGGGCTATGTGATGGAGGATGCCGATCTGGATGCCGCCGTGGATACTCTGATCGACGGGGCGATGTTCAACTCGGGCCAATGCTGCTGCGGGATTGAGCGGATCTACGTGCATGAAAGTTTTTTTGACGACTTCGTTGCGAAGGCGGTCGAGATCGTGAAGGGCTACAAGCTCGGCAATCCTCTGGACCCTGAGACGACGCTGGGCCCGATGGCCAATGTGCGCTTTGCCGATGAAGTGCGCGCTCAGATTGCCGAGGCTGTAGCGGATGGCGCGGCGGCCCATATTGAGACATTCCCCGAGGATGACGGTGGTGCTTATCTGACGCCTCAGATCCTGACCAATGTCACCCATGATATGCGCGTGATGCGGGATGAGAGTTTTGGGCCGGTCGTGGGCATTATGAAAGTGTCCTCGGACGAGGAGGCCATCGCGCTGATGAATGACAGCGAATTTGGCCTGACCGCCAGCCTGTGGACCCGGGATGTGGACCGGGCTGCGCGGGTGGGCGACCAGATCGAAACCGGCACTGTGTTCATGAACCGGGCCGACTATCTGGACCCGGGTCTGTGCTGGACCGGCTGCAAGAATACCGGGCGGGGCGGTGGCCTGTCGGTCATCGGGTATCACAACCTGACCCGTCCAAAATCCTACCATTTGAAGAAGGTAACATCATGAGCCTTGTTGGAAACTGGTCCTACCCGACCGCGATCAAATTCGGTACTGGCCGCATCAAGGAACTGCCCGAGGCCTGTGCGGCGGCAGGGACGAAGCGCCCTCTGCTGGTGACGGACAAGGGGTTGGCGGATTTGCCGATTACCACGGTGACGTTGGACATTCTTGAGGCCGCCGGGCTGGGTCGAGGTCTGTTCAGCGATGTGGACCCGAATCCGAATGAAAAGAACCTCGAAGCCGGGGTCGCAGCCTACAATGCGGGCGGGCATGATGGGGTGATTGCCTTCGGCGGCGGCTCAGGGCTGGATCTTGGCAAGATGGTTGCCTTCATGGCGGGTCAAACGCGGCCGGTTTGGGATTTTGAAGATATCGGCGACTGGTGGACCCGCGCGGATGCGGATGTGATTGCGCCAATCATTGCGGTGCCGACCACAGCCGGGACAGGGTCCGAGGTGGGGCGTGCCAGTGTCATCACCAATTCCGAGACCCACGCCAAGAAGATCATCTTTCACCCGAAGGTTCTGCCCACCGTGGTGATCTGCGACCCGGAACTGACCGTGGGCATGCCGAAGTTCATCACGGCAGGCACCGGTCTTGACGCCTTTGCCCATTGTGTCGAGGCCTATTCCAGCCCGCATTACCACCCGATGAGTCAAGGCATCGCGCTTGAGGGGATGCGGTTGGTCAAGGACTATCTGCCGCGTGCTTATGGGGATGGCACTGATCTTGAGGCGCGCGCGCAGATGATGAGCGCGGCGGCCATGGGGGCGACGGCGTTCCAAAAGGGGCTCGGCGCGATTCACGCCATGAGCCATCCGATTGGCGCGGTGTTCCACACCCATCACGGCACGACCAACGCGGTCTGCATGCCCGCTGTGCTGGAATTCAACGCACCCGTCATTGCGGATCGGTTCCAACAGGCTGCCGCTTATCTGGGGATCGATGGTGGCTTTGACGGGTTCCGCGCCTTTGTACAGGAATTCAACGATGCGCTCGGCATCCCGCGCCAGCTGTCGGAACTGGGCGTGACCGAGGACCGGATCCCCGAACTGGTCGAAGGCGCGATCATTGACCCCTCCTGCGGGGGCAATCCGATCCAGCTGACGAAAGAGAACCTGACGCAGCTGTTCCACGCCGCGCTTTAGGATAAGACGGCCCGGCGGGTTTCCTCGCCGGGCCTTCCAGTTATTACTCAGCCGCCATGGCGCTGATCTCGGCCCGCGCCATCGCGACCCATTCCAGATCCTTGGTGTAACGCCAGGCCAGATCGCCGTTTTCATCCACGGCAATCAGGTGCAGCCAACGATTGTCGAACAGCTCTTTCACTGTTTCGTTGCGGCTGAGGATTTCGTTCATCGCCTCTCGTGGGGCCTCAATGATGACCGACAGCCGAAGCGGATCGTGCTGGAAGGCCTCTCCGTCATGTATGGATTGCCAAGGCAAGCCGGGGCGCAAAGCGCCGCCGTTTCCCTCGACCACGCCGATGCCGCCAACCACGTTGTGCAGCAGTTTGTTACCGCCGCCAAACAGGCTGGGCGCAACGGTTGAGCCGTAGTACTGCAGGCTGATCCAGCTGGCGACTACGACCGGAGCAGTCATGATCAGTTCCAGCACGCCAAAGCCCTCATCCGCGCGCCAGTCATAGCTGTGCAGGAAGGACTGGCCCGCAAGACCCGTGCCATCGGTCCGGGACCGCGGCGCGGCAATGAAGGCGCGGCACCCTGCCAGACCCCATTCGGGGCGCAGCTCAGCCCAGTCGGTGGCGCGGCGGGCGATGTCATTGGCCCCCTTGGCACGCGGCAGACGCGCGGCACGCTCGGACCGGGCCAGTTGTCCGGCCGATGTTAGCCAGGTTTTCAACTGTGCGATCTGCGCGGCCCAATGACCCGTCGCCTGATCCTGATCGAACAGAGAGACCTTGTCGGTCGTGGTGTGGTGCATCGCCGCCAGAAACAGCGTGTCCGCCGGGATGTCGATCCCCTCGGCGCGCAGCCCTTCACGTACTGCATGATCGTTCAACAATCCGGCCAGAAGGCGGGCGCTGACGTCACCGGCATGACCGCCACATGCGCCACATTGCAGGGCGCTTTCATGGGGGTTGTTGGTCACATCCGCGCCATGACCGGCCAGCATCACGACGCGAGCGAAGTTGCTGGTCAGAGACATCGCCCCAAGGATGGCTTTGGCCGAGGCGATACGTGCTGGCAGGTCGATCGCGTCGTCAAGCTTCGGCGCAGGGTCGAACTTCGTAGACCCGTGGCCCTTGCCAAGAGCATCACGCAGCAGTTTGCCCGCATAGACCGGGCCCGTTGCCTCGACAAACGCGAAGGACGAGACCGCGGCCAGTTTGAACCGGCCCCAGGCCCGTTTGGCCCGTGCGGTGTAGCGGCGATTCAGGTCAGCCTGCGCGCCCTCGGCCGCGTGGGAGCACACGTTCGGGTTCAACAGGACTGGCCCCCGTATCTCGGTCACGTCTGAACCGGCTGCCTTGTGGGCGCTGGCGAGGCCGAAGAAGCCCGCAAAACCAATGGTTTCGATCCCGCTGTCCTGCGATTCCAGCGCGCGGCGGAAGACTTCGGAGCGGACGTCGATGCAAAAGGCCGCTTGCACCTCGGGACGGCCTTCGACCTTGCGCGGCTGACGTGCGCTGAGGGTTTGCGCCAATTTGCGCTGTTGCGCGCGCTCCGAGGCGTCCTGTAGCACCGCGTCGATCACCAGATCGCGGGTCGGGGTGATGGGGGCTTCATGTTGGGCAATGGTTTCAGCCCAGCGATCGGCAATCTGATCGTGGTAGAGACCAAACAGAGCCTCTTCGAATACCATGCGAATGGCCAGCAGTTCGGTGGTGCTTGTATCCGTCTGCCCTTCCAATTCAGCCTGCCATAGCAGATAGCGGGCATATTGCGCCCAACCGCCCAGTGTCATCAGCCAGCGATGGAAGGCGGTGCTGGCCGCCTCAGGGGTAACGCCCAGTGCCTCAGAAGCGCGGCCAATCGCCCGCCATTGCGAGCGGTTGGTGCCGGCTACGAAGGCTCCGAACCCTTTCAAGCCGTGGATTTCCGGGGTCAGATCGCGTGAGGCGAACTCGCGCCACGCGCTATAGGCACCGCCTGTGCGGTTGGGTTGCCACATGGCCTGACCCTGATCGAAATGGCTAGCGGCCCAGGCCCCGATCCGTTCGTCAATCAGACTGGGCCAGTCGATGCCGGAAACCTCGGCGGCCAGATCGGCAACCGTGGGCAGGGGGGACAGCTTCGCGGTCTCGGACCCGAGTGCGGCTTGCAGATCCTCGAAACTGGGCGTGTCAAAGCGGCTTTCGACGCTGGCGAGGGCATCCCTCAGATCGGCTTCGGTGATCTCTCCACTTGCCAGTTTCTGTGCGAATACCGTCCGGTCCGGCGTGATCCGCGTGCCTGCAACCTGCGCCAGCCGGGCCGAGGTCACGGCCAGCGTCTCTTGCGTTTGTCCCAGAAACGGGTTCACCGCGACGTTGGAGGCAAGCGGGAACAACGGCGGGATTTGACGCACCGCGTCATTGGCCAGCGCGACCAGTTCCAGAAGGGCTGCGGGATAGCTTTCGTGCTTCATATACATTTTGAAAAACCCTTCTTACACGGTCTGGCGCTTGGACCATCCGTCCAGCAGCCGGTCAAAGATTGCGTTGGCATAGAGCCCGTTTGACAGATGCACCCGAATACCAGCCGCCGCCGGGTGCGAGGCCCATAGCGGGAAGGTCGATTGCGCCAGGGCCACCGCGCCAAAGCTGATCAGGGCAAGAATGATTAGCGTCCACTCCAATGGCCCGGGCGCAGGCGCTGCGGGCAGGGTGCCCTTGGTCAAGTGCACGGCGATGATCTGCAGGACGAAGTAGCTGATCGAGGTTACGCCAGCATAGACTACAGTGCGGCGGGTCAACGCGCCGGGTGCGGCATCAGCAAAGCCCTGCGCCAGCAGATAGGCGACGCCGAAGATCAGGATCACGCCAAGGGCAATCGCCTGAACGGATTTGCCGTCTACGCCGAAGGTCGTGGCGACGATGCCGTAGATCAGGACGCCGGTGGCAAAGGCCAGCAGCACGTTCCGCGCACTTGGCACAGCGACTGGGCCGGGCCGGCGAATTGCAGCAACGTTGCGCACGGCCTCGCCTGCGCTGAGAAACGCATGCGCCTTGTAGAGCGAATGCGCCACGATATGCAGCATTGCCAGCGGGAACAGGGCCAGCCCGCATTGCATGATCATGAAGGCCATCTGGGCAATGGTCGACCACGCCAGAGAGGTCTTCACCGCAGGTTGCGTCAGCATCACCAGACCGCCGAACAGCGCGGTGAACCCACCCAGCATCACAAGCAGCGCCATGATGCCCGGCGCCGCCAGCATCACGTCGGCAAAGCGGATCAGCAGGAACCCTCCGGCGTTGATGACGCCCGCATGCAGAAGGGCCGAGACGGGGGTCGGGGCCTCCATCACCTCGGTCAGCCACCCATGGACCGGGAACTGGGCCGAGGCCATGATAGCCGCCAGCGCAATCAGCAGGGCGGCGGCGATGGTCAGCCCGTTGGGTTCAGCCGAAGACAGGATCGAGGCAATGTCCGTGGTGCCATAGGTTGCGATCAAAAGAACCACCGCGAGGGCCAGCGCGCCTTCGCTGATACGCGCCACGACGGCCTTTTTCCGCGCCGCCCGCCGGGCGGTGGTCCGCTCGGGGTAGAACAGCAGCAATTGGTGCAGCAGCAGGCTGGTCGCAATCCACGCGGCAAGCAGTTGGATCAGGTTGCCCGACATCACCAGCAACAGAACCGAGGCGAGTGTTGCTGACATCCAGCCGGTGAACGCACCCTGCCGGGCCTCTCCATCCATATAGGTGGCCGAGTAGCGCAGGACGATCCATCCGATGAAGCTGACTAGAACCAGCATGATGGCGCTAACCGCATCAAGTCGTACGGAGAGGCCAACACCCCAGAACCCGATCAACCCCGAGGTGCCGGGGCCGTGAAGAACCAGCATCAGGGCCGACAGTGCGGCGCCTACGAAAGCCGCCAATGCCGCCCATTCCGACAGCCTGACGACGCGGTTTGGCCGCAGTCCCGGATTGCGGCTGGCATAGTAAGCCGATGCCAGCAAGATCAGCGGGCTAAGCAGGGGTAGAAACAGGTAGGTCATGATGCGCGTTCCTTGTGAGTCCAGCCTGATTTGGCCGGTTGAGCAGGACATATTGCGCAATCCTGTGTATGAAAAATACATTGTTATAGAGATTACGTTCTACTAAATAGAACAATATGCCGCTTAACTATCATCACCTACGTTACTTCTGGGCGGTCGCCCATGATGGCAATCTGACCCGGACAGCCCAACGGCTGAACCTGTCGCAATCCGCGCTGTCTGTTCAGATCAAAGAGCTCGAAGAGCGGCTGGGCCACCCCCTGTTTGAACGTCGCGGGCGCAAGCTGCATCTGACCGAGGCCGGGCGTATCGCGCTGGACCATGCGGACGCAATTTTCGCGACAGGGCAAGAACTTGTTGCCACTTTGCAGGATGAGGGCAACGCGCGTACGGCGCTGCGAGTTGGTGCGCAGGCGACCTTGTCACGGAACTTTCAGATCGGCTTTCTGCGCCCAATGCTGGCGCGCTCAGATGTTGAGGTGATCCTGCGATCAGGCAATCCCAGCGAGTTGCTTGAGGGGCTGGAGACGCTGAATTTCGACCTGGTTCTCATGAATCATGAGCCCGCCAGTGACAGCCTGACCAGTTTTGAAACACACCATCTGGCGGAACAACCCGTCAGTATCGTCGGCACGCCGGCGCGACTGGATCCAAAGCGCCCGATCCGGGATCTGTTGGAAGAACAGCCCTTTATCCTGCCAACCACCAATAACAGCGTCCGCACGGCGTTTGATTCGATGGCCAGCCGCATGTCTGTCCGGCCTCAGATCGCGGCTGAAGTGGACGACATGGCGATGATGCGCCTGCTCGCGCGTGAGGATATCGGCCTTGCACTTGTGGCTCCGATCGTTGTGCAGGATGAGCTTTCCTCGGGCCGCCTGGTTGAGGCCGAGGAACATCCCCGCATCAAGGAAAGCTTTCACGCTGTCACCTTCAAACGTCGTTTTCCCAACCCGTTGGTGCGGGAGTTGCTGACCTATAGCCTGCCTCAATAGAAATGGGGCAGATTCTTTGCGCGGGCGACGCGGACCCAATTGGGCACGAAGGGGATGATCTTGTCTTGTGAGGGCACCATCATCTCAATGAAATTCGCACCGGGATTGGCGATGGCGTCGGACAGGATGGGTTCGATATCGACCTCGGAGGTGATCCGGGCGGTTTTGAAGCCGAACCCTTCTGCAACCTTGCAATAGTCGACGCGTCCGAAATCGGTGGTCCAGGGCTCATCCACATCGTCGAGCAGGATCGCCTCACCCCTGATCCATCCAAACGTGTCGTTGCGGGTCAGGATAACAGTGATGTTCTTGCCGCTGCGCTTAAGAGTCTCCATATCGCCGATGACGAACCCGAACGATCCGTCTCCGGTGAAGGAAATGACCGGGCCGTCATGGGCATAGATCGCGCCCACCCCGGCAGGCACCGAATACCCCAGCGCCCCCATCGAGTAGTTGGTGATGTAGCGCCGTCCCGCTTTGCGAAACGTCAGCAGCGCCGAAGGATAGATCGCGCTGACGCCGGGCTCAGAAGTGACAATCGCGTCATCGGGCATGATCTGGTCCAACACCTGAGACAGCTTGACCGGTGAGATCGTGCCTTCGGGCATCGGGATATTCGAGTTGAAGACCTTGTCCAGCGCGGTTTGTTTTATCGGGTTCAAATCCAATTGCGTCCGTTGAAGGCCGGGATGCTCAGCCTTCAGAATTTCGACCATAAATTCGATGGTTGCGCGGGCATCTCCAACAAGGCCAACCTTCAGCGGAAAGGTGTTTCCGACATGCGCCTCGGCAATATCAAGGTGCAGAAAGTCTTTGGTATAGGGATCGCCATAGAGCTTCCAGTGATCCGTTCCAGCGCTGTCGGTGTTTGAACCGATGAAGAAGATCGTGTCGGACTCGAGCAGGTATTGGTTCGAATACTCCATCCCGCCACGGCCACCGATGACGCGCAGGGCCAATGGATGATCCTCTGGAATGGTGCCTTTGCCGGGCGTGGTGGTGCCGACCGGGATTTGCAGCCGCTCAGCCAGTTCGAGAATCGCGTCTGAGGCTTGTGAGATCAGCGCGCCCTGGCCACAGACAATCGCAGGTTTCTGCGCCGCCAACAGCACGTCGATTGCAGCGCGGATCTTGCTGTGATCCGCGACCGGCCGGTGCGCGGGATAGGTGCTGTAGTCCGGTTCGGCATACAGGTCGGTGATCTCTGCCTCTTCACCGAATATGTTGATCGGCACGCGGATATGAACCGGCGCCGGACGGCCCGAGGTCGCCACGCGAAAGGCCCGTCGGATCAGGAACGGGATTTCGCTCGCATTGGTCAGCACGAAGCTTTCCTTGCAGATACTGTCATAGAGCCGAGTTTGATCGACGCCGGTCAGACCGTGCTTTTTGTCCTGATTGATCGGAATGTCCGAGCTGAAATAGATCACCGGCACCGAGCTGAGGAACGCCTCGGTAATACCCGGGGTGCAATGGGTCACACCGGGGCTGGGCGCTTCAAGTACGGCGGGGCGACCGGTGATCTTTGCATAGGCCTCCGCAGCGAAAGCCGCAGTGCGTTCATCGCGGGTCAGCACGAACTCAATCCCGCTATTGGCGCGCCATTCCTTGTACCAGCCAATCGTTGTCTCACCGGGCAGACCGAAAACATGGGAAACGCCGTGAAGCTCCAGCATTTTCAGGATGATCTGCGCGCCATTCATGCGTGTCGTTTGGGGCTGGTTCATCAGGTGGACCTTCGTTGGTGGCGTGTTTCGGGCAAACCCTTTTGAGGGGGTTTGCGCACATCGCCACCATGTCTAGGCGAGGATCGGAAGTCCAGAATTTGCTTATCCTACAGCGCCCTTGGTGTTCACGTGAACTGCGTAAACACTAGTGGTTGCGGTGATGAACAGCATATTGCCGCGCGGGCCACCAAAACACAGGTTCGCGACGGTCTCGGGCGTTTTCACCTTGCCCAGCAGCTCGCCGTCGGGCGAGAACACATGCACCCCGTCCGCCGCTGAGCACCAGACATTGTCGTATTGGTCTACGCGTAGCCCGTCGGGCAGACCCTTATCAATCGCGGCGAAATCGCTGGGTTTGCCAAGCCCGCCGTCCGGCTGGACATCAAAGACCTTCAGTAAAGAAGGAACGTCCGGGTCATGGCTGCTGCCGGATTCGGCGACGTACAGGCGGCCTTCATCTTTAGAGAATGCCAGCCCGTTCGGCTGCACGAAATCGCATGAAACAATGGTGGGTTCCGGACTGTCCGGATCAAGGCGGAAGACAAAGCTGCCTTCCTGTTCGGGTTTGGCTTTGTGACCTTCGAGATCGGAGAGGATGCCGTAAGTCGGATCCGAGAACCAGATCGAGCCATCCGACCGTGTGATCACGTCGTTGGGCGAATTCAACCGGCGGCCATCATGACGGTCAGCCATTGTTGTCAGTTGCCCGTCATGTTCGGTTCGTACAACCGAGCGGGTTGCGTGCTGGCAAGTCAGCAGCCGCCCCTCGCGATCACACGTGTTGCCGTTGGAAAAGTTCGAGCTCTGGCGAAACAGGCTGGTGCCGCCATGCGGGGTCCAGCGATACATGTGGGCGTTCGGGATGTCCGAGAACAGCAACGTTTCATGCGCGGGAAACCAGACCGGCCCCTCGGTCCAGACATGGCCCGTCGCGATCCGTGCCAGCGTGAGGTTGGAGTGGATCAGGTCCCGAAACGCAGGCCGGATGACCTCATATGTCTGCGAATGACTCATGCGCTATATCCTTTTCGGCTGGCCAGAGTGACCACACCCACAATCACGAGCCCGGTCAAAATCAGGCGAATTCCGGCGCCCAGACCGTATGAATTCAGCATCGATACGATCAGGAACATGAACAGCGCCGCCCCCCAGATGCCGGGTACGTTCGAATTGCCTCCGCCGATGGACGACCCGCCAATGACGACGACTGCGATGGACATGAGCATGTATTCGGTGCCCATGTTCAGGTTGGCGCCGCCCGAGAAGCTAGCCAGCAGAAACCCGGCTAAGGCGGCACAAACGGCTGAGTTGACATAGATGCCAAAGCGCACCGCGTTCACCGGAACTCCGCTGAGCCTTGCCGCGCGTAGGTTTTGCCCGATGGCCGAGATCCACCGCCCTGCAATCGCACGCTCGAGCAACAGCCATGCGCAGACGGCCAGCGCGATGCCGACCCAGGCGACATTCGGAACCCCGAAAGTCCCGCCCGAGGCGAACTCGGCCAGGGGTTCCGGTGGCTTGATACGCAGCCCCCGGTTCGACCAGATCGCCAGCGATTGGTACAGGAAAGAGGCAGACAGAGTTGCGATGATGGGCGGGATGCGCAGTACCAGGATCAGTGCAAAGTTCACGATACCACAGCCAATCCCGATCCCGATTGCAATCAGCAAACCTGGCAGGATCAACGCGGTTTGCGTGTCCATGAACTTTAGCGCAAGCGTGGCGGCTAACGTCATCGTAGCCGGAACGGACAGGTCGATATTTCCGGGTCCAAGCGTGATCACCAGCATCTGCCCGATGCCGACAATCGCCGAGAAGGAGGCAAAGGTCAGCGCCGCGTAGAGTAGGGACCCCGCCCCGGATCCGGCCAGCAGACTGGTAGCGACAAAGGTAATCCCCGCAGCCAGATAAGCCCAGAGCCACGGTTTCTGAACGAGTTTCCGCAAGGGATTTGTGCCGGTGCCAGAGGTAGTTTGGTCACTCATGCCAAGACCTCCTTGCGGACAAAGAACAGGCGCACGGCCAGAACGAGGATCAAGATCGCGCCCTGTGCACCGATCTGCCAATCCGGAGAGAGGCGCAGAAAGGACAGGAAACTGGCGGCGAGGGTCAGGGTCAGCGCCCCGATAACGGCCCCGAAGGGCGAGACGCGGCCGCCGACAAATTCGCCTCCGCCAAGGATCACGCCCGCAATCGACAACAGCGTATAGCGCAACGCGATATTGGCATCTGCCGCCGTGGTCAGGCCGACGAGGCACATGCCGGCCAGCACTCCGAACAGGCCCGCCAATCCATAGGCAAAGGCCCGCAGGCGGACGACGGACCAGCCAGCGCGTTCCATCGCGCGTTCATTGCCGCCAACTCCTTGGAGGACCACGCCCAACCAGGACCGTTTGATCAGCAGATGCACGACAAAGGCCACGACCAGCGGAGCAATCACGGCAACCGGCACCAGTGGGGTTTTGAAATTCATCAGGGTTTTCAGCCATTCAGGCGATGCTCCGCCGGGTGAGGGCAGGATCAGCACCGCTAGCCCACCCCACACGAAAGACATGCCCAGGGTCACGACGATTGCGGGCAATCCGCGCAGTTGGATCAAGGCCCCCAGTGCCGCGTAGGCCAGAATCGCAGCGGCCAGAATCCCATAGCCCAGCAGCGGCGTGTCATGCACGAAAGTAGCTGTGACACAGGCGCAGAAACTTACGAAGGTGCCGATGGACAGGTCGATGTCGTTGACCATGATGATCATCATCTGCGCGATGGTCGCCAGGGCCACGGGGATCGCCAGATTGAACAGGAGGTTCAGGCCAAAATAGCTCATCGCGCGGGGTTGCAGATAGAATACGGCCCCCAACAGGACGGCCAGAGACAGAACGGGCAGCAAAAGGCGCAAACGGTCGCTGGTCATCTCAGGCCTCCTGCATCTGGAAAGAGGCTTGGAGGATGTTCTCCTCGGTGATCTCATCACCTTCTAGCTCGGCTGCAATCTGACCGGCGCGGAACACGAAGACCCGGTCACATTCAAGGATTTCGTCGGTCTCGGTCGAATACCAAAGGAAGCTGCGGCCTCTTGCGGCTTCTGCCTGAATCATCTGATAGACATCTTTCTTGGTGCCCACATCCACGCCGCGCATCGGGTCATCCATCAACACAATCGGCGCGGAGGAGGCCAGCGCGCGGGCAAACAGAACCTTCTGCTGGTTGCCGCCAGACAGGGACAGGATCGGGTTCATTAGGTTGTCAGTGCGAATGCCGATACGGTCTTTCCAGGTCTGAACCATGTCTGCCTCGCTACCGCGATCTACCATCACTTTCCGGCTGAACTCGGGCAGGGTGGTCAGCGAGAGGTTTCGCAGGATCGACCAGAGCGGCATCAACCCGTCGCGGGCGCGGTCTCCGGCGACAAAGACAACTTCGGGCTGGCGTGCGGATTTCCATTTTGGGGCGTGGTCGAAGTAGATTTGCGCCAGTGCTTCGGCCTGTCCGTGGCCCGCAAGCCCGGCCAGCCCGACGATCTCACCCGCGCGGGCGTTCAGCCCATTTGCCGCCTGTACGACCTCGGCCCCAAGGGTCCGATCTGCCCGCCCGGCGCCCGAGGTGTCGTCATCAGGCGCGACATGCCCCATCGCATCCACAATCGAGGCACGGGTGAACTGCCTGGCAGGTTGGTCATCAACGATCTGGCCATCTTTCATGACGATGATCCGAGTCGAGACTTCGAAAATCTCACCCATCATGTGCGAGATGAACAGCACAGCGCCGCCCTTGGCGCAGAACCTTTTGATATGGTCCAGCAATTGTTGCGCGATGGCGGCGTCAAGGGACGAGGTTGGCTCGTCCAGAATAACAAGGGTGGGTTCTCGGTCGCGGTCGGCAAAGGCGATGGCGATCTCGACCATCTGACGCTCGGCTATGGTCAGGTTTCCAACCGTGGCGCGGGCGTGGATGCCATGACCCGGAAAGACAAGATTCAGCGCGTCAAGCATCTTTTGCCGCGCAACCCGCCGCCAGCCTTTGCGCGGCATGTTGCGATAGGGAATGCGCAGGTTCTCCAACACGGTCAGGTTCGGGCAGAGCGACAGCTCCTGAAACACGCTACGAATACCTGCATTCTGCGCGTTTTGACTATTGCGCAGGGCGGGATCTGCGTTCCGATGGTGGACGGCGCCCTGAGTTTGCGTCAGGCGGCCGTTTATCACATTCGCCAGCGTGGATTTCCCGGCCCCATTGTGGCCGACCAGTCCAACACATTCTCCTGCACTGATGCTCAACGTTGCATCACGCAGGGCCAGAACAGGCCCATAGGACAGATGGGCCTGCTCCAGAGAGACAACCGGAGCGGTGGTGGCTCCGGGTCCCGTATTCATGTCAGTCTTCACGCGCTTACTGAGCTGACGCGATAACGTTTTTGGCCTGATCCTGCGTGTATTCCACGTTGGCGACCGAGCCTTTGGGCGTTGTTTTCAGGGCGTCCTTCAAATCCGCCTGATCGATTCTCAGGAAGGGTACGGTCAGGTCCTTCGGAACCTCTTGCCCATCCAGAATCTGCTGGGCGACCCAAAAGGCCAGCGTGCTGACGCCTGGTGCAATCGACAGAGAGGTTGTCTGATATCCGTTTGCGTCCTGCTCATCCGACCACCACTGAAGTTCGTCCTGACGGTTGCCCATCACGATGGTTGGCATTGGACGATCCGTGGCCCCGATGGCCTGCGCCGCCCCATAGCCGTCACCACCCTGGGTTACGACGCCCACGATCTCGGGCAGGCTGGGCAGGATACCGGCGACGGCCTTCTGAGACACATCCTGCGCCCAATCCCCATGGACCGAGCCCACGATCTCGAAATTGGTGTTCTTCACCTCATCATGAATACCGGCGCTGATTTCGTCATCGACGAACACTCCAGCCAGACCGCGGATTTCCAGCAGGTTGCCGCCATCAGGATAGCGCTCGGCCAGGTATTTCACCTGCTCGCGTCCCATCTGCTGAAAGTCGACCGCAATGCGCCACGCGCAGGGTTCCTGAACGATGCCGTCGAAGGATACAACCGTGATATCCGCATCGCACGCAGCCTTGACCGCGCCGTTGATTGCGGTGGGCGAGGCGGCGTTGACTACGATCGCGTCATAGCCCTGTAGGATCATGTTCTGAATCTGAGCCGCCTGCTCGGTGGCCTGATTTTCCGAGGTCGTAAAGGCGTCAGCAGCGGCGACAACACCATCCGCGACGGCCTGATCTCCGTTTTTCTGCCAGCTTTCCAGCATGGCTTGCCGCCACGAATTACCTGCGTAGTTGTTGGACAGAGCAATGCGTTTGTCGGATGTATCCGCTTCGGCAGCCGGGGCTGTCAGGGTGATGAACCCGGCCGCAGCGCCGAGCAATATGGCCTTTAGTGTCATGTTTTCCTCCCAAAGCGGCCCAAGCGCCGCACGATTTTGGTGCCAGCCTGACGGGGCCGACGTGCCTAAAGTCTCTGAAGGGCACGCGCGGCGTAAGAGTAGGACGCGCGCATTCCTTGCGGGTTCCCGCAAATAGGCTGCGGCGACCCGCATGACACTCGATCCGCTGGTCGATATACTCGCCCATGCCGGTTGCGGCAGGCTGGCGCTGCGAAAGAGAACACATGGCCGATCTTGCCTATTACTTGCGGATTTCGAACCATCTGGCGGGCAATCTGGATATCAAATCCGCATTGCGGTCGGTCAAATCCGAGATCGTGCGCATTCTGGAAATTGACCATCTGGATGTCTGCCTGATCGACGAGGAAGGGCGGCTTAACACAAGCTATGAGGTCGGCCTGCGCACCAGTTGGAGCCGCACCCGCGCCCCGGTCGAGGTCTCGCCCGTGCGCGATATCCTGCGGGGAGATTGCGACTACATGTTGACCGGAAACGCGCCGGAGGACCCGCGATATGTGTTCGAAGGCGGGGACTATGATCCCATCCTCAAACACAATATGCGCAGCCGCGTGAATGTGGCGATGAAAGTGCTGGGCCGCACGATCGGGTCCTTGAACTGTTCGTCACAAAATTTTGATTTCTATGATGAACAGGCTGTCGAACAGGTTCGCAATATTGCGGATATTCTGGCCCCGTATTTCTATGCTCTGCGTGCGAACGAACAGGCTCGGCGTGAGGCGATCATGCGGACCGAGGTACAGGCGCGAGAAGAGGGGCTGCGGCTTGGGGCCCTCAGCCTGACAGACGCGCTAGAGCTGGAACGCCAACGGATAGGGATGGATCTGCACGATCAGACTCTAGCCGATATGACGCGGATCAGCCGGGATTTGGAACGGTGCGAAACGCCTCAGGATCTGGACGGGCTGCGCAGCAGTATGAGGAACTGCATTCAGGGATTACGCGAGATAATCGATACCTCGATTCCGTCTTTGCTGGAGCTGTTCGGCTTTCAGCACGCCGTGCGAACCCATCTTGAACGCGCAATTGACCCGGATGAAGGGGTCGAAATTGACGTGCGCGATCTGTCCGGCGGAATGGTCGACCAACTGCCGCAAACCAAGCGCATCGCCTTGTTCCGTATCGCACAAGAGGCCATCAACAACGCGGTTCGGCACGCCTCGGCCAGTCGTATTGAGGTCGAGATTGAATGCGTGGACGGGCTGCACCTTCGCGTGCGGGACAATGGGCAGAGTATGGGGGCAATTGAAATCCGGCAGGCTTCGGGCGGGCTGACGCACATGCGCACCCGCGCGCGGCTGATCGCGGCGCAGTTTGAGATCCACTACAATGGCGGGACCGAGATAACGGTCTGCCTACCGGCTTCGGAATGCCCGAAAACCGAGGTGTTGGCATGAAGGTTCTGCTGGTCGAAGACGACGCCATGCACGCCAATTACCTGCGGGAGTTGGTTCAAGATGCCTTGCCCGAGGTGACCGACCTGAGCCTCGCCTCGAACGGTCGGGAAGGGGAAGAGCAGGCCCGGCAGAACGGTGTTGAGGCCATTGTCATGGACCTGCGCATGAAGGAACGCAACGGGATTGAGGCCGCACGGACGATTTGGTCTGAACGCCCCGCAACCCGCATTCTGTTCTGGTCCAACTACTCGGACGAGGCCTATCTGCGCGGCATTGCGCGGATCGTTCCGAAAGAGGCCGCCTATGGCTATGTTTTGAAAACGGCCAGCCCCTCACGAATGCATCTGGCTTTGCGCGCCGTTCTGATCGAGGCGCAGATCATGGTGGACCGGGAAATCCACCAGATCCAACGCGAACAGAGCCGCTCGGGCGAGGCGCTGACGGAGGTTGAGCTGGCAATTCTTTCCGATCTCGCTCTTGGTTTGCCCGACAAAACCATCGCGCTGCGTCGTAAGCTGGCCCTGAGGACGGTGCAGAACCGGCTGCTGTCGATCTATGAAAAGCTGGATGTGGGCGATCTGCCGGTGGATGCCAGCGATATCGCGATCAACAAACGTGTCCGGGCGGTTTCAAAGGCCATGACTTCTCAGATACTGAACCGTGAGAGCATCTTTTCGGCGGAAAAAGAGCTGGGGAGCTGGCTTGAACGTCGGCAAAACCTGGCATGAAAGCCCAGCTAGTCAGACCGTGAGGATTTGAACAGGTAGAGGAATACAAACAGCGACCCGATCGAGGTTGTGACGATCCCCACCGGCAGCTCCTGCGGGGCCAGAAGTAGCCGGGACAGAATGTCTGATAGTGTCAGCAGGATGGCCCCGACGACGGCGGATGTGATCAAGAGATTGCGGTGGAGCGTTCCGGCGATGCCTCGGGCGATATGCGGAACCATCAGGCCAACAAACCCGATCACGCCTGCCACCGATACAAAGCTGGCAGTGGCCAAGGCCGCGACCAGAAACATCCGGAATCGCAGGCCTTGTACTGGAATGCCCAGCGTCGAGGCCGTGAAATCCCCCGTCAGAAGCGCGTCGAGCCAGCGGCTGCGATAGAGGGAATAGCCTAGGATCAGGGTCAGCCCTAGCACGACAAGTGGAAAGGTCTCCCACCGGGCCAGACCAAGGCCGCCTAGCATCCAGAAAATGACGGAATGCGCGGCGCGGCTGTCGCCCGCGA
Source organism: Ruegeria sp. CK3 (assembly GCF_056536565.1). Lineage (NCBI taxonomy): Bacteria > Pseudomonadati > Pseudomonadota > Alphaproteobacteria > Rhodobacterales > Roseobacteraceae > Ruegeria > Ruegeria sp. CK3. The sequence continues at coordinate 332,620 of NZ_JBQFPV010000003.1, forward strand.
AAATCAGATAGTTGGTGATGGCCGAAAACAGGAAAGATACAGCCAGGCCTGCAAGGATCAGCTTTTCCGGAGCGCTGGTGCGCAGGCTTTGAACCAGGGCCAGAACAATGCCGGAAGCGATCAGGCCTCCGCAAAAGGCCGCAAGTGGCAGGGTCCAGATGCCCAGAACATCGCCTGTCACAGTGATGACCAGAACGGCACCTGCAGCGGCCCCGGACGAGAGGCCAAACAAAAACGGGTCAGCCAGATCATTGCGCGTTGTCGTCTGTAAAACGACCCCGACAACACCCAGCCCGGCCCCAATCACAGCCGCAAACAACGCGCGGGGCAGGCGCAGGTCAAAGACGATCCGGTGCAGAGGGGACATGTCGCCCTCAGTCACGCCAGTACCCAGCCCAATCGCGGTGAAAACCTCGGCCAAGGGGATCGGGGTGGTGCCGTAGATCGTCGACAGCAGCAAAAGGGCGGTCAGAATGACCGCCCCCAGCAGGACCGCTTGGCCCGTTTTCGTCATCTCAACTGTTTCCCCGGTGCATCGCCGTTGCCATCTTCTCGATCGCTTCGATGTTTGCCGGTCCCGGTGTCAGCTCTTCGTAACGCAGGCCGATCCAGCGCTCGTTCTTGACTGCATCGGTCTGCGACATCACCGGGTGTTCCTGCAGGAACTTGAAGGTATCCGCCGCGCCGTTGCCGGTTTGATAGTCCAGCAGGACAAGGAATTCGGGGTTCGAGGCGGCGACAGCCTCCCACGAGGTGCGGCCCCAGCTAGTGTCCATGTCATGGGTAACGTTGACGCCGCCAGCCGCTGCGATCATCGCGTCGGGAATGGCATATTTGCCTGCGGTAAAGGGCGCATCGGCCGGGCTGTCCAGCAGGAAGACACGGGGTTTTTCCAGATCGGCGGTTTTGGCTTCGATTGCGGCCAGTTGGTCTTTCCAGCCCGAGACCAGCGCGTTCGCCTTGTCTTCGACCTGCATGACAGTGCCCAGACGCAGTACGTCATCAAACAGCAGGTCCATGCTGGCTTCGGGGCGGTCTTTGTTCAGGTGGATGCAGCTTTCGGTCAGCACCATGGTCTTGATGCCAAAGGGCTCTAGCGTGTCTGGGGTTACATCACCTCCGGGCTTCATGCCGTAATACCAACCGGCGAAGAACATGTCGGGTTCAACCGCGACGAGGTTCTCGACCGTCGGGTATTTCGGAGCGAGTTCGGGAATGTCACCGCGTTGCGCGTCGAAATCGGGGCTGGTCTTGTACCAGCCAGTGATGCCAGTCAGACCAACGATGCTGTCCTGAAGACCCAGTGCAAAGGCCATGTCGGTCATGTTCATGTCATGAACTACGATCCGCTCGGGCTTGGTGTCGAACACCAAAGGTTCACCGCAATTGTCGACGGTGATCTCTTGCGCGGCAGCGCTGCCCGCCAGTGCGCTTAGTACCGCAGCGGACAAAAGTTTCAGTTTCATCAATCTCTCCTGTTAAGATGAAAGCTTTCGTTTTCGGATGTCCAGCGCGGGGATCACGCGTCCTTCGTGCTGGAAACACAAATAGTCAACACCAAAAGTCTCGCGCACGCGGTCTGGCGTAAGAACCTCGGCGACCGGGCCGAAGGCCGTAAGCTGTGCGTTCTTCATCAGGGCGACGTGGCTGGCGAATTCGGGGATCATGACCAGATCGTGGACGATCATCACAACCGTCACACCCAACTCGGCCACCAGAGACAGCATGTGCCCCTTGGCATCCGGGTCCAGATGGTTGGTCGGTTCGTCCAAAAACAGCAGCGAGGGGTTCTGCGCCAAAGCCCGTGCGATATGGGCGCGCTGACGCTCTCCGCCGGACAGTTTTGCCATCTGTTTACCAGCCAGATGGGACAGTTCGGTGGTGTCTAATACGCGCTGCAGGTCCGTTTTAAGAGCTTCGGCGGATTTGTCGGCCCTGATCGGGATTTGTCCAAGGGCCACATAATCGCGCAGTTGCAGCCGCCCGTCGGGTATTTCCTGCTGGCCGACAACGGCAATCCGTCTGGCCCGTTCCAGCGACGACAGTTTCCGCAGGCTTTGCCCCTGAATGCGCACATCCCCCAGCGCCAGCTTTGCGACCCCGCACAAGAGGTTGAGCAGCGTCGTCTTGCCGGCTCCGTTCGGGCCAGCAACGGCCAATATCGCGCCTTCCTCAAGCGTGAACGAGGTGTCGCGCAGCAGAACATCGCCGTTCAGGGCGTAGTATTCTAGGTTTTCAGCGACCAGAAAGCTCATGCCGTGTCCTCCGATAGCAGGCAGGGCATGCGCGACAGGGTTTTGGTATAGAGCGCCAAGGGACGGGTAGAGGCGCTGGTCCAGCCATCCTCGCTGTCGCGGAATTGATGGGCGAACTCAGCCAAAGCGCTCAGATCGGCAGGGGATTGAATATCGCCAAACAGATATTGCGCCTTGCCCTTGGCCTGCAGCCCGACCGTCATCGGGCGGTCGCACCCGGCCATACATTCGATCAGACGTGTCGAGAACCCCTCGGGCAGCTGGCCGTCCAACGCTTCTTTCGCCTCATGCGCAGGGATCGGCCCTTTGCACGTGCCGCATATCAGGACGAAATGATCAGCCACGGCACGGGTGGCCGACTTGAACAAAAGCCAAGTGAAGGCAAAAGCCATGAATTGCATCAGCACGCAGATGTGCCATCGAGCCTCCTTCCGGGACACCCCGCCCCGGGTTGGTTAATCTGTGATGGCAGGTCTCCTGACTTGCGGGTCGTTGCTCGGCCAACCTTCCCGACCTTAGGGGCCAGTGGTTCTGTGGCGTCGCTCTCCGCTTACAGTTGCGGGGGCAGTCACGGCATTGGCCTTTGGGCCGCACCGTATTCCCATTTTCATCCCTCAGGCACAGACCGTAGGGAACCATCCAGAGCAGCTAGTCTGCTCGCGCTCCTCTTGTCAAGCGCCGGAATCGCGCTAATGGACCACGCGCAGGGTTGGCCTGCGGGCGGGTTGGCCCGGTCGGACGACACTTGTTGGGAACTGGCTGGCCAAGGTCAAACCGGCCTGTATCAGGTGCGCGTCCGGGTAGCCTCCGGTCAATTCGTTCAAGGCATCGCGCGCTGCTGGAGTTTCGTCGCGGCGCATGTGATGCAGCATCCGGAGCAGGGCGTGCTCCTCACATGTCAGTTCGTGCCGTTTTTCAACACAAAGCGGGTCGTTGAAGACCAGACCCAAAGGGCGGGTGCGTAGCGTGGCCTTGATGATTTTGAAGACCAGATGTGCCAGAACCAGCTCCTGATCACGCCCCCAGCGTTCGGTTGCGACCGTGAAAGCATGTTGCCAAGCCTGCGTTTCCGGCTCGGTGAAGCTAAGGATGAAGTGCCGAATGACAGGCAGCAAACCGCGTTCGAAACCGTCAAAATCGGTGAATGGCAATGTGTGGTTGGATGCCGAGTGTTTCATGCGCGTTCCCTTTTGGGTTTGAGGGTTTTCGCAACCAATGGGTGGACGTTTAACGGAAGTGTGTTGGGATCAACCGGCGTTTCAGGGCGCGGCGATGCGGCGCGAGCTGGAAAAGTGAGATCAGCCTCGATCGCCTGCCTCAGTTTTGGTTTCAATGCGCAGCCATAGCGGCTGGCAACGGCGTCCATGGCCAACAGGTCGGCGAGGGATTTTCGCATGTCAGGTTATCTTTCGGTCGCAAAATTGGGACCGGGCGATGATTCCAACGGAATCTGACTGGGTCAGCCGTTAACTGACAAAAACAGTCAGAAAATACAAGCGCGAAAGTCTTAATGAAGTCAGTAGTCGGCAACCAACAGGAAATCCGGGGCTGTGTCTTCTTCTATTGTTGCAAAGCGGGGGATCGGGTCTTCGAATACGTTGTCCGTCCGGTCGTCATTCACGGTTGAGACTTCGCCAATCAAACAATCCGCACCTTCCGCCCAAAAGGCGTGCCAGACGCCGGGCATCAAGGTCACGCTCTGACCTGGCTTCAGGCGCAGATGCTCTCCGGGCTGTATGGTGACAGGGCAGGCATCGCTTGGAACGGTGACCGCGTTATCGCGGTCGATACCGCCATCGGGGTCCGACGCATAGATTTCCATAACTAGATCGCCGCCCCCACGGTTGATGATGTCCTCGGCTTTGACGATATGGCGATGCATCGGCGATAGCTGTTTGTCGCGAGAGATCAGCAGTTTTTCGGCATAGAGCATACCGCGCCCCCGGCTCAGATCGCTGACGTTACCGTTGCGCAGGGTGAACAGAAACAACCCAAGTTCATCAAACTTGCCTTGACCGTAGTCGGTGATATCCCAACCTAGCCCATGGGCACGAATACTGTCCGCCTGGGCGCTGCGCATCTGGTCAGGTGTCCAATCTGCGAAAGGCGGCAGAACGGCACCAAATGAACTAATGAATGCCTGGGCTTCGGTCTTGATACGGTTGATTTCGGATCGTTTCATCTTGGACTCTTCGTAGGGCTATAATTCATGCGACCAGGGCGGATTTGCTCCGGCGCGCGAGACGGTGACGGCAGCCACCTCTGCGCCCAAGGTTAAAGCGTCACGTAGCGCATCCGGGGACAGTGCTTTCAAGCCGGACTTTGTCAGCTGGCCAGCCTGTTCCAGCGAGGCCAGAACCCCTGCATTGAACGTGTCCCCCGCGCCAACCGTATCCACAACTTGCACCGGTTTGACAGGGACTGAAACCACCGTGCCGTTGGCCAGATACCCTGAGGCGCCCTCACTTCCACGGGTGACGATGACGGCAGAGGGGCCTGCTTGAAGTAGCAAAGGGACTTTCTGATCATGGCTTTCCGGGCCGGGGATGATCCAGTCCAGATCCTCATCCGAGACTTTGACGATATCGGCCTGTTCGATCATTTGGTTCAACCGCGTGCGGTAGCGGGTTTGATCCTGTATAAAACCGGGTCGGATATTGGGGTCCAACATCACAGCACAGTTCGCGCCGTGTTGCGCCAGCATCGCTGCATAGGCATCCGCGCAGGGCTCGCAGGCAAGGCTGATGCCACCAAAATAAAGCGCTGAAACCGCGGTGAGTTGACGCGGCATATCCTCGGCCCGTAGCATCCGACCCGCAGTGTTTTCATCGACAAACGTGTATGTGGCGTGACCGTCCTTCAGCTGAACGAAAGCCAGCGTGGTCGGCCTGTTCGAGGCAATCACATGTGTCGTGTCCACGTGGCTGGCCCGCAGGTCACCGGTCAATTGCTGCCCGAACATGTCCGAGGACAGACCTGTCAGCAAGCCTACGGGCGCGCCCAATCTGCCCAAAGCGATAGAGGTATTGAATATGGCTCCGCCAGAATGGGGAACGAAACCGTCCCGCCCGGACAGGGTCGGTTCGGCAATCATGTCGATCAGGGCTTCTCCGCAACATAGGATCATCCCACATCCTCTTCCAAAATGCGCTCAGTTATCGCTGAAGCGCATTTTTACAGAAGTTGTTAGCGCCAACAATGCCAAATTCGGCCTGTTCCGAGATATAAAGGTTCATCGACTGCCGCAACTCGCTGAAGCGCCCGCCTGCATTGAACGCGTTACGGAAGGTTTCGCCAAACATCCAGCGGTTTTTCTCGGCGACGCCGCCTACAAGGAACACGCCACCGGCAGGCATCACGGTGACGGCCATGTCACCGATCAAAGCACCCAGATGGCTGATGAACAAATCTGCGGTGCGAACGGCGATCCGGTCCTTACCGTCACGTGCGTCCTGCAGGATATCTCGAGCGGTGCGAACCGGAGGTTGAGCCTGGCCTGCCGCCATGCCTGCGGCCTGATACAGTATTGGCAGGCCGGTTCCGCTGAGGAACATCTCGGCCTCCAGCACAAGGCTGTTGTCGAAAAAGCATTCGGGTGCCAGTTGACGGGCTGCGTCGAAAACGTCGACCTCATCCCGCGTGCGCGGCGACAGGCCCACATGGCCGCCTTCGCCCGAAACTGTGTGGAAATGCCCCTCGGAGTAGAGCAGCGCACCGACGCCCAAACCAGTTCCAGGCCCCACGACCAATCGCGTGCCCATCGGTGGAGTGGCAGAGCCTTGCAGGACAGATACCTCAGCCTCCGTAACTTCAGCCACGGACCACGCTGCTGCGGTGAAGTCATTGATCACGTAGGTGTTGGTGGCCCCTGTCGCATTGGCCAGAGCGTCCTCGGACAGGTCCAAATTCGCGTTGGTCAGTTGGATGCGCCCGTCACGCACTGGTCCGGCTCCGGCTGCGACCACGGCTTGTGGCGCCGTGCCGATCTCAGCCCGAATATTATGCAACGCATTCAGCAGATCGGGCAGGGTCCCCGTCGGATGTTTGTGCAATGCGGTCAGCTTACCATCAGAGACAACGCCCAGTCGCGTATTCGTACCACCTATATCGGCCACCAATGTCCAATGTGGTCGCAAAGACCCGGACGGCTGGCGATAGGCCTGCCGGTCGGCGGCACCCTCGGAAAGTGCGGCCTTTACGGCAGCGAAGGAGGCTTTGGGGCTGCGGTCCAGCGTCTCAAAATCCACGTCTACCAATCCAAACCGTTTTTCATAGCCATAGGCCCACTCGTAGTTATCCAGCAAAGACCAGATGAAGTACCCCTTCACGGGAACATCCGCAGCCAAAGCCTGTTGCACCGCCGTCAAGTGATCGTCCAGATAGGCGATGCGCTCATCGTCCTGCTGGCGCTCGGCGCTCGCCATGCCGTTCTCTGTAACATAGATCGGAAGATCACCGGTATAGTCTTCTGCGGTTCTTTTCAGGAAACGGGTCAGGGCGTCGGGGTCGATTTCCCAACCCATCTGGGTTTTGGACAGAGGGCCGGGCACTTCGGTCAGGCTTGGCCAGGTGCTGTCTGCCGAGGTAATCAACTTGCGGGTGTAGTAGTTCAAGCCGCACCAATCGACCGGTGCCCCGATTGTGTCGAAATCATCTTGCCAACCCTCGGGCAAATGAGGCTCCAATCCCTGCAGCACGTTGTCGGGATAGGCTTTTTTAAACACTCCGCCCAAAAAGAACCTGTTGTAGATCCCGTCATAGAGTGCTGCCGCGCGTTGAGCAGCAGCACTATCATCAGCGGGCTCCGCCCATTCGAGGTTGAAGACAGCACCCAGATTGGACATGCCCAAACTACGCATTGTTTGAATGGCGCTGCCATGGGCCAGAAGGACATGATGCATCGAACGTGCGGCCGCACGAATATCGCGCAAACCCGGTGCGTGAAGGCCTTCGAAATGGCTGAGCCAGCTGACGCACCAAGGCTCATTGATCGGCGCGACCGAATACATGCGGTCTCCGATACGGCCCATGATCACCTGAGTGAAATCGGCGAACCATCCGGCGATATCCCGATTGCGCCAGCCCCCCAGATCGGCAAGCGTCGAAGGCAACTCCCAGTGGTAGAGCGTCGCACAGGGGCGGATGCCGCGTTCAAGCAGCGCGTCCGCCAGGCGGTCGTAGTAGTCGAGCCCGGCTTGGTTTACTTGCCCTCGACCTTCGGGCAATACACGCGCCCAGCTGGTCGAAAAGCGATAGCAGTCAAATCCTGCATCCTGAACCAGATCAAAATCTTCTTCGAACCGATTCAGGTGATCGCAAGCGAGTGCGCCATTTTCCGCGCCGACGACATTGCCGGGCGTGGCTGCGAAACTGTCCCAATGCGTCCGACCCGCACCGCCCTGTGCGTGGCCTTCAATCTGGTAGGCGGATGTTGCGACGCCGAATAGAAAATCGTCGGGGAAGTCGTTGCGTGTATATTTCATTGTCGAACCCCACTGGGCGCAGGCCCGGTTGATCGCCCGACGACCAACTCGGCCTCAAGTAACCTCTTATTTACCGGCGCACCCGGAGACTTGATCCGTTGGATCAGCATCTCGGCCGCCATTTCGCCAGCGTCCCGAACGGAGGACCGCGTTGCTGTGAAGATCGGCACATCCTGACCATTTTTCAGGTAGGAAAGATCATCGTCATGGGCGATGACCGAAATATCCCGCCCCATCTGCAGCCCGGCTTCTTCCAAGGCGCGGCGCACGCCTATGGCTGTGATCATCGACGAGGCTAGAATTGCGGTCGGTGGCTCTGCGATCTGCAGCATCTGATGTGTTTCCTGGTGACCATAGACCTCGGTCATTTCAGCGCTGCGCATTAAGGCGGCATCCGGCGTCAAGCCGGCTTGCTGTAGAGCGTCCAGATATCCGGCGCGACGGCGTTGGGCAAAGTCCATATCCTCCAGCCCATTGATCAGGGCGATGCGACGATGGCCCAGATCAATCAGAAACTGCGTCGCGCGCTGGAACGAACTTTTGTTGTTCACATCAATCCAGTCATATGCAGCCTGCACACCGGTTGAGCGGCCATGAACGATAAACGGCACCGCCATCCGCGTCAGAACCTCGATCCTTGGCTCGTTGACCTTTGGGCCTTGAAGCACGACACCATCGACCGCCCCGCGTTGAAAGAGATTGCGATAAGCCGCCTCGATCGAGGTGTCATCGGCGTTGGTGAACATCATGTCATAGCCGTGCTCGGCATATGTTTTTGACGCTCCGGCGACGAAATCGCCGAAGATCGGGTTCACCATTTCATGCCTTGATGAGCTGGGGATGACGTGACCGATGACCATGGATTTGCCCGTCGCCAACCCCTTGGCGCGACTGTTGGGGCGGTAGCCATGTTTGGCAGCTGCAGCCTCGACCCGCAGACGTGTTTCAGCGTTGACCTCAGGATAGCCGTTTAGTGCCCGGCTGACCGTGGTTTGCGAAAGACCCAGTGTTTCAGAGAGCTGCTTGAGGTTCATAGGTAGTCAAAGCGCCTTCAAATCGAAGGCTTTACTGGTGAGGTCCTGTTTTGTGCGCCGGCCAACCTGTTGTGATAACAGGCAAGCATGTTTTTCTGACTTATTCGAAAATACGACTCATTGACAGAGTAAAAATGTTAGCGGATAACAATAATCATTCAAAGCGCTTTGAAAATTGTAACGCGAAGGCGCTGGAGAGTATTGGGAGGAGATTTCATGAAACGCACGCTGTATGGAGGTGTGGCCACGTTTGCCCTGACTGCCGGGGCAGTTCACGCACAGGGTCAAATGATCCACCCCGTTGGAGAGGGTGGCTTTGACTGGGACGGGTTTCAGGCTTTTGCAGACGCTCATGATCTGAGCGGTCAGGACCTCACCATTTTCGGCCCTTGGCTTGCAGGTGAAGGACAATCCTTCGAAAATCTGGTCGCCTATTTCGATGAGGCAACGGGCGCAAACTCCAGCTATGTCGGCTCGGACTCGCTGGAACAGCAGATTTTGATCGACGCAGCAGCCGGATCAGCGCCAAACCTGACGGTTTTCCCTCAGCCTGGCCTTGCGGCGAACATGGCCAAGAACGGCTATCTGACACCGCTTGCCGAAGGATCGGCAGACTGGATCAAGAACAATTTCGCCGCCGGTCAGTCCTGGGTCGATTTGGGAACGTTTGAAAACGCAGACGGAGCCAAGGATTTCTACGGCTTCTTCTTCAACGTGAACGTCAAGTCTCTGGTCTGGTACATCCCCGAGAATTTCGAGGACTTCGGCTATGAGGTCCCTGAGACGATGGAAGAGTTCAAAGCGCTTATGGATCAAATGGTCGAAGACGGTGAGACGCCACTCTGTGTCGGCCTCGCATCCGGTGGCGCGACGGGTTGGCCCGCAACGGATTGGGTTGAGGACCTGATGCTGCGCACGCAACCGCCCGAGGTTTATGACCAATGGGTTTCGAATGAGATGAAGTTCGACGACCCGCGCGTGATTGCCGCGATCGAAGAATATGGCAGCTTTACCCGCAATGACGATTATGTGGTTGGGAACGCAGACGACACGGCTGCGATCGATTTCCGCGATAGCCCCAAGGGCCTGTTTGACAGCCCGCCTGCCTGCATGATGCACCGCCAGGCCTCGTTCATACCAGCCTATTTCCCGGAAGGAACAGAGCTGGGCGTGGACGCCGATTTCTTCTATTTCCCGGCCTACGCTGAGAAAGATCTGGGCACACCGGTTCTGGGCGCGGGCACCTTGTTCACTATCACAAACCCAAGCCCGGCGACTGAAGTGTTCATGGAGTTCCTCAAGACCCCGTTTGCGCATGAGATCATGATGTCTCAGGACGGGTTCCTGACGCCGCATCTGGGGGCAAACCCCGAGAATTATGCCAATGACACACAGCGCGGGCAGGGCGAGATTCTGACCAACGCCACCACGTTCCGCTTTGACGGCTCAGACTTGATGCCGGGTGCAGTCGGTGCGGGCACGTTCTGGACAGGAATGGTCGACTATTCCTCGGGCGCGAAGGACGCGGCCACTGTTGCGGGCGAAATCCAGTCGTCGTGGGATGCCGCGAAGTAACTGACGCTTCGGGGCGGCTATTTGGCCGCCCCGTTTTCAAACCGACGAGGGCATCATGACACCGGCACTTCAGGGCCTGCTGACCATCATCATCGGTGTGTCGGGTTGCGTGGGCTACTTCTATCTCTCGAACCAATTCCTGGACAAAGTCCTGTTCCCGCCGCGCGGGCCGAACGCAGGGCGCAATATCAACCGCGCGAACATGATCCGACCCTGGCTTTTCCTGTTCCCCGCGCTGGCGGCGCTTGGCCTCTATCTGGCTTATCCGGTGGTTGAGACGCTGCGCCTTTCACTCACGGAGCGCGTGCCCGGCGGCGGGTACAGATGGGTCGGTCTGGACAACTACACCCAGATGGCGGCTGAGCCGAAATTCTGGGAAGCCATGCGCAACAATATGTTCTGGCTCATCGTGGTGCCCGCGATGTCGACCGGTTTTGGTCTACTCGTGGCGCAGCTGACCGATCGCATCCGCTGGGGCAATTTTGCCAAGTCGCTGATCTTCATGCCGATGGCGATTTCCTTCGTGGGGGCCTCGGTTATTTGGAAACTGGTCTATGACGCGCGCCCAGCGGAACAGGATCAGATCGGTATTCTAAACGCCCTCTATATCTTTTTCGGCGGGACTGAACCGCAAACATGGCTGACCGTTCCGTTCTGGAACAGTTTCTTCCTGATGATCGTTCTGGTCTGGATTCAAACCGGATTTGCCATGGTGATTCTGTCGGCGGCCTTGCGCGGCATCCCCGAGGAAACGGTCGAGGCCGCCATTCTGGACGGGGCTAACCCGTTCCAGATTTTCTTCAAGATCAAAGTGCCTCAGATCAAGACAACAATTCTGGTGGTCTGGACGACGATCACAATCACCGTCCTCAAGGTCTTCGACATCGTCTTTGCCATGACCAATGGCCAATGGGAGACGCAGGTGCTGGCCAACTACATGTACGACAAATTGTTCCGCGCCAATGATTGGGGGGTGGGGTCGGCCTCGGCCATGGTGATCATGTTGCTGGTCACTCCGATCCTGATCTGGAACGTGCGCAACGCGCGCAAGGAAATGGAGTAGGCCATGAGCGATATTGCAGGAACCAAACCGGCACTGCGCTGGGTCGTACATGCCTCGGTTGTCTTTCTAGTGGTGCTTTGGGTGATCCCGACCCTCGGTCTGCTGATCTCATCTTTCCGGACTGCGGATCAGATCTCGGGCAGTGGCTGGTGGCGATCGATCTTTCCGTCTGAGCAGAACCTGACCCTGCGCAGCGCCGCACCTGAAACGCAGGTGCTGGTGGATGGCCTTTACGTGATCGAAGGCCAGCTTTTCGGGGATGACGAGCAGGTGAAGATCTCCAACTGGGGTATCAGTGCCCGTGAGGTTGATGCCTTTGTCCCCGGTGACATTGCCGAGCTGCGTCGAGGCGGCACGATCACCGTTGATGCGGACGGCGCCTACAGGATGGAGAACACCGAGGAGTTCACCGGAAACCGAGGTGCCCGCGTGTTCGTTACGGCCGAATTGCCGCCTGAATTTACCTTGGACAACTATCGAAAGGTCCTGCTGGATCAAAGCAGTTCCGACAGTATGGCCAAAGCCTTCTTCAACACGCTAACGGTTACAATTCCCGCGACAATCATCCCGATCCTCGTTGCGGCATTCGCAGCCTATGCACTGGCGTGGATGGAGTTTCCGGGCCGTGCGCTGCTGATCGCGGCCGTCGTTGGGCTGTTGGTCGTGCCCTTGCAATTGGCGCTGATCCCGCTGTTGAAATTCCACCTGAACATCGGGATTGGCAAAGGCTATCTGGGCGTCTGGCTGGCCCATACTGGCTTTGGTATGCCACTGGCGATTTACCTGCTGCGCAACTACATGGCCGGGTTGCCGCGGGATCTGATCGAGAATGCTCGCGTCGATGGCGCGACCGAGTTCCAGATCTTCACCAAGCTGATCCTGCCGCTCAGCTTCCCCGCGCTGGCCTCTTTCGCGATCTTTCAGTTCCTTTGGACATGGAACGACCTGCTGGTCGCCAAGGTCTTCCTGATCGACGCGACCGGCCAGACCACTGTCATGACCAACCGCATCGTCGAGCTTTTGGGCACACGAGGCGGCAACTGGGAAATCCTCGCGACGGCGGCCTTTGTGTCGATCTTTGTGCCGCTGGTCGTGTTCTTCGCAATGCAAAAATACCTGGTCCGGGGCCTGTTGGCCGGATCCGTCAAATAGAGGCGTCTGATGAACGTGCAAAACACCGTAGAGCTTTCGAACTCAACCAAAGCGACATCCGAGTGGTGGCGCGGCGGCGTGATCTACCAGATATATCCGCGCAGCTTTCAGGACAGCAATGGCGATGGGATTGGAGATCTGAAGGGTATCACCCAACGGCTCGACTATATCGCCTCGCTCGGCGTCGATGCGATCTGGATTTCGCCTTTCTTCAAGTCGCCGATGAAGGATTTCGGCTATGACGTGAGCGATTATCGTGATGTCGATCCGATGTTCGGCTCGCTTGAGGATTTCCAAGAGCTACTGGATCAGGCCCACGCAAAGGGTCTGAAAGTGATGATTGATCTGGTGCTGTCGCATACTTCGGATCAACATCCGTGGTTCACCGAAAGCCGTGCCTCAACAGACAATCTGAAGTCCGATTGGTACGTCTGGGCCGACCCCAAACCTGATGGGACGCCGCCGAACAACTGGTTGTCGATCTTCGGAGGATCTGCCTGGCAGTGGGACTCGCGCCGACTGCAATACTACCTGCACAACTTCCTGACATCGCAGCCGGACCTGAACTTCCACTGTGAACAGGTGCAGGACGCGCTGCTGGACGTGGCCCGGTTCTGGCTCGAAATGGGGGTCGATGGGTTCCGCCTGGACACGATCAACTTCTATTTCCACGACAGGCAGTTGCGCGATAACCCCGCGCTGCCGGTTGAGGAACGCAATGCCTCGATTGCGCCCGCGGTGAATCCATATAACCACCAGAATCACCTCTATTCCAAAAGTCAGCCGGAAAACATCGCCTTCCTAGAACGACTGAGGGCGCTGACCAACGAATATGAAGGACGCGCCTGTCTGGGTGAGGTCGGTGACGCGCAGCGCGGGCTTGAGATCATGGGGGAATACACCTCGGGTGACGCCCGTATGCACATGTGCTATGCGTTCGAGTTCCTGGAAAAACGCGCGTTGACAGCGGCTTACGCAAAACAGGTGTTCGACCAGCTTCAGGCCAAGGCCGGAGATGCTTGGCCTTGCTGGGCGTTCTCGAACCATGATGTTCAACGCCATGCCTCCCGCTGGAACCTCAGCGATGCAGCAACGCGTCAACACGCGGTTCTGATGATGTGCCTGCGGGGCTCGTCCTGTCTGTATCAGGGCGAGGAACTGGGTCTGCCTGAGGCCGATGTGCCTTTTGAGCGTTTGCAAGACCCCTATGGCGTTGAGTTCTGGCCTGAGTTCAAAGGCCGTGACGGATGCCGGACGCCAATGGTCTGGGCTACTCAGGCCGAACAATCGGGCTTTAGCACCAGCGAACCTTGGTTGCCTGTCAGTGCGGCCCAGTCCGAACGTGCGGTTGATCGTTTGGAGGCGGATGATCAATCCATGCTGCATCACTATCGCCGCGCGATTGCTCTGCGACATGCGCATCCGGCACTGGCTGCGGGGGCACAATCGGAGATGGAGCAAGTCGGAGCCGTCCTCGTTTTCCGCCGCGAAAACGCCCGTGAAGAGGTGTTCTGCGCCTTTAATCTGGGACGCGAAGCGGGGCAGGTCGATCTGCCCTCCGGCAGCTGGCAGGCAATTGGACAGGACATTGGCAGTGTCACGGGTGAAGGTCGCGTCACGCTGCAACCTGCCGAATTCTGCCTGATGCGCAGGGACAAGGGGTAAGTCATGTCAGAACTCAAACTCACAGATGTGGCGAAATCCTATGGGCCAGTCGATGTTCTGAAGCACATCGATCTGGATATAGAGCAGGGCGAGCTGATCGTCTTTGTCGGCCCGTCCGGGTGCGGAAAATCCACGCTTCTCAGGATGATTGCGGGGCTGGAGAAGATCACCGGCGGCACGCTGGAGATCGAAGGTCAGATCATGAATGACGTGCCGCCCGCGCAGCGCGGCATCGCCATGGTGTTCCAATCCTATGCCCTCTATCCGCATTTGACCGTGCGCGAGAATATGTCTTTTGCGCTCAAGATCGCCAAACGGCCCGCCGCAGAGATTGACGCTGCTGTTGAGCGCGCGGCTCAAATTCTGCAATTGGACCCATATCTTGATCGCCTACCCAAAGCCCTTTCTGGTGGTCAGCGCCAGCGCGTCGCGATCGGGCGGGCGATTGTGCGGGACCCCAAGGTCTATCTGTTTGATGAGCCGCTCTCGAATCTCGATGCAGCGCTGCGCGTCGCCACGCGGATTGAGATTGCGCGCCTCAAAGAGGCGATGCCCGACAGCACCATGATCTATGTGACCCATGATCAGGTCGAGGCGATGACCTTGGCCAGCCGCATCGTTGTGCTGGCCAACAAAGGCATCGCCCAGGTTGGCACCCCGCTTGAGCTGTATGAAACCCCGGACAATGAGTTCGTTGCCCAGTTCATCGGCTCGCCTTCGATGAACCTGTTACCCGGAACGATCACTGGCACTGGGCAGATGACGACGATAGCCTTGGAGGGCGGAGGCATGGCGATTTCCGCGATCCCGACCGGGCCCGAGGATGAAGGCAAGCAGGTAAACATCGGCGTCCGGCCCGAAGATTTCACTTTGACGGATAGCGACCCGATGCTGAGCGGCGAGGTTGATTTCACCGAAGCGTTGGGTGAAGTGACTCTGCTCTATTTTGCCAAATCCAGCGGCGCGGATCAGGTCATCGCCAAATTGCCTGGTATTCAACGGAACCTTCGCGGGCAGCAGGTTTCGGTCACAGCACGGCCGGAAAAAGTGCATCTGTTCCATAACGGTCTGTCCATGCGCAAGTGACTTGGCGCGCTGCTTCAAGCCGCTTGACAACTCATACAGCCCCGTTCAACCATTATTGAAACGTTTCAATGGTGGCAAATGCGGGTTTCTGCGCAGCTATACACAGTTCGGAATTGTGGTGATCTTGGCGATCAACTGCAATTGGCGGCGGCCTGTGGCTATGCAGATGTCGAAACGACTGGGTTGCACGACCTGACAGCGCGTCAGATGGCCCGGATCGTTGCGCAATCTGGTTTGCGGGTCCGTTCGGCGCATTTCGACTGGGAAGAGTTCGAGGGGCGACTACCCGAAATTCAGGACCTTCTGGAACGATTGGAATGCCCAGTTGCCGTCATGCCTTGGCTGGCACCAGCGGCGCGGCCCGACACTGCCGAGGGATGGAAGGCTGTGTCGGGCCAGTTATCGCAATGGGCTGCGCAACTGTCAGGTTCGGGCGTTAGACTGGCCTATCACAACCACGATTTCGACCTGGTCGGGTACCCCTCGCAGACGCCGTTGGAGATGATCCTGGAGACAGGGAACGTCTATTGGCAGCCCGATATCGGTTGGCTGGGGGCGGCCTACCTGGACCCGGTTGAGATGATTGAGCGCTATGCCGACCGTGTGGTTTCGGTCCATGCTAAGGACGTGGATCCCAGCCAAAAGGGCGACGCTAGGTGGCGGGATTTAGGGCAGGGCGACATAGACTGGAGCCCGGTTCTTGACGCTCTGGATCGCACCGCCTGTTCGGATCTGTTCGTTGAACATGACGAGCCTCCTAGCCCGGCAAAGACTCTGACAACAGGAAGGCGCTTTCTGACCGATCTTTTGAAAGGTCGTATCTAGATGGCCCGCGCAACGATCAAGTCTATCGCCAAGCAGACAGGCTACTCCGTCGGTACCGTATCCAATGCGTTGCGCGGGGAGGACTCGGTCAAACGCGAAACCCGTGAAGAGATACAGAAAGTGGCCGTGGAGCAGGGTTACAAAGTAAACCTTGCTGGGCTGAAATTGCGCACGAACAAGTCCTACCGGATCGCGGTACTGGTGGGCGTCTCCGCTGACGCAACCGAGGAGTGGGAGGGTGTCGAGTTCACCCGAATTGTGGCTGGCATCTCAACCGCTTTGCAGGGGTCACGCTATGAGCTGAGCGTGTGCAGTGTGGCTGATCTGGACGACGCGATGGCCGCCCTTCGCACGATCGTACAGGAACGCTCGGCGGATGGGGTGATCTTTTCGGGCACCCGACGAAACGACCCGCGTATCGCCTATCTACAAAGTCAGAACTTCCCCTTTGTAACCTATGGCATGAGCGACAGTTCTGAACCTCATCCCTATGTCGATTTCGATAGCGAAAGTGCAGCGCATGATGCCACAGAGCGGCTGTTGCGTTTAGGTCATCGACGAATTGCTCTCATCAATCCACCCGACGAATTGGTTTACACCGGACAGCGTCAGACTGGCTATGCCGCCGCACTACAGACGGCGGGCGTGCCCGTTCAACCCGATCTGATCTACAACGGCCCCACAACGGCGCAAAGCGGCCAAGAGGCTTTTCGCAGCCTGATGCAGCGTAAAGACCGCCCGACCGGTATCATTTGCGCCAATGAGGCGATGACATTGGGCGTTTTGTCGGCTGCCGCCGAAGATGGCATCAGGGTCGGGCGCGATGTTGTGGTCATTTCGACCGATGACCTCCAACTCAGCAAGTATTTCGTGCCTGCGCCCAGCGCCTATTACGTGCCGATTGACGAGACCAGCCGGTTGCTGGGCGCGTTCATGTTAAAATCACTGGACGGGGTCGATCCGTCCGAAATTCAAAAGAAGATCAGGGCCACGTTAATCGAGCGGCAACCTGACACACCTCCGCCGAACCCGGCGATTTGACCTGACCCAATAAAGGAGAAACCGAACATGTTCAAACATCTACTTGCCGCTGCAGCGGTTGCAACGATGACGGTTCCGGCCGCTTTTGCCGCTGATTTGGATGGGCGCGTATTAAAGATCGGAACGGACGCGACCTATCCACCGATGGAGACCGTCGACGAGACAACGGGCGAGATCGTGGGCTTTGACGTCGACGTGATGAACGCCATTTGCGAGCGCGTGAACTGCGTGCCGAATTTCGTCAATACCGCGTGGGACGGCATCTTCGCAGCCCTTCAGCAAGGTGAGTTCGATCTGGTCATCTCGGGCGTTTCGATAACGCCGGAACGGGAAGAGACCATGGATTTCTCTGAGCCATATATCGTGGTCAGCCAGGCCATCCTGTTGCAAGTCGACAAGGGCGACACGACCCTGGATGACTTCAAGGCCGGAGGTCTCAAGCTGGCCGCTCAAACCGGAACAACCAACGCTCAGCTGGCGGAAGAGCTGGTCGGGCGCGAGAATGTCAGCCTCTATGACAACTTCTCGGCCGCCATTCTGGCGTTGCAGAACGCTGACGTCGAAGGCGTGATCATCGACGGAACTTCGGCCACCGCGTATGAGCAGGAGTTCGCGGGCGAGTTAACCGTGGGCATTACCGGCCTGCAATCCGACCCTCTGGGGATCGTGTTTCAGGAAGGTGATCCGACCGTCGATGCGATCAACGAAGGTCTGGCCGCAATTCAGCAAGACGGGACGTTGGATGAGCTGAAAGCCAAATACTGGGGCACCAACTGATCCTTTGAACCCCCTCCAGCCCCGGCGGGTTCTGCCGCCGGGGCTTTGACTTAGCGGAGAACCCCATGTCGCGCCTCAGCTCGATCCGCCCGAGCAACCTCGTGTTGCTCGCAGCCGCGCCATTTATCATCTATCTGTTTGCCACTTCATCCAAATACTTGCGATCTCTGGTCGCCATTCTGGGAATCGGCAACAATGCAGGGCCGATTTTCGTGGGGTTCTTGCTTGTCCTTGCGACGGCGATCCTCGGCTATCTTTGCGCCCGGCACACCCGGTTCGAAGCGCAAGCGCCCGCATGGCTTCGGATTTCGGCATTGACGGCTTTTCCGGCGGCGGTTGGCCTGTCCATTCTGGCTTTTGTCGCCCCGCATGTCCTGATGCCCTTCGCCGAGTCCGTCTTTTTTCATGCGCTCAGCGAGAATACCTCGACCCTGATTGATCGCACCAACCAAACGTGGGTTTTGTTTCCCGAAGTGGTGGCACAAGTTCAGAGCGGCTTGCAGATCCTGCTGGCTGTCTATGCTGTGATCATCGCGCTGTGCCTGATCTCTAGTCGTTTGACGAAACCTTTGCGCGGGCGCGTGCAGCTTGGGTTCGAAATTCTGACGGGCGCCGCGCTGTTCTACCTGATGTTCATGGCCCATTGGCAATTCGCAACAGGCGTCGCCATCACGTTCCGCGCCGCGATCTTTGCCTATATCTTCGCAGCGATCCTTGGTCTGATCTGGGTGGGGCTGCAGTCTTTCCAGCCAAAGGCCCGGACAACGATGGTCTATGGAGCGATCAGCCTTGCGTTGCTTGCGGTGTCCACCTTTTTCTTCATGCAGCCCAAGGTCAGCTATGTCCTTGTCGGCAATACCGAGGGCCGTATTGCCATCGTACGCGGTACCCCTCAGGCGCAGGCCGACGTGATCCGCTTCCGCGAATTCGAGGGCGGCGGCGATCAGCAAATCCGGATCCGGAGCGCCCCGGACGCTGCATCCGCGATTGAGCAGATAGAGACCGTCGACAGCGTCTCGGGCGCCTTTGTTCCAGTTGAGGCCCACTCGCAGGGCTATCCTGTGATCTGGCAAACCAGCTTTTTGCCGGACAAGTTCCGAAATCCGGGGTTGGCTTTCGCGGTTTTCGGTTTCCTTTTGCTGACACTGACGGTCGGTGGGTCCCAACACAAACTGCACCCGCTTGCGGTCGGCGCCGAGTTTTTCGTGGACACGATCCGAGGCATACCGATGCTGGTGATCATCCTCTATATCGGCCTTCCTCTGGCGGGCGCTGTCAAGGATGCTACTGGCGGTGGTATCGACATGACCAACATGACGCGCGGGATCATCGCCATTTCGGTTGGGTATTCCGCCTATATGGCCGAGATCTTCCGATCCGGCATCGAAGCTATACCGAAAGGCCAGCTCGAGGCTGGCAGCTCGCTGGGCCTGTCACGCTGGCAAACTGCGCGGCTGATCGTGCTGCCACAGGCCTTGCGGATTGTCACACCGCCCTTGGGCAACGAATTCATCGCGATGATCAAAGACACCTCGCTGCTGTCGATCCTGTCGGTGCGCGACATGACCCAACGCATGCGCGAATTCCAAGCCTCCAGCTTCCTGCCGTTTGCGCCCTTCAACACGGCGGCGATCCTCTATGTCGTGATCACTCTGGGTTGCGCCAGCTTCCTGAAATGGATCGAACGGCGAACCGCGAAGGACACCAGATGAGCAAACTTGAACTGGGCGTTTGCTACTACCCCGAACAATGGGGCCCGTCCCAATGGCGAGACGATGCCGCGCGTATGGTCGAAATGGGCCTCGATTGGGTGCGGATTGCCGAGTTCACCTGGGGCCTGATCGAGCCCCGGCGCGGTCAGTTCGAGTGGGGTTGGCTGGATGAGGTCATCGGGATTTTGGGTGAGGCTGGCCTGCGGGTCATGATGTCTACTCCAACGGCTTCGCCACCCAAATGGCTGATCGACGAGTACCCGGAGATTTTGCCCGTCGGCCCTGACGGTCGCGTGCGCGGCTTTGGATCGCGCCGGCACTATTGCTTCTCCAGCGATGTTTATCTTGAGGAGTCCAAACGGATCGCCACCGAATATGCCCAGCGCTATGGGCAAAACTCGCATGTTCACGCGTGGCAGATCGACAACGAATACAATGACCACGACACCGTCCTCAGTTACTCGGACGCGGCTCGCAATGGGTTTCGCCGGTGGCTGCAAGAGCGCTATGGCGCGATTGAAGAACTGAACCAGAGATGGGGTACGGTCTTCTGGGGCACGCAGTATTCACGTTTTGACCAGATCGAGCTACCAAACGGCTTGGTCGCGGCCGCGAACCCGACGCAATCTTTGGATTTTGCGCGTTATTCCTCGGACCGGGTCCGACTGTTCAACAAGGCTCAGGTGGATATTCTTCGGGCGCATTCGCCGGGCCGGGATATCACGCATAACTTCATGGCGGGCAGTTTCGAGTATGATCACCACGCGGTGGGCGCCGATCTGGATATCGTAGGCTTCGACAGCTACCCGCTGGGCAATCTGCTGGGATCATCCCTGTCTGATCAGGACAAGCATCGCTACTTGCGAACCGGGGCACCTGACTATCAGGGGTTTCACTGCGATCTCTATCGTTCGCAGGGACGCGGGCGCATGTGGGTGTTAGAGCAGCAACCCGGTCCCGTCGACTGGGCGGAAAAGAACCCTTCGCCCGCAGATGGAGCGGTCCGGCTGTGGACCTGGGCAGCCTATGCTCATGGTGCGCAGGCGGTGATGTTCTTTCGCTGGCGGCAGGCCAAGTTCGCTCAGGAGCAGTTCCACACCGCGCTTTTACGGTCGGATGGCAGTCCGGATCAGGCAGCGGTTGAATTGGCGCAGGTGGTGAAGGATCGCGCGGCTTTGCCGCCGGCCAAAAGGCAGAAGGCCCAAGTTGCAATGCTGATCGACTATACGTCGATCTGGGCGGCGGATATCCTGCCGCATGACGATGAGTTTCCCAATGCGAACATCCTACTAGACTGGTACGCGGGTTTGCGCTGTTTCGGCGTCGAGCTGGATTTTGTCGGGCCAGAGGACGACCTCGATGGCTATGCCTTGATCGTTTTGCCGCAGAGCATGATTGTCAGCGACGACTTGGCCTCAAGACTTCAGGCGACGTCAGCGAAACTGTTGATCGGGGCGCGGTTGGGTAGCAAGACGCCAGATATGCACAGCCCGGATAGCCTCGCGCCGGGAGTGTTGAGTGATTTGACAGGTGTTCGCGTTTTACGAGTCGAGTCCTTGCCCGATCTTGCGGATGAAGCCGTGCAGTTGGGCGAGCAAAACCCGCGGCCATTCACGGGATGGCGCGAAATTATCGAGACAAGTGAAGATGTTATCGGCCAATTCGTCAGTCGATATCAGAATGGCAGCCCGGCGGTCACTCGCTCGGACAGAACGACCTATCTTGCGATGGTCCCGAGCGGCGCGTTGTTGCAGAACATTCTGCGCGACGTGTTGGATTGGGCGGGGCTGCAGGTCATCGAAACGCATCAAGATTTGAGGCTCACCCGACGCGGGGACCTGCGCTTTGCCTTCAATTTCGGCGATCAAGATCAACCGCTGTCTGAGAACTCAAAGCGCTCTCTTCTGGTCGGAGAAGACCCGGTCGCCCCTCACAATCTTGCGATCTGGACGGAATAGCGCGCCCGTATCAACCCTCCGAGGACGCGCTGTTTTCGAGGATTACAACGTCGCAGCCCGCAATGGTGTGTCCGTTCCATTCAACTGGATCGGCATTGTAGTTGATAAGAAACGTATGCGCGGCTGATTCCCGAAGCCGCAGGCCCTCGGGCATCGGCTGCAGCGTTAGGCTGGTGTGGTGCGCCGCCAGTCCGATGAGACGATCCCAGAGCGCCTCGTCGGGGAAACCCGCCAGATACCAAATTCCGTCCCCCGTTTTCACAGCAGGGGTACCATCCTCAAACTGCAATAGGTCCGCTCCGTCTCCCGACAGACGGTCGAGCCAGTGCTGCGCGGCTCCGCCCCCGACGACCGGGCGTTTGACACTCGGCGGCAAGGTTTCAACCAGATCGACATGGCAATCGACCGCGTCAAGGCCGGGGCGACCTGACAGTGGGATCTGAAAATCGCGGGTGATTGCGCCGCTGCGCGGGCCAAGGATGGCAAGGTCGCAGGCCTCAGATAAACGCGCCTCCAACTCGGCGTCAATAGTGGCTATTCCCGGCGCAAGGATAACGGCGTAACCTTTCGGCAGGTGCTGAGGTGAAAGGATGTCCACCGACAGCCCGGCCCGACGCAGAGCGCGATAGGCCGAGAATACCAGCCGGAAATAGTCAAAACCTGCGCCCTGCGGCTGCGTGGTCCACGCCCAATCCGAGGCATAGTCGAACAGGATCGCAACCTGCGCCTGTTTCTGGTGCACCGGATCGATGGCCTTCAGTTCGTCCGCCGTCTGGCGCGCCTCGGCCAGACCGGGGGCCGCGCGGCTGTCTGGTGTCAGTAAGCCTGCGTGCATCTGCTCTTGCGCAAATGGTGCTTGGCGCCAGCGGAAGTAGCTGACCACCTCGGCCCCGTGGGCCACGGCCTCAAGCGACCACAGCCGGACCATACCGGGCAGGGGAGCGGGGTTGTAGGGGGCCCAGTTTACGGGGCCGGGCTGTTGCTCCATCACCCACCAACGACCACGGCCAACCGCGCGATAGAGGTCATGGTGAAAGCCCTGCATATCCGGATCGCCTTGCTGCAGGAATTTGGCCTTGTGTTCGGCGTCGTCCTCCAACCGGTCCGATAGAAACCCAATCGGATAACTGTCCCAGGTGGCGATATCGAGGTCCGCGCCAACATCGAAATGGTCGAACTCAAGCACACGTCCCATGTAGTTATGCGACAGCGGCGCATCGGTCAGCGGGCGCAACACTTCGGCTTGAGCCTTGTTGAACGCCACCACCTGGTCAGAACTAAAGCGTCGGAAGGCCAGAACATGGGCAGGGTTCGGCTCGGTCACGGTTAGGTTTGGAAGGTCGATCTGGTCAAAATGGTCGTATTCCATCGACCAAAACACATTGCCCCAAGCGTCGTTCAGGGCGTCGATGCTGCCATATTGATCCGCCAACCAAAGCCGAAACGCTGCGAGCGCAGGGGCGCTGTAGCTGATCGTGGTGTCGTGGCAGCCATATTCATTGTCGATTTGCCAAGCCGCCAAATGCGGATTGTGGCCGTAGCGTTCGCCAAAGATCCGGGCGATGCGGACGCACTCGTCGACATAGCCCGCATGGCTGAAGCAATAGTGCCGACGTGACCCGAATTTACGCGGCTGACCTTGGGCGTCGACGGCCAGCATATCGGGGTGTTTGTCCAGCATCCAGCGCGGAGGCGTCGCTGTGGGCGTCCCCATAACCACCTTCAAACCGGCCGATCCCAGCACCTCGACGGCGCGATCCAGCCAGTCGAATTGCAGGTCGCCGGGCGAGGGTTCCAACCGGCTCCAGGCGAATTCGCCGATGCGCACCCAGCTCAGGCCCGTTTCGACCATGCGCGCGGCATCTTCGGCCCAAACAGCCTCGGGCCAGTGTTCGGGGTAGTAGCAAACGCCTAGTTCGGGGGTCATAGAAGGACTCTATGTTCCGGTTGGCCCTGGCCTGCGTTCGGCTCGGCAAAGGTCATTCCGTTAGCGGGTTGTGTTTCAAGCGTCTCAGTGCTCAGCCCTTCGCGGGCCGTCGTGCAGAACAGCGTCGTCAGATCGTCTCCGCCAAAGGCGGGGCAAGACGTTTGAGCGGCGTCAATGGTGACCGCGCGCAGGAACTTGCCCGTCGGATCATAGGCCGCGACCCGGCTCGCCCCCCATTGAGCGATCCAAACGTTCCCAGCGGAATCAACCACCGCACCATCCGGGTTCAAACCGTCTTCGTTCAGATCCAGAAAGACCGAAGGTTCCCCCTCAGGCCAGCCGGTTTCGGAGTTCAGATCCCACCGCATGACCTGTCGAGTCGCGGTGTCTGCGAAGTAGGCGCAGGACCGGTCCGGAGTGAAACAGATCGCGTTTGAGATGGTGATACCCGGCGCCAAACGGCGCAACTCGCCCTTGTAGAACCGGTAGATTGAGCCAGCACCGGGTTCCGCGCTTTTGCCCATCGTCCCGATCCAGAACCCGCCCCACGGATCGGCGCGGCCGTCATTCGAACGGGTGACGGGATTTTCAGCCTCTAGCGGGACAACCAGTGATTTCTCACCCGTGGCCAGCGAAAACCGCCACAACCCGGATTCCGAGGCCATCAGCAGAGTGTCACGGTCCACCCAGCCTGCGGCTGAGACATATTCGTCGAAATCCCAGCTTTTCTGCGCCTCGTCCTCGCGGGTCAGAAGGCGTTTGCCGAGGATGTCGAACCAGAACAGCTGCTTCCGCTCTGGATGCCAGAGGGGACCTTCGCCCAGAATACACGGGCGGTCGTCGAAAGTGACGCTCATGCAACGGCCTCGTCATAGGCGGCTACGATCCGGATGGCGCGTTCCGAGATTTCCGCGATCTCCATGTCCGGCTTGAACAGGGCCGAACCGATGCCGAACCCGTCCGCGCTGGCTGCGATCCATTCTTCGAAGTTGTCTGTGCCCGCACCGCCAACCGCGAAGATCTGCGTGCCCGCAGGCAAGACCGCCCGCAAAGCAGACAGCCCGGCAGGGCCAGCCAAGGAGCCAGGGAACAGCTTCAAACCGGTTGCACCCGCTTTGAGGGCCGAAAAGGCCTCGGTCGGGGTGAAGATGCCCGGCCAAGATTGCAGCCCCAGTTCGCGACTGCGCCGGATCACATCAGGATCGGCATTGGGTGAGACAATCAGCTTGCCGCCCACATCCCGCACGGCCTCAACCTGCTCAGGGGTCAGCACCGTGCCCGCGCCGATCAGGGCGCGATCGCCGAACGCCTCGACCAGAGTCCCGATGCTCTCAAGAGGATCCGGTGAGTTCAGCGGCACCTCGATCCGGTCGATCCCGGTTTCGATCAGAAGTCGACCGACTTTCTCGGCGCTCGAGGGGGTCAAACCTCGCAGAATGGCAATGATAGGGCGGCTCATACGGTTTCTCTTGTCATATTGCGGGCTTTGTTCAACCCGGCCAGAGTGGATGTGGTGGCGTCGGCCATCTCGACAAACGCGCCTTGCGGTTGCAGCGCTTGCGCGTAGGCGGCCGACAGCCCCTCGGCCCCGATGATCGCGATCTGCTGACCCAGCCAATAGGGGCGTGAGGCCGCAAGTTCGGCCCCAATCAATAGCCCGGACAGACGCGCGCGGGCCGTGCTGCCATCCTGCCCGTGCAGCAAATCTGCGGCCCGCAGGCTGAATAGACGGGCGGCAAGCTGTTCGGGTTTGGACAGAGTATCCTCGACGGCCTCAGCAAACGCGGCCTCGTCCCAACCTTCGGTCACCGAGTGCCGAAGGACCGATTGACCGCGTAGCAAGTCGAACAGCTCTCCGGTCATGAACGTGCGGAAGCTGACCACTTCATTCGCGCTGACCTGCACCCATTTTGTGTGAGTGCCGGGCAAGCAGATTACCCCATCCCAGTTAGGGTGCGTATCCAGAAATCCCGCGATCTGCGTTTCTTCGCCGCGCATCACATCCGGCGGGGACGCCTGTTTCAAACCGGGTACGACAAAGGCGCGGATCCGGGAATCTGTGGCCGGCGCGCGGATCGGAACGCCCTTCACAGGCGCGGTTGGAACAGCAGCATAGGGCGCTTCAACCCATCCCTGACGGGCGCCGACCATGCCGCAGGCGACGACATCGACAGGGGCATTGCCCAACCAGCCCTCGATCAATGCCAACAGGGCGTCCTCAAACCCGCCTTTGGAGACGCGCGCCATGCCCATGTCTGACTGGGCGTGGTCAATAGGGGTCGACCCTTCCATCGCCCAGACGCGCAAGTGCGAGGTGCCCCAGTCCGCTGCGATCCATTCTGGTTTCATAACTCTACCCCGTTACCACGACGCCACCATCGGCAACCATGCATTGTCCGGTCATGGCGTGGCTGGCGTCCGAGGCCAGAAACAAGGTGGGTCCGATCATGTCGTCGGGCTTTAGATGTTCTTTCAGGCATTGGCGATCCAAATGTGCCGCCAAATCTTCGGGCGTGGCCCACATGTCCATCTGCTTTTGCGTCAGAACCCAACCGGGGGCCAGTGCGTTGACGCGGATGCGTTTCGGTCCAAGCTCGCGCGCCAGCGAGCGGGTCATGCCGGTGATGCCCGCGTTCGAGGTCGTGTAGATCGGATAGCCCGCGTTGCCCATCATATAGCTGATCGAGCTGAAATTGATGATGGAGCCGCCATTCTCCATCTGGCGTGCGGCTTCCTGACAGGCGAAGTAGTAGGCCTTCAGGTTAACCTCGATCATCCAGTCCCAGAAGTCCGAGGTCGTCTCCTCCAGAGAGTGGCGCTGATCGTTGGCGGCGTTATTGACAAGCACTTTGATCGGTCCTTGGGCATCGGCGGCCTTTTGCATGGTGGCGTGCAACAGTTCCGTATCGGTCATATCGCCCTGCATGAACAAGGGCGCGCGACCGTGTTTGGCACGCATTTCTTCCACGAAGGCACTTGCATCCGAGCGACCGATGAAGGCTACGTTGGCCCCTTGAGCCATGAACCCGTCGGTCAGCGAAGCGCCAACGCCCGAGCCGCCGCCGGTGATATAGACTGAGGCCCCTTTCAGGTCCTGGAATAGAGCAGGTTGGTCCATTAGTGGCTCTCTCTTGTAACGAGGCGTGTGTCTTTGCCGACAAGGAAATCAAGGTCAGCGCCCTGATCGGCTTGCAGCACGTGGTCGATATAAAGGCGGGCGTAGCCGCGCGTGTAATGCGGTGCCTCCGGCTGCCAGGCTGCTCGGCGGGTGTCGAGTTCCGCCTCATTGACCAGCAGCTCAAGCTCCCCCTTGCTGGCGGAGACGCGGATGCGGTCGCCGGTTTTGACCAGTGCCAATGTGCCACCGGCCTGCGCTTCGGGGCTGACATGCAGGATGACAGTACCGAAGGCGGTGCCGGACATGCGCGCGTCCGAAATGCGGATCATGTCGCGCACGCCTTCTTTCACCAGTTTCGCCGGGACCGGCATGTTGCCGACCTCGGGCATGCCGGGATAGCCCTTGGGTCCGCACCCTTTGAGAACCAGAATGGTCTCGGGCGTCACAGGCAGGTCTTCGCGGTCGATATTGGCCTTCAGGTCTTCGATGCTTTCGAAAACAAAGGCTTCGGCCTCGGTTTCCAGCAACTCATCTGTTGCCGCCGATGGTTTCACAATGGCTCCGTTTGGGGCCAGATTGCCGCGCAGAACGCGCAGGCCGGCTGCGGGTTTGACCGGATCATCGAAGGGGCGGATCACGTCGCGATTGTAGCACTCTGCCCCGTCGTAGTGGGCCGAGATATCCTTGTTCAGAACCGTTTTCGCAGGGCGCAGGAAGGACTTGATTTCATTCAGAACCACAGGCACGCCGCCCGCGTAGCAGAAATCCTCCATCAGATATTTGCCAGACGGCATGCAGTTGACCAGCAAGGGAATCTCAGAGCCGATTTCAAAGTCTTTCAGTGTCAGATCGACGCCAACCCGACCTGCCAGCGCCAGCAGGTGGACTACGGCGTTGGTCGAGCCACCCACGGCGGCATTGGCCAGAATGGCATTCTTAAATGCTTCCTTAGTCAGGATGTCTGAGGGTTTGAGGTCTTCGTCCACCATCTCGACAATCCGCTTGCCGGTCAGGTGTGCCAGCGCCATGCGGCGGGCGTCAACGGCGGGCAGCGCGGCGTTGGTTGGCAGCGACATTCCCATGGCTTCGACCAGCGAGGCCATGGTCGAGGCCGTACCCATCGTCATGCAAACCCCGGCGCTGCGCGACATTCCGGATTCAGCGTTCATGAAATCCTGCAGGGTCATCTCGCCCGCACGGACCTCTTCCGAGAACTTCCAGACATCGGTGCCCGATCCGATATCCTTGCCCTTGAACTTGCCGTTCAGCATTGGCCCGGAACTGACCACGATCGAGGGCAGATCGACCGAGGCCGCGCCCATCAGCTGCCCTGGCGTGGTCTTGTCACATCCGCCCAGCAGAACAACGCCGTCAATGCCGTAGGCGCGGATGGATTCCTCAACATCCATGGCCAGCAGATTGCGGAACAGCATGGCGGTGGGCTTCATCTGGGTCTCGCCCAGCGACATGACCGGGAATTCGACCGGGAAGCCCCCAGCCTCCCACACACCGCGCTTCACGCCTTCGGCCAGATCTCGCAAGCCTGAGTTGCAGGGCGTCAGTTCAGACCACGTGTTGCAGATGCCAATGATGGGGCGCCCGTCAAAGGCGTGGTCAGGGAAGCCTTGGTTTTTCATCCAGGAACGGTGGATGAAACCGTCTTTGTCGAGTTTTCCGTACCAATGAGATGAGCGGCGTTTCTTTGTCATTCTGGCTTTGGTTCTTTGGCTGAGGCTAGAATTGAGGTTCGCGATGAATTGAAGATCATGCGGCGCGAAGTGGGCGGCACCAGTCGGGCAGCCAGTCCGAATGCGCGGTCAGAAGGTCCGTGACAAGGCTCCGGATTTGGCGCAGGTCCAGTTCGGCCGCGGTGTGTGGGTCCATCATGGCAGCATGGTAGATGTATTCGGCGTTTTGCTCGGTCAGCGCCCGGACGGTCAGCTCTTGCACGTTGATTTGGGTGCGCATCAGCGCCACCAGTTGCGGCGGGATGTCGGTAACGACCGAGGGCTGAACGCCGTTTGAATCGACCAGACAGGGGGTTTCCACCGCAGCGCCCAAGGGTAATTGCGGGATCTGACCCGTATTGGGCAGGTTTCCATAGGCCGTATAGGGCTTGTCTGTAACGACGGCGTTCATCAGGTCCGCCGCGAATTCGTGGCTGCGAACAACCGAGACATCGCGCCCGTCTGTTAGTGTCTTGGCCTGTTCCTTCCAATCCGCGACCTGCTCGACACAGCGGGTTGGGTATTCATCCAGCGGGATCGAGAATTGTTCGATCAGGTCGGGCCGACCGTCCTTGATGAACCACGGCACATATTCTGCCAAATGCTCCGAGCTCTCAGTGCAGAAATAGCCCAGATGGTCCATCACCTCATACCGAACCTTGTTTGGGCAACGTGGCATCAACAGAGGTGGCTTCGGTAGAGTACCGTGCGCATAGCCTCGGCGTAATGCGGGGTAGAGGTCGCGACCCTGATGATCCAGCCGCAGGAAGAAGGCCACGTGGTTCACGCCTGCCACTTTGTAGCGGATTTCATCCTTGGGCAGGTCTAGGTCGTGAGCGAGTTCTTCGACCGTATTCTGTACCGAATGGCATAGGCCGACATGTTTCAGGTCCGGGAATTGCTCGGCCAGAGCCCAGGTGTTGATCGCCATCGGGTTCACATATTGCAACAGCGTCGCTTTGGGGCAGAGCTGCATCATATCCTGTGCCACGCCCCACAGTACCGGGACGGTGCGTAGCCCGCGCATGATCCCTCCGATCCCGAGCGTGTCTGCGATGGTCTGGCGTAACCCGTATTGCTTGGGGATCTCAAAATCCGTCACCGTGCAGGGTTCGTACCCGCCGACCTGAAAGGCAGTGATGACGAAATCAGCCCCCTCCAACGCCGCGCGGCGGTCGGTGTGGGTGGTCACCGTTGCTCCGGTGCCGACCGAACGGATCATGGCCCGCGCTACGGTTTCGCTTTCGGCCAGACGCTGCGGGTCGATATCCATCAGCGCGAAATGGCTGTCGGCAAGCGCAGGGGTCAGCAGCGCATCGCCCACGATATTGCGCATGAAGATCGTGGAACCCGCGCCGATAAAGGTGATTTTGGTCATTTTGCAAAACTCTCGTTTGGCGTTATTTAACAGCTCCAAGGGTCAAACCCGCGATGAAGTGTTTCTGCATCAAGAAGAACATGGCCACCGGCGGCAAGGCGGCAACGAGGGAACCCGCGCTCATCAGTTGATATGCCGCGCGGTACTGTGCGTTGAAGCTGGTGATCCCGGCCGTCACAGGTTGGCTTTCAGCCCCTTGGGTCAGGACCACGGCCCAGAAATAGTCGTTCCAGATGAAGGTGAAGATCAGCACGCTCAGCGCCGCGATGGCGGGTTTCATCAGCGGCAGGACCACGTACCAGAAGATACGGACCTCGCTGATGCCTTCGACCCGCGCGGCTTCAATCAGCTCAAAAGGCAGCGCGCGGATGAAGTTTCGCATGAACAGTGTACAGAACCCGGTCTGGAACGCGATGTGAAACAGGACCAGCCCAGTTTTGGTATTGTACAGGCCAAGCTCCAAGGTCAGGTCGCGGACCGGAACCATAAGGATCTGGAACGGGACAAAATTGCCCGCCACAAACATGAAGAAAATCCATAGGTTCGACTTGAATTTATAGATCCCCAGCGCGAACCCGGTCATGCAGCTGAGCGCGACCGCTCCAATCACCGTTGGAATGGTGATCATGAACGAGTTCAGCAGATACCTCGGCATATCCGAGTTGAAGAACACCTGCCCGTAATTGACCGCGCCCTCAAACCGGGACGGCAGGCCCCAGTAGTTTGCGTTGGTGAAATCCGCCTCGGGCTTGATTGAGAACAAGGCAACGGCGAGCAAGGGGCCGAGCCACAGCAGCAAGGCAATGGGCAGCATGGCCTGATAAGTGATCTGCGCCGCGCGGGGTTGTTTTTCGATGGGTTTGGGAAACATCTCAGTGCCCCCTTTCTTCGCGGTACATCGACCACAGGAAATAGGCGATGAAGCACAGCATAATGAGGAACAAGATTACGGCGATGGCGGCGCCATATCCCATGCGGAAACCGTATTCAGATAGGGCGACCTCGAACATGTAATAGGCTAGCACGCGGGACGACCCGAACGGCCCACCCTGCGTCATGATCGAGATCAGGTCGAAGGACCGCAGAGCGCCAATGATCGTTACGACAAAGGCGATAAACGTCGCCGGGCGCAATTGCGGCAGGATGATGTGCCACAGCATCCGCCCGCCTTTCGCACCGTCCAGACGTCCGGCCTCGATCTGTTCGGGGTCCACGGCGTTCAGGCCGGTCAGATACAGGATCATGCAATAGGCTGTCTGCGGCCACAGGCCAGCGACGATGATGCCGTATGTGACCAGTTTTTCATCCCCCAGCACATTCAGCGGGCCAAGGCCAAAGAAACCCAGGAATTCGTTCAGCAACCCGAATGTCGGGTCGTAGAACCACGTGAAAACCAGCCCAACAACGACTTGAGAGATCACGAACGGGAAGAAAAACAGAGACTTGTAGAGTCGAATGCCCCAGACCGTCTGGTTCAGGAACAGGGCGATGAACAGGCCCGCTGGGATCGCTGCCAGGTACAGGATCAACCAAATCAGGTTGTTCTTGAGTGAGATGTAGAACGCATCGCGATCGACCCACTCCCAGTACAGGTCCTCGTAGTTGCGGAACCCTACGTATTCCGCGGCGCCCAGCCCATCCCATTCGTAGAGTGACAGGTTAAAGGATTGAAAGACCGGGATGATCACATAGACCATGAAGAACAACAGGCCCGGCGCAAGGAAAAGCCAGGGCGCGATGCGTTGTTGGTTGCGATGGAACCAGCTTTCCTGTTCCGGTGTGTCGACGGCTGACATGGGCTATCTCGGATCTGGGGGCGAAGGCGAGCTTCAGCCCGCCTTGCAATTGAGGAAGGCGTAGGCCGGGTTTTCTACCCGGCCCCTGCCAGATCAGTTGTCGTAGATACGGCTACGAGCGCGTTCCAGCTTGGCCAGAATCTTGTCCAGATTGTCGGGCTTGACCATGAATTCCTGGAAGCCTTCCATCGAGACCTTGGCCATTTCCGCCGGAGCGTCACGATCCCAGAACTGTGCGACACCGCCGGGGCTGTTCGAGGACAGCATGGTGAAACCTTGCTGCAGGAACTTGTCGTCATCCACCGAGGATTGCGCGTTGACCGGAAGCTGACCCAGGTTTGAGCCATTGTTGATTTCGGTCTGGACGTCCGGAGACACGACGAAGCGCAGGAACTCGCGCGCGGCTTCCTTGTTCGAAGCGTTGGCCGGGATGTGGAACGTATCGGTCGGGGCGTCCTCGGCCAGTTCAACATCAGGGTTGATCGCGACGAACTGGTAGAAGTCCAGCTGATCGTCTGTCAGACCCGCTTCGCGCAGAGGCGCAACGGCGAAGTTGCCCATCAGATAGGCGGCTGCGTCTCCGTTCACCATGAAGGGCAGGGCTTCCTGCCAGCTATAGGTCTGGTGGTTGTCGATGAAGGCACCCATGTCGACCAGCTGCTTCCAGTTGGCGAAGGTCTGCTTGACGCGATCGTCTTCCCAGCTGATTTCACCATTGGCGAGCTGGTTGTGGAAGTCGAACCCGTTGGTGCGCATGTTCAGATAGTCAAACCAGCCGCCGGCGGTCCACAGGAACTTGGTCCCGATGGTATAGCAGGCGCGGCCCGAGTCGATGATCTTCTGGCAGTTCGCCAGTTCTTCTTCCCAGGTGGTCGGCTCGGTCAGGCCCAGCTCATCAAAGATGTCTTTGCGGTAGTAAACACCCCACTGATAGTAGGTATAGGGCACGCCCCACTGCTTACCATCAAGGGTCATCGCACCTTTGGTCGAGGCTAGGTTTTCGGCGATCTCAGGTTCGGCCCATAGGTCCGAAACATCTTCGAACAGACCCGCCTCAACATAAGGCTTCATGCGGTTTGCGGCATACCATGTAGCAACATCCGGAGTATCAGCCGTCAGGAAGTTGCGGATCTGCGTCTTATACGCCTCGCGGTCGATCACTGTGGTTTCAATGGCCAGATCCGGGTGCTGGGCCTGAAACTGTGCGATCATCGCTTCCATCGTCGCGCGCGGCGCCGGGTTCGAGGTGTCAAGAAAGATGCGCAGTTCGCCGGTCAGTTCGGCGGCGACGGGTGCAGCTAGTGCCACACTCGCCGCCAGTGCGGCAGCGGTGCGCTTGAACATGGAATGCATGGTGTCCTCCCTTAGCTTCCATTTTAGTTCCAAATAATGAAACCGTGTTTTATATATTGAAAACTACACATCGACTCGGCTAGTCTTGTCAAGACCCTCGTGCAAACACGGCGGTCAAACGGAGGAGAACACACGCCCGTGGCTGGTGACGGAACAATAGGCAAAGCATGTGATGTGCTGGAGCACGTGGCCTCGTTCGAGCGCCCTGTGCGGTTCGCGGAACTACTGGAGAGCAGCAGCTTTCCCAAAGCGACGCTCTATCGCTTTCTGCAATCGCTGACCAATCAGGGCATGCTGGCCTATGAGCCAGACCGCCAGACCTATTCGCCGGGTCTCCGGCTGGTCCGTCTGGCGCATACGGCGTGGACGCAAAGCTCTCTGGCCCCTATTGCGCGGCCGTTTCTGGATACGCTCAGCTCCGAGACGGGCGAAACGGTGCATTTGGCGCAGCTGGATTCCAATCAGGTTCTGTATGTCGACAAACGCAACGCGGCCCAACCGGTAGAGATGTATTCTCAAGCCGGCAAAGTCGGCCCGGCCTATTGCACCGGCGTAGGCAAGGCGATGATGGCGTTTCTGGATGGGCCCGCATTGGACCGCGCCGTATCCCAGCAAAGCTATCACCGTTTCACAGATAAGACGCTGACCTCGGAGGCGGCTTTGCGGGCAGATCTAGAACTGATTCGCAGACGAGGC
Source organism: Ruegeria sp. CK3 (assembly GCF_056536565.1). Taxonomy (NCBI): domain Bacteria; kingdom Pseudomonadati; phylum Pseudomonadota; class Alphaproteobacteria; order Rhodobacterales; family Roseobacteraceae; genus Ruegeria; species Ruegeria sp. CK3. Next base: position 366,241 of record NZ_JBQFPV010000003.1, read on the forward strand.
TACGCGATCGACGATGAAGAGCATGAGCCCGGCATTATCTGCGTAGCCTGTCCGGTTCTGACCTCGGGCGGGCGCGTTTTGGGCGCAATTTCCGTGACCGGTTCAACCGGGCGGATGGATTTCAATCAACTAGAGGCCTGGGTCCCTCGGGTGCGGCGCGTTGCCGACCAGATCGCGACCGAGGCGCAGGCTTGGCGGTTCCCTGAAACCCGCCCGAATGGACAGAACAACAGGATGCAATCGACATGACAGGTGTAACGCTCAATCAGGCGATCAAACGCTACGGCCAGACTCAGGTTATCCACGGGATTGATCTGGAAATCGAAGATGGTGAATTCTGTGTGTTTGTCGGCCCCTCAGGCTGCGGTAAGTCCACCCTACTGAGGATGATTGCGGGGCTCGAGGAAACATCGGAAGGCCAAATTCATATTGGCGCGCGCGAAGTGACCCACATGGATCCTGCAAAACGCGGTGTGGCGATGGTGTTCCAAACCTACGCTTTGTACCCGCATATGACGGTTGCCGAGAATATGGGTTTTGGCCTGCGCATGAACGGCGTTCCCAAGGTAGAGATCGACCAGAAGGTTCGGGACGCCTCCAGTATTCTTAAGCTGGATCAATACCTTAAACGCAAGCCCAAGGCCTTGTCCGGTGGTCAACGTCAGCGAGTCGCCATTGGGCGTGCGATCGTGCGCGGCCCCGAAGTGTTCTTGTTTGACGAGCCGCTCTCCAACCTCGATGCCGAGCTTCGGGTTGAGATGCGGGTCGAAATCGCGCGCCTCCATCAGGAGATTGGCGCCACCATGATCTATGTAACCCACGATCAGGTCGAAGCTATGACAATGGCCGACAAGATCGTCGTGCTGCGCGATGGCCGGATCGAGCAGGTGGGCGCACCGATGGACCTGTATCGTGATCCGGACAACCGGTTTGTGGCGGGCTTTATCGGCTCGCCAGCGATGAACTTTCTCGAATGCGATTATGCGGACGGACACGTCACGCATCCGGCACTGGGTCAGCCTTTGCCGGTATCGGCCCAAGTTCCGGCTGGTGTTAGCAAGGTGACCCTAGGGATGCGACCCGAACACATCCAGATCGACCGCAGTGCCGACACCTGCACCGTTGATTTGACCGAGGCGCTTGGAGGCGTGTCCTATTCCTATCTTCTGACCCCAAATGGCGACAAACTGATCGTTGAAGAACGGGACGACCAACGCAGCACCACAGGTGAGAAAATCGGGATCTCGGTCCAACCCGAGCGTGCCATGGTGTTCGACCCTGAGACTGGCATTCGTTTTAGGTAGCAGCGATTCAAGTTCAACCGGGGTGTTTTGAGCGCAGGTTAAGGCTTGACCGAAACGGGGTCGTTCTCTGAACTGGTCCAAACGAGGCCAGTAGGCCCGACTCATTTCGAGCAGAGAGGCCCCATGCGCAGCGTTAAAACCATCCACGTGATCTCGGCCCATGCGGAAGGTGAAGTGGGCGACGTCATCGTCGGTGGCGTGCAGCCACCACCCGGAGAAACCCTGTGGGATCAACGCACATTCATTGCGCAGGATCAGAATTTGCGCAATTTCGTGCTGAATGAACCCCGAGGCGGCGTCTTTCGCCACGTCAACCTGCTGGTCCCTCCGAAACATCCGCAGGCGGATGCGGCGTTCATTATCATGGAGCCGGAAGACACGCCGCCCATGTCGGGGTCAAACTCGATCTGTGTCTCCACTGTTCTTTTGGACAGCGGTATCATTCCCATGCAAGAGCCGGAAACGCATATGACACTCGAGGCTCCGGGCGGTTTGGTACGGGTCCGGGCAGAGTGTCGGGATGGCAAAGCCCAGCGTATCTATGTGCAAAACCTGCCAAGCTTTGCAGACAAGATCGCGGTCCGTCTGGAGGTGACAGGCGTTGGCACCCTCACCGTGGATACGGTCTATGGAGGGGATAGTTTCGTGGTGGTCGATGCCGAGGCCTTGGGGTTCGAAATTGTGGAGGCCGAGGCCCGCGATATCGCCCGTCTGGGCGTTGCCATCACCAATGCCGCCAATGATCAGCTTGGCTTTACCCACCCGCAAAACGCGGCTTGGAACCATATCTCTTTCTGCGCTTTTTGCGGGCCTTTGAAGACAACCGAAACCGGACTGACAGGGAAATCCGCCGTTGCGATCCAGCCCGGCAAAGTTGACCGCTCGCCAACCGGAACGGCGGTCTCGGCGCGCATGGCCCTGATGGCGGCGAAGGGCCAGATGAAGGTCGGTCAGACTTTTGAGGCAGTTTCGATCATCGGATCGCGTTTCACCGGCCGGATTGTCGACGAAGCCAAGGTTGGGGACCATGCGGCCATCATCCCCGAGATCAGCGGCCGAGGTTGGATCACTGGCGTTCATCAGCACATGCTGGACCCGGATGACCCTTGGCCCGGCGGATATCGGTTAAGTGATACTTGGGGCGTTGGGCGCTGAAAGGTGCGCAATCAAAAGCCGATTGGCGTGTTTTTCCTCAACCGTGGCAATTTGCGCCCCCAGTAGACGATTGATCCCAACGCAAACCTGATTTAAGGGAAGCCCTGTCAAATCAGAGTCACTCAGGGGTGTTATGTCATTCGCGCCCCTCCCGCGCCGCAATAAAGCGGCCCAAACTCTTGCAGCGATTGCCCCTTAAAGGCTTAAAAAAGGTGAAAGAATATGGCAGATAAATCGAACTTCGACATATTGTATACCATTGTAGACGAAGCGCCTGAGCTGGCCAGCGCCTCATTCCTGCCCATCATTCGCAAATTCGCCTCGGCGGCGGGTGTCAGCGTTGGCACCAAAGATATTTCGCTTGCAGGCCGTATCATTTCGACCTTCCCAGAAAAGCTGACCGACGCGCAACGCATCACAGATGATCTGGCCGCATTGGGCGATCTGGTAAAAACGCCCGACGCCAACGTAATCAAGCTGCCCAACATCTCGGCATCGGTTCCTCAGCTTGTCGCCGCGATCGAAGAGTTGCAGTCGCAGGGCTACGACATCCCCAACTACCCCGAAGAGCCTTCGAATGACGAAGAAAAGGCGATCCGTGCCCGCTATGATGCCATTAAAGGCTCGGCGGTGAACCCGGTTCTGCGCGAAGGCAACAGTGACCGCCGTGCGGCGCGGGCGGTGAAGAACTACGCCCAGAAGAACCCTCATTCGATGGGGGAATGGGTGTCGGACAGCAAGACCAAAGTGTCCTCGATGTCCGGCAACGATTTCTACGCCAATGAGAAATCGGCGACGATCACCGCAGCACAAGCCGGTGACGCGAAGATCGAATTTGTCGGCAAAGATGGCAGCGTGACCGTGCTGAAAGACGGCTGGCCGCTGGAAGAGGGCACCGTTGCCGACGCGACCTTCATGTCGGTCAAAGCGCTGTCCTCTTTCCTGGCCGATGCCATCGAGGACACCAAGAAAGACGGCACCATGTTCTCGCTGCACATGAAAGCGACGATGATGAAGGTCAGCGACCCGATCATCTTCGGCTATGCCGTACGCGCGTGGCTGGCTCCTGTGTTCGAAAAATTCGGCGCAGAGCTTGAGGCCTTGGGTGTTAACCCGAACTCGGGTCTTGGGGATCTGCTGGACCGCGTGAAGGACAATGCCGACATCGTGGCTGCCATCGACGCGATCAAGGGTGATCGTCCGTCCATGTATATGGTCGACTCGGACCGTGGCATTACCAACCTGCACGTCCCGTCCGATGTGATCATCGACGCCTCGATGCCCGCCGTTATCCGCGCAGGTGGCAAAGGCTGGAATGAAACCGGAGCCAAAGGCGACACCAACTGTGTTATCCCTGACCGTTGCTACGCGTCGGTTTATGACGAATCCATCAACTTCTTCAAAGCCAATGGCGCGCTGAACCCGGCCACTGCCGGTGCGGTGGCCAACGTTGGCCTGATGGCGCAAAAGGCCGAAGAGTACGGCTCGCACCCGACCACGTTCCAGGCGCCAGCGGATGGCACAATCCGCGTCGTTCTGGCCAATGGCGAAACCCTGCATTCGCATGAGGTCGAGGCCGGAGACATCTGGCGGGCCTGCACAGTGAAAAAAGCGCCCATCGAGAACTGGATCCAACTGGCGATGGATCGTCAGCGCCTGACCGGATCCGAGGCGATCTTCTGGCTGGACGCAAACCGTGCCCATGATGCCGAGTTGATCCAATATGTTAAGCCCGCGCTGGAAGCGGCTGGTGTTGCTGATAAATTCCTGATCATGGCTCCGCGTGAGGCGACACGTCAGTCGCTGGAGACGATCACCGCTGGCAATGACAGCATTGCCGTCACCGGTAACGTGCTGCGGGATTATCTGACTGACTTGTTCCCGATCCTCGAACTGGGCACCTCGGCCAAGATGCTGTCGATCGTCAAGCTGATGAACGGCGGTGGTCTGTTCGAGACCGGCGCAGGCGGCTCCGCTCCGAAGCATGTGCAGCAGCTGGTCGAAGAAAACCACCTGCGGTGGGATTCGATGGGTGAGTTCTGTGCGCTGGGTGAATCGCTGAACTTCCTCGCCGACAGCAAGGGCAACGCCAAGGCAGGTGTTCTGGGTGCTGCGGCCGAGGCGGCAACGCAGGGCATTCTGGACAACAACCGGTCCCCCAACCGTAAGGTCGGTCAGCCCGACAACCGTGACAGCCACTACTGGTTCGCGCGCTATTGGGCCGAAGCCCTGGCCGCGCAGTCGGATGATGCCGAACTGGCAGCTGAATTTGCGCCGCTTGCAACTGCTCTGGCCGAAAAGGAGGAGCAGATTTTGGGTGAGCTTGCTTCGGCCCAGGGTGGGGCTGCCGATCTGGGTGGCTACTACCACACCGATCCTGCCAAAACCGCGGCTGTGATGCGCCCAAGTGCGACGCTGAACGCCATCATCGGCTAAGAAAACGACCCGCGCCCTAGTGGCGCGGGTCCTTCCCACTGGTGCGGAAACCCGACCAGTTTTCCTTTTTCTTCAGACTGTTGCGAAACTTTTCCCGCAAGACATGACTAAAACTGCATGATCTACGGGATTCCCCCAATACACTGATCCGTCCCCGCTTGATAACTTGTCCAAGACAAGAGATTCACCGGTGAGGCCTTCGGGCCTATCACTCACTCGAAAATGGCCAGCATTTGGGGTGCTGGCCATTTGCTTGTCTAAAATTTGCTTGCGCGTAGCTGGGTTGAATGCGCCTTTGCAGTGCCACGCAACTTTAGTGCAGAAATGAAAAAGCCAGCCCAGAGCAGGACTGGCTTAAGCATGCTTATTCGACTTTTAGCCCCGAAGAACTTTGCCCGCCGCGTCAAAGGGTGGCTCGTGCAGGATAGTGGCTTTGTGGGGTTGGCCCAGAACCATCACCTCAACCTCGTCTCCGGGTTGGGCGTTTTTGACGTAACCCAAGGCCAGCGACATACCGACGGTATAGCCATAGGTGCCCGAGGTGACGCGACCGATGCCTTCGCCATCCTTGAAGATCGGTTCACCGCCAGTAGCGTCCGCGTTGGAGGCCGTCACGTCGGACTCATCCAGATGAAGCAGGACGAGCTGTTCGCGTGCAGGGTTTTCCAGCACTTTCTGGGCGACGTCTTTGTTGAGGAAATCCTTCTCGAACTTGCACAGACGGTCCAGACCCACCTCATGCGGCCAGTATTCGGGGCTGTATTCGCGGCTCCACGAGCCATAACCCTTCTCAACGCGCATCGACATCAGGGCACGACTGCCAACCGGGCCTGCTCCGAACTCTTTGCCCGCCTCAAGCAGAGCATCGTAGAGGCGCGCCTGATCTTCGGTCTTGCAGTGCAGCTCCCACCCCAGATCGCCCGTGAAGGAGACACGCAGGGCCAGAAGTTCAACGCCTGCCAGCTCGATTTTGGCCGAGCGCATGAATGGGAAATCCTCATTCGCCAGCGACGTGTTGGTCAGCCGCTGCAGGATCTCGCGCGATTGCGGACCAGCCACGTTGAAGCCACACATGGCCTCGGTGTGGCTTTCAAATGTGGTGCCTTCGGACAGGGGGACCTGCTTGAAGAAGCGCTTGTGATAGCGTTCCGCCATACCCGATCCAATGACCCAGAACTCATCCTCGGCCACGCGGGTAACGGTGAAGTCCCCGGCAATACCGCCGCGTTTCGAGATCAGCGGCGTTAGACACGACCGGCCGATAGCCTTGGGCATGTTGTTGGCGAAGACAGCATTTAGCCAATCCGCAGCACCGGGGCCTTTGCAGATGTATTTGGCAAAGTTCGAAATATCGATGATCCCCGCACGCTCGCGCAGCATCTTGCATTCTTCGCCAACCGGGGCCCACCAGTTCTGACGAGTGAATCCGTTTGTATCGACGACCCCCGGCTCATCCGCGAACCACAGCGGGTGTTCCCAACCGACGTTCAGGCCAAAGACCGCGCCCATGGCTTTCTGCGTCTCGTAGATTGGGCGCACGCGGGCAGGGCGGCCTGCGCTGCGTTCTTCGTTCGGGAAGTGAATGGCGAAACGGTGCGCGTATTGGTCCTGCACCTTGGCCATGGTGAATTCCTTGGTGGCCCAGGTGTCAAAGCGCGCCATATCCCATGCGAACATATCGTATTGGGTTTCCCCTTCGATGATCCACTGCGCCGCCATCAGGCCCATGCCGCCCGACTGCGAGAATCCGGGGATAATGCCGTTGCAGCAGAAATATCCATCAACCTCGGGCACCGGCCCCATCAGCACGTTGGAGTCCGGAGACCAGATCATTGGGCCGTTGATGACGCGCTTGATCCCGGCCTCAGCCACGGCGGGCAGGCGTTCGATCGCGTTCATCATGTTTTCTTCGATCCGCTCCAGATCGTCGGGGAACAGGTCATGGGCGAAGTCCAGCGGAGTGCCTTCCTCGGCCCAGAATTTCATGTCCTTTTCATAGGCCCCGACCAGCAGGCCATTGCCTTCCTGACGCAGATAGTACTCGCCATCGCGGTCCGAGACAGAGGGCAGGCGGGTGCCGTGGCCTTCGACGTCAGACATCGCCTCGGTCACGAAATACTGGTGTTCGGTGGGCTGCAGCGGCAACTCGATGCCAGCCAGCTTGGCGACTTCGCGGCCCCAGAGGCCTGCCGCGTTCACGACCCAAGGCGTTTTGATGTCACCTTTGGGCGTTTTGACGATCCACGTGCCGTCTTCCTGCTGTTCGGTCGCGGTGACGGGCGTGAAACGATGGATTTCGGCGCCGCGCTGGCGGGCACCGACCGCATAGGCGTTGGTCACGCCCGACGGGTCAACGTTGCCGCCATCGGGCTCGAACATCACGCAACGGATGCCTTCGTAATTGACCAGCGGGTTCAGCTTTTGCGCCTCTTCAATGCTGATCTCATAGAAATTCATGCCATAGAGCTTGGCTTTGGCCGCCTGCAGCTTCAGCTGATGTTCCCGCTCTTCAGTCTGAGCCAGATACAGCGAGCCGGGCTGGAAGACACCGCAGCTTTGGCCGGTTTCTTCCTCCAGCGAGTTATACAGGTTCATCGTATAGTGCTGGATGCGGCTGATATTGGTGCTGTCATGCAGACCGTGAATGTTGGCTGCCGCATGCCAGGTTGAGCCAGAGGTCAACTCATCCCGCTCCAGCAGGACCACATCGGACCATCCCAATTTGGCCAAATGGTAGAGGATTGAGCAACCGATCACCCCGCCGCCGATTACTACCGCCTGTGCTTCTTCGCGCATTTCATCTTCCTGATTTGCTGTGTCATGTCAGAACCGGTCTTTCGTTAAGAATATGGCGATTCAGACCCATAACTGTTCTAAACGCGTCAACTGAGCACCCGGTTTGACCAGAGACACAGCCTGCATTCACTTCTTGGGGATACGGGGCACCGCAAAGTACCACGTATGATTTCACTTGTGCCTTGCCGACATTGCTCAGAACTCCAGTCTGTGGGCGCGGCCATAGTCAGCCAGCCGTTTGTTCAGATTGCTTGCTTCTGGGTGGCCGGATTCGAGCGCAAAGACGAAGGCGTGGGTTAGATAGAAACAGGCGGCATCAATGTCCTGGGCCAGCTCTCGTTCGTCGGCGGCAATCGTATACAGGCGCACAAGCGCCTCTTGGTCGCAATTGGCATGTGCCTCTAGCAGTTCACGGTCTAAGGCTTCGCGATCCATGGCTATCCCTTTAGCGAAATGGCGATGTTTTTGGTGCGAACATAATTGTAGAGCGCCTCAAGCCCTTTTTCGCGACCGAAGCCGGATTTGCCGACGCCACCAAACGGGGTTGAGACACCTCCGGCGAACCATTCGTTGACGAAAACCTGACCTGCCCGCAATTTGCGCGCCACCCGATGAGCACGGGCGAGATCGCGCGTGAAGATGCCCGCGACCAAACCGAATTCGGTGCCATTGGCCATGGCGACGGCTTCTTCTTCGGTATCAAAGGGCGTGAAGCAGGTGACGGGGCCAAAGACCTCCTCCTGCGCGATGCGGCTGGCGGCGTCGACATCAGCCAGAATGGTCGGAGCCATGAAATACCCCTTGCGATCCAGTCGCGCACCACCGGCTGCGACCCGCGCACCGTCCTGACGGGCGGTTGAGGTGATCTCTTCCACGCGCTGCAGCTGCAGGCTGGACACGACCGGAGTGTGATCAGGGTTCTCGAGCCCGTGGCCGACGCTTAGGCCATTGGCCAGCGCAGCCGCGCATTCCACAGCCTGATCGTAGATCGAGCGATGCACCAACACGCGCGCCATGGCAGAGCAAACCTGACCGGCATTGTAGAAAATACCGCTTTGCAGGCTGGACATCAGCGTATCCAGATCCGCGTCGTCAAAGGCGACGGCTGCGGATTTACCGCCCAGTTCCATCAACGAAGGCACCACGTTGTCGGCAGCCGAGCGCAGGATATGCTGGCCGGTCGGCACCGATCCGGTGAAGACGATCTGATCCACCTGCGAACTTGCCACCAGTTTCGCGCCCAGATCCGAGCCGATCCCGTTCAGGATCGATACCGCACCGGCAGGCACCTCGGCGCGCTCCAAGGCGACGCCCAGCATCGCTAGCGCAAGCGGGTCCAGCTCGGGCGATTTGATGATGGTCGAGTTCCCCGCCGCCATAGAGGGCGCGAGCGAACGACCGGCGATCGAAACAGGGAAGTTCCACGGCACGATCTGCGCCGACACGCCGTAGGGTTCAAATACGGTGAAATCAGCATAGTCGGGGCCCAATGGGATCGACTTGCCTTCGATCTTATCGGCGACGCCGCCGTAATATTCGAAATACTGAGCCGCCTCGATGATCTCATCTCGGGCCGCGTCCAGTGTTTTGCCGCTTTCACGGCACAACAACTCTGCCCCCTCATCCGCAAGGTTGCGGATTTCCTGCGCGATGCGGATCAGCAGGCGGCCACGCTCGGCCGGGTTCATGTCTGCCAGATCACCGTGATCGAATGAGGCGCGTGCGGCCTCGAGCGCCTGAGCCAGCGATTCCTCACCGGCTTGCGCGCAGTCTGCCACGTGATCCTGATTGCCGGGATCTTCCACCGCGATGGAGGCGCCCTTGTCGCCCTCCACCCACGACCCGGCCAGGAAATTCCTGGCCAAGCCGTCCTTCAAAAAAGTGGTCATGCCTCCGCGCGTGCCTTTTCGATCTGCGTTGCGACCCAGTGGTGGAAGCAATGGGTGGGGCCGTCCATTGCGGGCGAGAAGCGACCACCGTCAAATTTGATGCCATGGCGGCCCTTCTGCATGCCTTCGACCACGAAGACGTCCTCTTCAAAAACGGTTTTCCAAAGCGCCGCGTTTTGCGCACGCAGGCCTTCATGTTCGGGGCTGTCTTCGGGTTTCTGAGCATAATACAGCTCAATCCGCTCGTTCGACCGCTCATGATTGATTGGGTCGATGATGAAGGCAAAACCGTGGTCACGCTGAACGCCCAGCAGGGTGTTGGGGTAGACCACGATATACTCCGCGCCTTCGTGCCACTTCTCGCTCAGGCCATCAAAATCAGCCAGTTTCGAGCCGTCTTCCCCTTCGAACTGACGATACACAAGGGTGCCCTGACCTGAGTATTTGCCGAGCTCGTTGATGTTGTAGTGGTCTTCCAGGCGCGAATAGCTGTTCAGACCGGGGTGAACCCAGGGCAGGTGGTAGCTTTCGCAGAAGTTTTCGACCGCCAGTTTCCAGTTCGAATTCAGCTCAAGCCGGACCGACGCGCCTGCGCCGCCGTGATACATGGGCTGTTCGAACTCTTTCCAACGCTCCATCAGCTCACCGTGAGCCTCTTCGAACTCGGGGGCGTTGCCGTCGACGTTAACAAAGATCACGTCGCGCCAGACATAGGAACGGATGCGGATCAGACCCAGTTCCGAGAAATCCAGATCTTCGTGGGTGTTCTGACCGGGGCCACCGACATGAGGGGCCGTGCGCAGCTCACCGTTCAGGCCGTAGCACCAGCTGTGGTAGGGGCAGCGGATGGCGCCGCGGATTTTCTGAGGTTTGTCGACCAGGATCATGCCACGGTGGCGGCAGGTGTTCTGGAACACGCCAATCTGACCGTCGCGATCACGAACCATCAACAGGGGCATGCCAAGAAAATCAATGGGATAGGCATCTCCTGCCTCAGGGATATCCTTGCCGAAGCCGATCCCGGACCAGTTCGCAAACAGGACCGAGTCGCGTTCCTCGGTAAACACTTCAGGGTCGATATAATGCGCGTTCGGCAGCCCCTTTGCTGTGTTTACCGGGGTCAGAACAGACGAAAGCGGTGCATGCTTGTTCATCGGTCACTCCTAAGACTTTTGAATTGGCGTTTTTCTGGTCTCCATTGGCAGCGCAGAGGCCCTGCATTCAATACTAAAAATCCTAACCGATAGATGAGGGGAGCTAAACCGAATTCTCCTCAAGCTCATTCAGCAGCCATTCCTTCAAGGCCAGCGCCCCTTCTGACAGGCTATCGTTTTCCCGTTCAACCAGATAGAAGTTATGCGGCGCAGGTATGTTGAAATCCTCTAAAGCCACAAGTTTTCCGGAATCCAGCATGGGTTTTAGCAAACGCTTCCAGCCGAGGGCGACGCCAGCGCCCTTTCTGGCGACCTGCAGGGCCAGAGCATAGCTGCTGACACGCGCCTGCGTCTGAATACTTTCATTAAACCCTAACGCCTGAAACCAGTCCGTCCATGTGGTCCAGTTGCTGTGTTTGGTTGCAAGGTGAATCAGGCGGTGTTCTGTCAGGTCTCGGAGGTTGGCCCCTTTGAGATCTTCCGCCAGTTCGGGGCTGCAAACCGGTGTCAGGATATCCCGATACAGCTTGGTATGCGGCAGAGAGGCATTCGGGTCTTTGCCGTATCGAATGAAAAAGTCCACGTCAGAGCGATCTGCGAAATACGTGTCCTCGGCCATTTGGTTCACTTTTACGTGCGGATAGTCCTGCCAAAACCGAATAACAGATGGGGACAGCCACAAGGCAGCAACCGCTGTTGTGGACCCCACGGTGACATGATTGTCGGAATCCCCACTGCGAATCTGTTCAAGAACTTTTGAGATTTTCAGGAAAGAGCTTCCCAGTGCCTCTAGCAGCGCTGCGCCATCTTCGGTCAGTTCAACGCCGCGATGTTTACGTATGAAAAGCGGGGATGCCAGCTCGGTCTCCAATGCTTTGATCTGATGACTGACAGCGCCGGGCGTGACGGACAATTCGCTTGCAGCAACCTTGAAACTGAGGTGCCGGGCGGCGGCCTCGAAAGCAGAAAGCGAGGCAAGCGGAGGCAGATTGTAGTGGCGTCGCGACATGAGGGATACGTGGCTCTGAGGTTTTTGATTGAGCTACCTTCACCTGAGTGCGAAAAATATTGCAATTGAAAACTATCTTTTTTTCTGCAGTTTTGCGCCCGATAAAGTTCCGCCTTTCTCGAAGGGCGGTATTGCAGTTCTTTGCCCTCCCTACGAGGCGCGCCCCGACCCAAGCCAGGTAGTAGTCAACACCAAGGCCGACACAACGACCGCCTTTCTGCGGTTCTTTTCGGCGAAAGATAAGGTGAGTAGCCCGATGAACACTCAGAAAGCGCGTCTGATCCGAAAAACTGAACTCAGCTTGGACACTTCGGATTTCTGCTTCGAAATCGAACAGGGGCGTTTCACCGGACTCGAACCCGGCGCGCACGTGGATATCCACCTTGGTGACGATTTGGTGCGTCAGTATTCTCTCTGGAGTTGGAGCCAGGACGGCCGCACCCTGAACGTCGCCGTCAAGCGCGAGGATAGTGGTCGCGGGGGGTCGCTGGCCATGCACGCCTTGGAAGAGGGGGGCGAACTCGCCATCGGAGGTCCGCGCAACCATTTCAAACTGGAAAGCCATGATCGCCACGTGACTCTTATCGCGGGCGGTATTGGTGCCACCCCGATGGTCGCGATGGCGCGTGAGCTGCTGAATCGGGGCCAGGATTTCCGGGTCTATTACTTGGTCCGATCCAAAGATCTAGCCGCGATGGATGACAAGTTTCGCGCTTTGGGGCTGGATGAGTGGTACCATCTGCATTGCGACGACACAGACGGGCAGTTCGATTTGACCGCCGTCATGCAATCCATGCCGATGGGCGCTGATGTCTATACCTGCGGTCCGGAACCGATGCTGAACGCGGTCCTCGAGTCTGGCAGCGCTCTACGCGGAGGGGCCATCCACTTTGAGCGTTTTGCCGCTGCTTCCGATATCGAACACGCGCCCAACGACAGCTTTGAAGTCGAGGTCCAGTCGACTGGAGCCGTCTACAAGGTGTTGAAGAATGAAACCATTCTCGACGTCCTCAGAACCAACGGGGTGCACGTGGATTTCGGTTGCTCTGAAGGTCTGTGCGGGTCGTGCATGGTGGACGTCGTCGAAGGTGAGGTGGACCACCGGGACGGCATACTGACGCCCGAGGAGCAAGCCGCGAACAGCTACCTATGCACCTGTGTTTCCAGAGCAAAATCCGATCGTCTGGTCCTTGCACTTTAAGAACATAACCTGACAGCAAGCCGGATTATTCCGGTGCGAAACGTCTACAAGAAACGTGAAAATGGGAGGAAATTGATGTCGATTAAAGAACCGTTTACGGATTTGGACATTAAGACCGCGGATAGCGGTTTTTATGAGAATAACAGCGTTCCGATTGCGCTGATCAGTAAGGGCGTGATGGTCGCCCTTGTGCTTTGGGCGCTGATCTTTCCGGCGAATGCGAATAGCACTCTGGGCAGCTGGAACTCTCAGATTCTGGAGGTTTTCAACAGCTTCTACGTGGTCATCGTAGGTCTGTTTTTCTTCTTTCTGGCCATCGTTGCGCTGCTGCCGGCT